>NC_008048.1:950000-1266666 GCF_000013985.1 Sphingopyxis alaskensis RB2256 | reverse complement strand
CCGACAGGCGGACCATCGACTTCGGCATGGTGATGCGCGCCACCGCGACGGTGCGGACGAACTCGATATCGTCGATCTTGGCGAGCGGGGTGTCGGCCAGCATGTCGCCGAGCACGGTCCCCTTCACCGGCACCAGTGCGTTGATCGGTACGCTGCCCGGATGTTCGGGCAGGGTCGCAAGCGTGTGGATGAAACCCACCCGGTCGGCGCGCGTCTCGCCCATGCCGACGATGCCGCCGCTGCACACGTTGATCCCCGCCGCGCGCACTTCCTCCAGCGTATCGAGACGGTCCTGAAAGCTCCGCGTCGTGATGACATTGCCGTAATGTTCCGGCGAGGTGTCGATATTGTGGTTGTAATAATCGAGCCCCGCCATGCCCAGCACCTGCGCCTGTTCCTTGCTCAGCATCCCCAGCGTCATGCAGGTTTCCATGCCCATCGCGCGCACGCCTTCGATCATCTCGACGATCGCGGGCATGTCGCGGTCCTTGGGGTTGCGCCACGCGGCGCCCATGCAGAAGCGCTTCGACCCCGCATCCTTCGCCTGCGCCGCGGCTTGCAGCACCGCGCGCACGTCCATCAGCTTGGTCGCTTTCAGGCCGGTGTCGGCGTGCGCCGACTGCGAGCAATAGCCGCAATCCTCGACGCAGCCGCCGGTCTTGATGCTGAGCAGGGTGCAGAGCTGGATTTCGCCGCGCGCGTGATGGCGGCGGTGGACGCCTTGCGCCTCCCACATCAGTTCGTCGAACGGCAGGTCGAACAGGGCGGCGATTTCCTCGCGGGTCCAGTCGGTGCGCATCTCCCCTTCCCCGTTCGCATCGAGCGAAGTCGAGATGCCCCTCGGGCTGGGCTTACGGTTGATGGGTGTCTCGACTTCGCTCGACACGAGCGGGGTAGAGAGATTCACATTGGTCACGCAGCTTCTCCAATCGGCGGCATATTATGCCCCAGCAAGCGCAGCACATCGGCCGCGCATTCCACGACGTTCGAGCCGGGGCCGTAAATCCCCTGCACCCCCGCGTCGCGCAGATATTGATAATCCTGCGGCGGGATCACCCCGCCCGCGATCACCTTGATGTCGCCGCGCCCCGCTTCTTTCAGCTTGTGGATAAGTTCGGGGATAAGCGTCTTGTGACCCGCCGCGAGGCTCGATGCGCCGACGACATCGACCTCGTTTTCGAGCGCCAGCACCACCGTCTCTTCGGGCGTCTGGAACAGCGGTCCCGACACGACGTCAAAGCCCATGTCGCCGAACGCCGAGGCGATGACATTGGCGCCGCGGTCGTGCCCGTCCTGCCCCATCTTGGCGACGAGCAGCTTCGGTTTGCGGCCCATCCGGCGTTCGACCGCCTTCACCCCGTCGAGCACCTGTTGCCAGCGGTCGTCGCCCGCATAAGGCGCGGCATAGACGCCCTTCACCGGGGTCGGCTGGGTGGCGTAACGCTGGAAGCTTTCCTCCATCGCCGACGAGATTTCTCCCAGCGTCGCACGCGCACGCGCGGCTTCAACGGCGTGCGCCAGCAGGTTCGTTTCGATCGATTGCGGTGCCGCCGCCGCCCTCCGCAGCGCATCGAGCGCCGCCCGGCACGCCGCCTCGTCACGGCTCGCCTTCACGCGATTGATCCGCGCGACCTGCGCTTCGCGGACCTTGGTGTTGTCGACCTCCAGCGTTTCGAGCAGATCCTCGTCCTTGAGGCGATATTTGTTCACGCCGACGATCACGTCTTCGCCGCGGTCGACGCGCGCCTGCCGGGCGGCGGCGGCTTCCTCGATCATCGCCTTGGGCCAGCCGGCGGCGACGGCTTTGGCCATGCCGCCCTCCCTCTCGACGCGCTCGATGATCTCCCACGCCTTGTCGACCAGTTCCTGTGTCAGCGCTTCGACATAGTAGGAGCCGCCAAGCGGATCGACGACCTTGGTCATCCCCGTTTCTTCCTGGATGACGATCTGCGTATTGCGCGCGATGCGTGCCGAAAAATCGGTCGGCAGCGCGATCGCTTCGTCGAGCGCGTTGGTGTGCAGGCTCTGCGTCCCGCCGAGCATCGCCGCCATCGCCTCGATCGTCGTCCGGATGACATTGTTATAGGGGTCCTGCTCGGTCAGCGACACGCCCGACGTCTGGCAGTGGGTGCGCAGCATCTTGCTGCGCTCGTCCTTGGCGCCGAGGTTGGTCATCACCCGGTGCCACAGCACGCGCGCTGCGCGCAGCTTGGCGATCTCCATGAAAAAGTTCATGCCGATCGCGAAGAAGAAGGACAGGCGCCCCGCAAACTTGTCGATGTCGAGCCCCGACGCGACGCCGTAGCGCACATATTCGGCGCCGTCGGCAATGGTGAAGGCCAGCTCCTGCACCTGCGTCGCGCCGGCTTCCTGCATATGATAGCCGGAGATCGAGATGCTGTTGAACTTCGGCATCTCGCGGCTGGTGTAGCCGAAAATGTCCGAGATGATCCGCATGCTCGGTTCGGGCGGGTAGATGTAGGTGTTGCGGACCATGAACTCCTTCAGAATGTCGTTCTGGATCGTCCCGTCGAGCAATTTGCGATCGACCCCCTGCTCCTCGCCCGCAACGATGAAGAAGGCGAGTATGGGGATCACCGCCCCGTTCATCGTCATGCTGACCGACATCTGATCGAGCGGGATGCCGTCGAACAGGATCTTCATGTCCTCGACCGTGTCGATCGCGACCCCCGCCTTGCCGACGTCGCCGACGACGCGCGGATGGTCGCTGTCATAGCCGCGGTGGGTGGCGAGGTCGAAGGCGACCGACAGCCCCTTCTGCCCCGCCGCGAGGTTGCGGCGGTAAAAGGCGTTCGATTCCTCGGCGGTCGAAAACCCCGCATATTGCCGGATCGTCCACGGCCGCCCCGCATACATCGACGCGCGCACCCCGCGCGTGAAGGGCGCGAAGCCGGGCAGGCCGGGGTCTTCGCGCACGTCCTCGGCCGTATAGAGCGGCTTGACGTCGATCCCCTCGGGCGTGTGCCAGGTGAGGTCCTTGCCCTTCACTTCCTTCTCGGCGGCGGCCTGCCAGTCGGCGATGGTTGGTTTGTCGCTCATAATTCGTGTCAGTCCCTAACTCCCTCCCCCCTTGCGGGGGAGGGATGCGAAGACCTGGCGGCTTTGCCGCCTAGTCGTAGCTGGGAGAGGGGTCGCGAGCCGCAGGCTCGCCAACCAACCCCTCTCCAAGTTCCGGTAGGGGACAAGTCCCCAACCTCCACTTTCCTCCCCCGCAAGGGGGGAGGAGCAATCAGTGCGCCCCCTTCGGCGTCTCCATAATCTCGGTCAACACCCCGCCCATATCCTTGGGGTGCAGAAAGAAAATCAGCGTCCCATGCGCCCCGATCCGCGGCTCGCCGAGCACCCGCTTACCCATCGCCTCGAACTCGGCCTTCGCAGCATGAATGTCGGGCACTTCGTAACAAACATGATGCTGCCCCCCCGCCGGATTCTTCTCCAGAAACCCCGCGATCGAGGCGTTGCCGGGCAACGGCTCTATCAGCTCGATCTGCGTCCCGTTCAGCGCCCCATCGGTACCCGGCGTATCGACAAAACACACCTTCACCCCCTGCTCGGGCAGGTCAAATGGCTCGTGTATCTTCGTCGCGCCCATCACGTCGCGATAAAAGACGATGCTGTCGGCAATCGACGGCGTCGCAATGCCAATATGGTTGAGACGGCCTAGTTTCACGTCACATTCTCCGAACCAAGTTCTATCTTGACGGGGCCAGCGAGACAGGGATGACCGATCTCGAACTCGTCCTGTGTCGGCTGTTTAGAATGGGGATTATTAGCGACGGCGGAAAAACTCCCCAAAACAGACGCCGAGACAAGGAAACCACGGAAGAACGCTTCGTCCAAAAGATTTCGGAAATCCGCCATCTGGTTTTCCGGAAAGCCGCAAACGAGGCTTAGGCTCTTGCGTGGGTCATCGTAATGCAGCCACGCAATTGGCTTATTAGGATCGAACGACGATCCAATGCTCGCATGGCTTTCACCCCAATTTTTGATGAGAAATGCAACATGGGAAACTGGCATAAACTCAACTGACGATTCCGCGTTTTGGAGCAGACTCCTGAGACTGCCGGAAACGTCGGCAGGCAACACCACGCTTGCCGCGAAACGATAGCAGGTTTCGTTCGCAGGGCTTGCGAGCGTCCGCTTTGTAAGCTTGCCAGAGAATATCCATCGCATGATCTACACCTCACAGCGGAATATTATCGTGCTTCTTCCACGGGTTCTCCAACTGCTTGTTCCGCAGCTTCCGTAACCCCAGCGCAATCCGCCGCCGCGTCGAATGCGGGTAGATCACCTCATCGATATATCCCCGCTGCGCCGCGACGAAGGGGTTGGCAAAGCGATCCTCATATTCCTTCGTCCGCTGCGCGATCTTCTCCGGGTCGCCGATGTCGCTGCGAAAGATGATCTCGACCGCGCCCTTCGCGCCCATCACCGCGATTTCGGCAGTCGGCCAGGCATAGTTCAGATCGCCGCGCAGATGCTTCGACGCCATCACGTCATACGCGCCGCCATAGGCCTTGCGCGTGATCACCGTGATCTTGGGCACCGTCGCCTCGGCATAGGCGAACAGCAGCTTCGCGCCATGCTTGATGATGCCGTTATATTCCTGCGCCGTGCCAGGCAAGAAGCCGGGGACATCGACAAAGGTGATGATCGGGATTTCGAACGCGTCGCAGAAACGCACGAAGCGCGCCGCCTTCTTCGACGAATTGATGTCGAGCACCCCCGCCAGCACCAGCGGCTGGTTCGCGACGATGCCGATCGTCCGCCCCTCGATCCGCCCGAAACCGCAGATGATATTGCCCGCATGCGCCGGCTGGACCTCGAAAAAATCGCCCTCGTCGACCGTTTTGCGGATCAGTTCGTGCATGTCATAGGGCTGGTTCGCGTTGGGCGGGATCAGCGTGTCGAGGCTCATCTCCGCACGGTCGAACGGGTCGCTCGTCGGGCGTGCGGGAACCCCGCCGCGGTTGTTTTCGGGCAGATAGTCAAAGAAATCGCGCGCCGCGAGCAGCGCCTCGATGTCATTCTCGAACGCCAGATCGGCGACCGAGCTTTTGGTCGTGTGCGTGATCGCGCCCCCAAGTTCTTCCTGCGTCACCACCTCGTTCGTGACCGTCTTGACAACATCGGGGCCGGTAACGAACATATACGAGCTGTCTTTCACCATGAAGATGAAGTCGGTCATCGCAGGGCTGTAAACCGCGCCGCCCGCGCATGGCCCCATGATGAGCGAAATCTGCGGCACCACGCCTGACGCCAGCACATTCTTCTGGAACACATCGGCATAGCCGCCAAGTGACGCGACGCCCTCCTGGATGCGCGCCCCGCCGCTGTCGTTCAGCCCGATGACAGGCGCGCCGACCAGCATCGCCTTGTCCATCACCTTGCAGATTTTCTCGGCATGGCGCTTCGACAGCGACCCGCCGAACACGGTGAAATCCTGGCTGAAGACGTAGACGAGGCGACCGTTGATCGTCCCCGATCCGGTCACGACGCCGTCGCCCGGGATCTTCTGGTCCTGCATCCGAAATCGACGCAGTCATGCTCGACATAGGTGTCGAGCTCCTCGAACGAGCCCTCGTCGAGCAGCACGTCGAGCCGCTCGCGCGCGGTCAGCTTGCCCTTGCTGTGCTGCGCCTCGATGCGCTTCTGCCCGCCGCCCAGCGCAGCGGCGGCGCGGCGGCGTTCCATTTCGGCGATATTGGCGGACATGCGGCTCTCCCAACGAACTTCAGAATGTCGCTTGCCCGGATACAGGCCGAGAGGCAAATGCGAATTTGCAAAGTTGCAAAGCGATGCTTTGCAAACTATGCTGCCACCGATGGTTCAAAACCGACTCTACGCCGGGCGGCAACTTCGCCAACTTCGGGAAGCCCGCAACCTCCGCCAGTCCGACTTCGCCGCCCAGCTCGGCATCTCGGCCTCCTACCTCAGCCAGATCGAGCATGACGACCGCCCGCTGACCCCCGCCCTTCTCGACCGGCTGCAAAAGCTGTTCCCGCTCGAATGGGAAGAAGTCGCCGCCGACGCCGGCGACCGCCGCGCGGCAGCGCTCCGCGAAGCCGCCGCCGATCCGCTGTTCGCCGCAGCGCCCCTGCCCCCCGAGCAGATCGAACGCGCGGCGCTGCAACAACCGCAGTTCGCCGACCAGTTCGTTGCGCTCCACGCCGCCTATCGCCGTGCGGGGCAGCGGCTTCAGATCATCGACGAGGCGCTGACCGGCGGCATCGCCGAAGGCAGCCGCCTGCCGTGGGAAGAAGTGCGCGACTGGTTCCACGACGCGGGCAATTATGTCGACAGCATCGACCGCGCGGCAGAGGCATTGGCGGAGCAATTGCGCGGCAAAGCCCCCTCCCCCGCGATCGAGACGATCGAACGCCGGCTGCGCGATGCGCTCGGCATCTCGATCGTCTATCAGCAAACCCAAGCCTTGCGCGATTTCGACGCGACGATGCGCCATTTGGTGATCGACCCGTCACAGCCTGCCGAAAGCCGCCGATTTCAGCTCGCGCACCAGCTTGCCGCACTGGCGCTGGCGCGCGAGATCGCGGCGGTGGTCGAAGCGTCGCCGCTTCGCACCGCGGCGGCGCGGCAACTGCTCCACGTCGGCCTCGCCAACTATGCCGCGGGCGCCGTCCTCATGCCCTATGCCCCCTTTCGCGCCAGCGCGCGGGCGGTGCGCCACGACATCGACCGGCTGCGGCTCGAATATGGCGTGAGTTTCGAGCAGGCGTGCCACCGCCTCTCGACGCTCCAGCGCCCCGGCGCGCGCGGCATTCCCATGTTCTTCTGCCGCGTCGACATGGCGGGCAACATCACCAAGCGCCACAGCGCGACGCGGTTGCAATTCGCGCGTTTCGGCGGCGCCTGTCCCTTGTGGATCGTCCATGAGGCGGTCGCGATCCCCGATCGCATCCTGTTCCAGCTCGCCGAGACGCCCGACGGCCTGCGCTATGTGTCGATGGCAAAGGGCTTGGTGAAGCCGTCGGGAAGCTATGCCCGCGCGCCTCGTCGCTACGCGGTCGCACTGGGGTGCGAGGCGCAATATGCAGGCGACTTTGTCTATGCCGACGGAGTCGATGTCGCCGCGCCCCAGGCCGCGACGCGCATCGGCCTGTCGTGCCGCATCTGCCCGCGCGACGATTGCGACCAGCGCGCCTTCCCGCCAAGCGACCGGCCGATTTTGGTCGATCCCGATCGGCGCGATGTGGTGCCGTACCGGATTGGATGACGATTGGCGTCGCCCCCGCCTGCGCGGGGGCGACGTTGTAACACTATTTCAACAACACCAGCTCTTCGGCCATGCTCGGATGCAGCGCGACCGTCGCGTCGAAATCGGCCTTGGTCAGCCCCGCCTTCACCGCGATGGCCGCCGCCTGAAGTATCTCCGGCGCGTCCGGGCCGATCATGTGCAGCCCGACGACCTGGTCGGTCGCGGCATTGACGATCATCTTGTAGAGCGCGCGCTCGTTGCGTCCCGCGAGGACATTTTTCATCGCGCGAAAATCGCTGGTGTAGACGCGGACCGAACCAAGCTTGTTGCGCGCCTCCGCCTCGGTCATCCCGACCGCGCCGATCGGCGGGTGGCTGAACACCGCGCTCGGGACATTGGCATAATCCACCACCGTCGGATGGCCGCCGAACACCGAGTCGGCAAACGCCTGCCCCTCGCGGATCGCCACCGGAGTCAGCTGGATGCGGTTGGTGACGTCGCCGACCCCATAGATGCTGGGCACCGACGACTGGTTGTGCTCATCGACCCTGATCGCACCCGTTGGGTCGAGATCGACTCCGACCTCATCGAGACCCAGCCCCTTGGTGTTGGGCACGCGCCCGGTCGCGACCAGCACCGCGTCGGCAACGATCGGTTCGCAACCGCCGAGATAGATCGTCAACGTTCCGTCGTCGTTTTTCTCGATCTTCTCGAACGGCGCGTTGAACTTGAAATCGATGCCCTTGGTCATCGAAATCTGGAGCAGCCGGTCGCGGATCTGCTCGTCATAGCCGCGCAGGATCGTGTCGCCGCGGTTGACGATCGTGACCTTGCTGCCGAATTCGTTGAAAATGCCCGCGAACTCATTGGCGATATAGCCTCCGCCCGCGATCACGACGCGCCTCGGCAGCGTTTCGAGGTGAAAAACCTCATTCGAGGTGATCGCGTGTTCGCTGCCCGGAAAATCCGGCACATGCGGCCATCCGCCAGTCGCGATCAGGATGCGCTCGGCGGTCAGCTCCTGCCCGTCGGCAAGGCGCACCGTTTGCGGCGCGACGACGGTGGCGCGGGTCTTGAAGACCCTGACCTTGTGGTTATCGAGCGTCTGCCCATAAAGGCCTTCGAGCCGGTCGACCTCGGCGAGCACATTGTCGCGTAGCACGTCCCAGTCGAAGCGGCAGTCGGGCACCTCCCAGCCGAACTTGCGCGCGTCTTTCAGATCCTCGGCGAAATGCGCGCCATAGACGAGCAGCTTCTTCGGTACGCAGCCGCGGATGACGCAGGTCCCGCCGACCCGGTGCTCCTCCGCCACCGCGACGCGCGCGCCGTGCGACGCCGCGATGCGCGATGCGCGCACGCCGCCCGAACCGGCGCCGATGACAAACAGGTCGAAGTCGAAATCGGACATGGAGAACCCCTGCTATGGACAGGCCGCAGTTCGCAGCCCGCGCCTATGTGGTTACGCGCGGCCGCGATGCCAATCGATTTCTGCGTTCAGCCTAATCGCCGAGCGCCGCCTTCATCAGCGCCTGCGTCGCTGGATCGAAGTCGACCGTCCCTTCGGCAAGCCCCTTCGCCATCTCCTTGCCCAGCTCGACGCCGAACTGGTCGAACGGATTGACGCCGAGCAGCACCGCATTGGCAAAGACGCGATGCTCGTAAAAGGCGATCAGCGCGCCGAGGCTGCGCGGGCTCACCTGATCGAGCAAAATCGTCGTCGAGGGCCGGTCGCCGGGATATGCGCGCGCGCGATCGTCGCTCGCGCGCCCCGCCATCAGCGCCGCACCCTGCGCAATGCAATTGGCAACGAGTGTTTCGTGATGCGCGTCGTCGAGCAGATGATCGGGCTCGCGCGCGACAATGAACTCGACCGGCACCAGGTGCGTGCCCTGATGGAGCAGCTGGAACACCGCGTGCTGCGCATCGGTGCCGACGCCACCCCAGGTGACCGGGGCGCTATGCTGCGCGAGCGGCGCGCCGTCCAGCGTCACCGACTTGCCGTTCGATTCCATCTCGAGCTGTTGCAGATAGGCGGGAAGCAGGCGCAGCCGCTCGTCATAGGCGAAGACCGCGCGCGTCTGACAGCCGAGACGGTTTGCATAGACCTGGTCGGCAAAGGCGGCGAGCAGGCAGATATTGTCGGCGCCGTCGGCAAGGCGGAAGTGGCGGTCCATCTCCGCCGCGCCTTCGAGCAGGTCGGCGAAGGCGTCCCAGCCGAGCGCGAGCGCCGCGGGGAAGCCGATCGACGACCAGAGCGAATAGCGCCCGCCGACCGTCTCGCTGAACGGCAGGATGCGCGTTTCGTCGATCCCCCATTCCATCGCACGGCCCGGATTGGCGGTCAGCGCGATGAAGCGGCCGACGGGGTCGGCGACCCCCGCTTCGTCAAGCCATTGCAGCGCCGAATTGGCGTTCAGCAAGGTTTCGGTCGTCGTGAAGGTCTTGGACGCAACGGCGACGAGCGTATGTTCGGGACTGAACTTTGCAAAGGCTTCGTCAAGTGCGGCGCCATCGACGTTCGAGACGACCGCGACGTCATAGCGGTCGCTGTGGCGGCCAAGCGCATCGACGAGCAAATCGGGACCAAGCGCCGATCCGCCGATGCCGATGTGCAGCAGGTGGCGGATCTCGCCGAACGCCCCCGCTTCGATCGCGTCGATCATCATCCGCATTCTTTGGTGCAGGGCCTGCGCAGCATGGACCGATTCGGGTGCTCCATCGCCGCGCTCGGCGCTGTGCTCGGCGGCGCGATTCTCCGTGGGATTGGCGATACCGCCCGAAAACAGCGTCTTGCGCCGCCCGCCGAAATCCTGCGCTTCGGCAAGGTTCGCCAGAATGGCGATCGCGGCGGCGTCGAGGTGCGTCTTGGCAAAGTCGAAGCGGATGTCGGCGACATTGCGCACCAGCGCCTGCAAGCGCGCATCGGGATCGGCGGCGACCAGATCGGTGAGCTTTTGCGGTTGCCAGTCGGCAAGGGCCTGCCAGGCGTCGGAGGCAATCGTCATTGAATCTTCCTTGGTTTTCCGTTCGTGTCGAGCGAAGTCGAGACACCCCGAAGCGTGGCACCACGGCGATGGCCACCTCGACTTCGCCCGATGCGAACGGGGGTGAGATGTCGGCCCTTCTCTAGGCCCGGCACCCGCGCCGCGCCAGCGTCATCCGCCGATATTTGCTTGACGTGGCATCCTATTCATCGCCAATGCCGCGGCATGACCGAAGCCAGCATTGCCGCCGATAATTCGCCCTCGCCGTCCGCGCCGACGCCCGCTCCCGCTTCGGCGAAGGAAGAAGCCGTCGACACGGTGCGCTTCCTCGCGCTGCTCGCGATCGCGGTGCTGGTGTTCCGCAGCTTTTTCCTGTCGCCCTTCAACATTCCGTCGGAATCGATGCAGCCGCGGCTGCTGATCGGCGACTATCTGCTCGTGAACAAGATGGCCTATGGCTATTCGAAATACAGCCTGCCGTTCAGCGTTCCGCTGATCCCTGGCCGCATATTTCCGCGCACGCCCGAACGCGGCGATGTCGTGGTGTTCAAGGCGCCACCGAACGCCGACAATGATTATATCAAGCGCGTGATCGGCCTGCCCGGCGACAGTGTCGAACTGCGCGACGGTATCGTGTGGCTCAACGGCGAGCCGCTTCCGCGCGAACCCATGCCCGATTTCGTGATCCCCGTGACGCCGAACATGATCGAGGCAGCGCGCGCATCGGGCACCTTGCCCTGCTATGCGATGGAGTTCGAGGAGGTCGGTTCAGATGGTCGGCGCCAGTGCCGATACAAGCAGTTCCGCGAAACGCTCCCGAACGGGAAAAGCTATGCAATTCTCGACATCGTGCCGATCGCCGAGGACAACACGCCGCTCATCATCGTGCCCGAAGGCCATTTGTTTCTGATGGGCGACAACCGCGACCGCAGCGCCGACAGCCGCTTTCCCGCGATCGAAAATCAGGGCATCGGCCTGGTTCCCGAAGAAAATCTGGTCGGCCATGCCCTTGTCGGCATGTTCTCGACCGACGGGTCGGCGAGCTGGCTGAATCCGATCAGCTGGTTCACCGCGGCGCGCTGGGATCGCATTGGGGACGGTTTTTGAGCGATCCTCTGAATACCGAGGCGCTGGCCGACATTATCGGCTGCATCCCGGATGATCTGACGCTCTACGACCTTGCGCTGACGCACGGCAGCACCGGGCGCGCAGACTATCAACGGCTGGAGTTTCTGGGTGACCGCGTGCTCGGGCTTGTCCTGGCGTCCGAACTCTATACGCGCTTTCCGGCGGCGAGCGAGGGCGAGATGTCGTCGCGGCTGCACGTGCTCGCATCGGGGGCGACCTGCGCCGCAATCGCGCAGCGGCTCGACCTGCCCGCGCTGATCCGTTTCGGCGCGCAGGCGCGGAGCGATGGCGGCCGCCACAGCGACAATATCGCCGCCGATGCGATCGAGGCGCTGATCGGGGCGCTCTTCCTCGAACGAGGCATCGAGGCAGCGCGTACTTTCATCCTCGCTCAGTGGGGCGCACTGATCGACGGCCAACAGGCCGCGCCGAAGCACCCCAAGGCGGCGCTCCAGGAATGGGCGCTCGCGCGCGGCCGCCGCCCGCCCGAATATGAAATCGTATCGCGCGAAGGCCCCGACCACGCCCCGCGATTCCGCATCGCGGTGAGCATCGGCAAGCTCGCGCGTGCCGAGGCGCAGGGCGCATCCAAACAGGCGGCCGAAAAAGCGGCGGCGGCGGCGCTGCTCGCCGAACTCGAAGGACAGGAAAAATGACCCAGCGCTGCGGTTTTGTCGCCGTCGTCGGTGCGCCCAATGCAGGCAAATCGACCCTCGTAAACGCGCTGGTCGGGCAGAAGGTCGCCATCGTGAGCCCCAAGGCGCAGACAACGCGCACGCGGCTGATGGGCGTCGCGATGGAGGGCGAGACGCAGATCGTCCTGATCGACACGCCCGGAATCTTTGCTCCTGCCCGCCGACTCGACCGCGCGATGGTCGCCGCCGCATGGGGTAGTCTCGAGCAGGCCGAGGCTATCCTTGTCATGGTCGACGCGGCCGCGAAACCGACGGGCCGGGTCGAGCGCGTGCTCGACGGGATCGCGAACCGGCCCGAAAAAAAATATCTGATCCTGAACAAGGTCGACCTGACCAGAAAGGACAAGCTTCTCACCCTCGCGACCGACCTCAATGCGAAGCTGACGTTCGACGAGACCTTCTTCATCGCCGCGAGCAGCGGCGACGGTGTGCCCGAACTCAAGGCCCATCTTGCCGGGATGATGCCGGAAGGGCCGTGGCACTTCCCCGAAGACGAGGTGAGCGACGCCCCCGAAAGGATGCTCGCGGCCGAAATCACCCGCGAACAGCTTTACCGCCAGCTCCACGAGGAGTTGCCCTATCAGTCGACCGTCGAGACCGAGCTGTTCAGGATGCGCCCCGACGGCAGCGCCGAAATCCACCAGCAAATCTATGTCGCGCGCGACAACCAGCGCGCGATCGTGCTCGGCAAGGGCGGCGCCCGCATCAAGGAAATCGGCGCGCGCGCGCGCGCCGAACTGACCGAGCTGATGGGCCGCAAGGTCCACCTGTTCCTGCACGTCAAGGTGAAGGAAAACTGGGATGAGGACCGCAGCGTCTATCGTGACATGGGGCTTGACTGGGTGGATTGACGCCCCGCCCTCGTCATCCCCGCCAACGCGGGAATGACGATCAAGGAGGGCGCTACTCGGCCGCCGTCTTCCTGGCGGGTGCCTCCTTCGCCGCAGCTTTCTTCGCAGCCGCCTTTTTCTTCGGCGCCGCCTTCTTCTTGCCCTTCACCGGGCCCTTCGCCGCGCGTGCGTCGATCAGCGCGATCGCCTCTTCCATCGTCAGCGTCGCCGGGTCGGTGGTCTTGGGCAAGGTGGCGTTGGTCGTGCCGTCGGTGACATAGGGACCATAGCGCCCTTCCATCAGCTTCATCTCGCCGCCGCTCGTCGGGTGCGGGCCAAAGGTGTTGAGCGGTTCGGCCTTTGCACGCCCGCGTCCGCCGCCATTCGCCGCCTCGGCGATACGGACGACCGCGGCGTTCATGCCGATGTCAAAGATTTCGGCGGTGCCGCCCAGCTTCGCATATTTGCCATCGTGGAGCAGATAGGGGCCGTAGCGACCCAGGCCGGCCATGATCGGCTTGCCGCTTTCGGGATGCACCCCGACCTCGCGCGGCAGGCTGAGGAGCCGGAGCGCATAGTCGAGGTCGAAATCCTCCGCCGGGATGTCCTTGGGGATCGACGAGCGTTTTGCCTCACTCCCCTCGCCGAGCTGGATGTATGGACCGAAACGTCCGCTGCGCTTCGTGACCTCCAGCCCGCTTTCGGGATCGGTGCCCAGCGTCTCGGGTCCGTTATCCGCCTCGCCATTACCACCTGACTGCGCGAATTTGCGCGTGAACTTGCAGTCGGGATAGTTGCTGCACGCGATGAATGGCCCGAACTTGCCGCCACGCAGCGCCAACCGCCCGGTGCCGCAATTGGGGCAGAGCCGGGGGTCGCTACCGTCGCTCTTGTCGGGGAAGAGATAGGGACCGAGGAACTCGTCGAGCGCCGCGGTAATCTCCGATGGCTTCTGCTCCATCACCTCGCCGGTGCGCGGCTTGAAGTCGCGCCAGAAGCGTTCGAGCACCGCCTGCCACTGCGCGCGGCCGCCTGATACGTCGTCCAGCTCTTCCTCAAGCTCCGCCGTGAAATCATAGCCGACATAACGTTCGAAGAAGCGTTCGAGGAAGGCGGTGAGCAGCCGACCACTCTCTTCGGGAATGAAGCGGTTCTTCTCGACCCGCACATAGTCGCGATCCTTCAGTACCTGAAGGATCGAGGCATAGGTCGACGGTCGCCCGATGCCGAGTTCCTCCATCTTCTTGACGAGGCTCGCTTCCGAATAGCGTGGCGGAGGCTGCGTTTCGTGCCTCTCGACTTCGACGCCGGTTTTCGCCGGCGCATCTCCCTTCGCCATCGCCGGCAGCAGGCGCGCATCCTCGTCCTCTGCATCGTCGCGGCCTTCATCATAGAGAGCAAGGAAGCCCGGAAACTTCACCACCTGCCCCGTCGCGCGCAGCGTCGTCTTGCCGGTGCCATCGCTCAATTCGACACTGGTGCGTTCGAGCCGCGCCGACGCCATCTGGCTGGCGAGCGCGCGCTTCCAGATCAGCTCGTAGAGCCGCGCATGGTCACCGCCGCCCACCTTGTCCTTGCCGAAATCGGTGGGGCGGATGGCCTCATGCGCTTCCTGCGCATTTTTCGCCTTGGTCTGATACTGCCGCGGCTTGTCCGGGACATAGCCGCCATCGTAGCGCGTCGCGATCGCCTTGCGCGCGGCGCTGATCGCGCTGCCGTCCATCTGGACGCCGTCGGTCCGCATATAGGTGATCGCGCCATCTTCGTAGAGCGCCTGCGCGATGCGCATCGTGTGGCTCGCCGAAAAACCCAGCTTGCGCGCAGCCTCCTGTTGCAGGGTCGAGGTGGTGAAGGGCGGCGGCGGGTTGCGGGTCAGGGGCTTCGTCTCGACCGTATCGACGGTGAAATGGCCCGCCTTCACGTCGGCTTCGGCCGCGCGCGCATCGGCTTCGGAGGTGATCGAGAGCCGCTCGATCTTGTCGCCCCTCCAACGCGACAGCCGCGCCTTGAAGGGCGTGCCGCCCATTTCGAACAGACCGGTCACCGACCAGTATTGCTGCGCAACAAAGGCCTCGATCTCGCGCTCGCGTTCGACGACGAGGCGCAGCGCGACCGACTGGACCCGCCCCGCCGACTTGGCACCGGGCAGCTTGCGCCACAGCACCGGCGACAATGTGAAACCAACCAGATAGTCGAGCGCGCGGCGTGCGCGATAGGCGTCGATCAGGTCGGTGTCGAGCTCGCGCGGATGCCTCATCGCGTCAGTCACCGCCTGCTTGGTGATCGCATTGAACGTCACGCGATCGACGGCCGCGGGCAGCGCCTTTTTGCTGCGCAGCAATTCCTGCACATGCCAGCTGATCGCCTCGCCCTCGCGATCGGGGTCGGTCGCGAGGATCAGGCGGTCGGCGCCCTTGGCGGCGTCCGAAATCTCCTTCAGCCGCTTCGCCTTGTCGGGATAAAGCTGCCACTGCATTGCAAAGCCGTCGTCGGGATCGACCGAGCCGTCCTTCGGCGGCAAGTCGCGGACATGGCCATAACTGGCCAGCACCTTGAAATCGCGACCGAGATATTTCTCGATCGTTTTCGCCTTTGCCGGCGATTCCACAATTACCAATTGCATTAAAAAACTATCCCCGTCACCGGCTCTCGCATGTACGCGCGAGGGTGGCGGGGATAGCTTGATTCCGTCAAGCCGGATTTTGCGTCACCCGTTCTGCCATTTGAAATCGGCGGGCAGGATACATTTTCCGGCGTCGTAATTGCCGACGCTGCGGATGATTTCATTTTCGTCGGGTTCGATTCGGCGACCGCTGATCTGGCTGTCGATCACCCGGCGGACCAGCGTGTCGAGGCGGGTGACGAGGTAACAGTCGATCGCCGGCGGCGCGTGCGGATTGCCGACGCCGCTGTCGTCGGTCAGGAACCGGCTGCGCATCATAGACCTCCCCATCCATGTGATGTCATATCATCATTACGGTCAACCGCTGAACTGTGGCTGAACTGCGACGAAGGGATAACGCGGCGACAACCGCCCGCTGTGCGATGCTTCACAGGAGTGAGATTTTGGCGCCCGCGTGGCGCTCGATCCGTCCGGCGAGTTCGAGTTCGAGTAGCACGAGCTGGACGGCTGCGGCGTCCTGTCCCGACTGCCGCACCAGCTCGTCAACCGTCACTGGCGTGGGGCCAAGCAGGTCGACGAGAGCCTGCCGCTCGTCATTGGCAGGCTCAGTCACCGGGGGTACGAAAAAGGCGCGAACTGGCTCGCGCACCATGCGGCGGTCGATCGGTCCGATCGCCTCGATCACCTCGTCGGCCGTCTGGATCAGCGTCGCCCCGTCGCGGATCAACTGGTTGCAACCCTGCGCGCGCGGGTCGAGCGGCGAGCCTGGCACCGCCATTACTTCGCGGCCATAATCGCCCGCGCGGCGCGCGGTGATGAGCGAGCCCGATTTCGGTGCCGCCTCGATCACCAGCGTGCCATGCGCCAGTCCGGCGATGATCCGGTTACGTGACGGAAAATGCCGCGCCAGTGGTTCGGTGCCCGGCGGCTGTTCGGCGATCAGCAGCTGGTCGGCTGCGATCCTTTCCTGGAGCGCGGCGTTTTCAGGCGGAAAGGCGATGTCGATCCCGCTTGCGATGACCCCCGCCGTCGCGCCGCCGAGCGCGCCGACATGCGCCGCGGTATCGACGCCGCGCGCGAGGCCGCTCACCACGGTCACCCCCTTTTCCGCGAGGTCGGCAGCGATCTGGCGCGCGAAGCGGCACGCGATGGCCGACGCATTGCGCGCGCCGACGATCGCAACGCACGGACGATGCAGCATCGCCGTATCGCCGCGAACAACGATAACCGGCGGCGCGCCTTCGACGTCGCGCAGCAGCGGCGAATACTCATCCTCGTCACTGAATATATGCCTTGCGCCAAGCGCCGCGACGCGCTCGATCTCGCGCTCGGCGACCTCGGCGGGCGCGATCCGCGCCTTGCCCGCCCCGCCACGCAGCACGAGGTCGGGCAAGGCGTCGAGCGCCGCTTCGCCCGAACCGAAACGCTCCATCAACTGGTGCCAGCTGACCGGGCCGACGTGCGGGGTGCGGATAAGCCGCAGACGCGCCAGCCGCTCGGCGTCCTTCATGCGCGCTCTTTCGCGGCGCCGACGCGCGGCTCTGTCCCGGCGCGCAGCCGCGCGATATTCTCGCGGTGCCGCCAGAGCACGATCACCGCAAGCCCGGCGAGTCCGACGGCGTAAACCGGATAGTCGAACGCAAACGCCGCAACTGGGGCCGACACCGCGCCGAGCATCCCGCCGAGCGAGGAGAAACGCAGCAGCAACACGGTGCCAAGCCACACCGCCGCAAAGATCAGGCCGATGGGCCAGGCAAGCGCGAGTGCAAGACCAAGCAGCGTGGCAACGCCCTTGCCGCCGCGAAACTTCAGCCACACCGGATAGCAATGACCGATCATCGCCGCGGCGCCCGCGATCATCGCAGCATGATCGCCAAGCTGGGGCACGAAATGCCGTGCGAGCAACACCGCCGCCGCGCCCTTCGCGCCGTCGAGCAGCAGGGTCGCCGCCGCCAGCCCCTTGCGGCCGGTGCGCAGCACATTGGTCGCGCCGATATTGCCCGACCCGATCTGCCGCAAGTCGCCCGCGCCGAATGCGCGCGTCAGCAGGACGCCGAAGGGAATGGAACCGAGCAGATAACCGCCGGCGATCAACAGATAGATGGTCATCTCACTCCTCGTTATGTTGTGCCCTTTTGGCTGGGTTGGGGAAAGCAATCAACGGATTCGGACACATCGCCATCCGAAATGGATAAACCCGTCATCTCGGCTAAAGCCGCGATGACGGATATGATTGAGAGGCTTGGCATCGCCTGCTAGGCGAAAACCATGCACCCACCCGCCCCCGACGCGCCCATCCTCTTCTTCGACAGCGGTCTCGGCGGGCTCTCCGTGCTTGGCCCGACGCGCGCGCTGCTGCCAACCGCGCCGATCGTCTATGCCGCCGACTATGCCGGTCTGCCCTATGGCAGGAAAAGCAACGAAGAGCTGGCCGCGCGCGTCCCGGCCTTGCTTGGGCGGCTCGTCGAGCGGTACCAGCCGCGCCTCGCCGTCATCGCGTGCAACACCGCCTCGACAATCGCCCTCGGTCATGTCCGCGCCGCGCTCGACCTGCCGATCGTCGGCACCGTTCCCGCGATCAAGCCTGCGGCCGAAATGACGAAAAGCGGCGTGATCGGCGTACTCGGAACCGAGGCGACGGTGCGCCAACCCTATGTCGACGACCTGAGCGCGCGTTTCGCGGGTGGCAAGACGGTGCTGCGCCACGGCAGCCCCGGCCTCGTCACCGGCGCCGAAGCCAGGTTGCGGGGCGAGACGGTCGATCCCGAGGTCATAGCCCGCGCGGTCGCGGGACTTCGCGATCAGCCTCGCGGCGACGCGATCGACGTCGTCGTGCTCGCCTGCACCCATTTTCCACTCCTCAAGGACGAACTGCAGGCGGGTTTCGGCCGCGGCGTCGCCTTGATCGATGGCGCGGAGGGGATTGCGCGGCGCATCGCGCATCTGACCGACGGGCAAGCCTGGCCCGCCATCGCCGTGCCGGGTATCGCGGTTTTCACGCGCAGCGACGAAAGGCCGCCGCCGCCGCTCGCCGTGCTCGCGCCCTATGGCATCGGGTCGATCGAGACGGTCTGATCGGACAATTTGTCCCAGGACTGCGAATCGTTCGCACTGGCCTTCGGCGCTTTTCGGCGTTATTGGCCCGCATGTTAACAGCCGCCTGGGAAGCGGCGCCCAGAGCTTTACTGGCACCTGACTGCGGGGCTGAAACGTGAATTACAACGATATTTTCGCTCGCGCGATCGACCGGCTGCATGAAGAGGGACGCTACCGCGTCTTTATCGATATCCTGCGCAACAAGGGGGCTTATCCCAACGCGCGCTGCTTTGCGGGACACAACGGGCCAAAACCGATCACCGTGTGGTGCTCGAACGACTATCTTGCGATGGGCCAGCATCCGAAGGTCATCGAGGCGATGGAAGCGGCGCTGCACGACGTCGGCGCCGGGTCGGGCGGAACGCGCAACATCGGCGGCAACACGCACTATCACATCGACCTCGAGGCCGAACTCGCCGACCTGCACGGCAAGGAGGGCGCGCTGCTCTTCACATCGGGCTATATCTCGAACGAGGCGACGCTCGGCACGCTGGGCAAGCTGCTCCCGAACTGCATCATCTATTCGGACGAACTCAACCACGCTTCGATGATCGCGGGTATCCGCAATTCGGGCTGCGAAAAGCGCGTGTGGCGGCACAACGACCTGGAGCATCTCGAGGAACTGCTCGCCGCCGACGATCCCGAGGCGGCAAAGCTGATCGCGTTCGAAAGCGTCTACTCGATGGACGGCGATGTCGCCCCGATCCACGCGATCTGCGATCTTGCAGAGAAATATAACGCGCTTACCTATTGCGACGAAGTCCATGCCGTCGGCATGTACGGCCCGCGCGGCGGCGGCATCACCGACCGCGACGAGGCCGCGCACCGCGTGACGATCATCGAGGGGACGCTCGGCAAGGCGTTTGGCGTGATGGGCGGCTACATCGCCGCCGACAGGAATATCGTCGACGTGATCCGCTCCTATGCGCCGGGCTTCATCTTCACGACCAGCCTCTCGCCCGTGCTTGTCGCCGGGGTGCTCGCGAGTGTGCGTCACCTGAAGCAATCGAGCGTCGAGCGCGACGCGCAACAGGCAGCTGCCGCCTATCTCAAGCAATGTTTCCGCGACGCGGGCCTGCCGGTGATGGATTCGACGACGCACATCGTCCCGCTGATGGTTGGCGACCCGGTGCGCGCAAAGAAGATCAGCGACATATTGCTCGCCGAATATGGCGTCTATGTCCAGCCGATCAATTTCCCGACCGTGCCGCGCGGCACCGAACGCCTGCGCTTCACCCCCGGCCCCGCGCATGACGAAGCGATGATGCGCGAGTTGACCAGCGCGCTCGTCGAAATCTGGGACCGGCTGGAATTGCAGCTCCAGAAGGCGGCGTGACCGAAGCGCCCGGTTTCGATGAGGTTGTCGTCGGGCGTCGCTCGATCCGCGGCTTCCTCGACAAGCCCGTTTCCAAAGAGCTGATCGCGGAAATCATCGCCGTGGCGATGCGCGCGCCGTCGTCGTTCAACAACCAGTGCTGGAACTTTTCGGTCGTCACGGGCGCGCCGCTCGACGCCATCCGCCGCGGCAACACCGAGGGCGTCCTGGCGGGCAAGCCCGACAGCCGCGAGTTTCGCCGTTTCGACAAGGTGCCCGACGCACATCGCGGTCGCCAGATCGAGATCGCCAAACAGCTCTTCGGCGCCATGGGCATCGCGCGCGACGACAAGGACGCGCGGCAGGACTGGGTGCTGCGCGGCTTTCGCCAGTTCGACGCGCCGGTCAGCATCGTCGTCACCTATGACCGCGTCCTGCTGGGCAGCGACATCGCGCCCTTCGACTGCGGCGCGGTCACCAACGCGCTGGTCAACGCCGCCTGGTCGCGCGGGCTGGGCTGCGTCATCAACAGCCAGGGCATCATGCAAAGCCCGGTGGTGCGCGAACATGCGCGCATCCCCGACGATCAGGTCATCATGATCTGCGTTGCGATGGGCTGGCCCGACGCCGATTTTCCGGCGAACGCGGTGGTGTCGAACCGCAAGAGCATCGAAGAGGCCGTGCGTTTCGTGGGGTTCGACGATTGATCGTTGGCGGCGATTGATACTTGTGCGAATCGAGTCGTCCGCTAGGCTCCCCTCCGCCCCGCGCGCTCCCCGACACAAAGGTTTCCATGGCCGTTCAACGCTATAGCTATACCGCGATCGCGCTCCACTGGCTGATCGCGCTGCTCCTCGCCTTTCAGGTCGCGCTCGGCTGGGCGCTCGAAGGCGATAACAGTCCCGAGCTGTTTCAGCGGTTCCAGCTTCACAAATCGGTCGGCATCGCGATCCTGCTGCTCAGCCTCCTCCGCCTTGCGACCCGTTTCGTCATGCCGCGCCCGCCGGCGTCCGACGGGCCGACATGGACGCGCGCGCTGGCAGGCATCGTCCACAGCCTTTTCTATGTCGTGATGATCGTCGGCCCGCTCACCGGCTGGCTGCTCGTATCGACGGCGAAGATTCAGGTGCCGACCTTGCTGTTCGGTATGGTGCCCTGGCCGCACCTTCCCGTCGGTCGCGGCTGGCATGAGCCTGCCGAGGTGATCCACGAGACAATGGCGTGGCTGGCGATCGGGCTGTTCCTGCTGCATGTCGCGGGCGCGCTCCGTCACCAGTGGTTGCTCGGCAAGCCCGAGCTTCAGCGGATGATCCCGTCGGCGCGCGGCAAAGCCGTGGGGGCCGTCTTGATCGCACTGGCGTTCGTCGGCGGCGCCTTCGCCGTGGGTTCAAGCGTCTATCCCGACCGCGACCGGGCCGCGCCCGCCGAACCGGCCATGTCCAATACAGCACAGACCGCGCCCGTCGCGCCTCCCGCGCCGATCGAGGCCGAAAAGACGGAAGCGGACGAAGCCCCTGACAGCGATCCCGCTGCCGAGCCCGAAGACACGGCAGAGCCCCTCGCCGACTGGTCGGTGGCGCCGGGCGGGCGCCTTGGCTTCACCGCGCGCTGGAATGGCGAGGCGGTCGAGGGGCGCTTCGATCGCTGGCGCGCCGACATCCGGTTCAGTCCCGACCATCTCACGGGGTCGCGCATCAAGGTGACGGTCGACCTCGCCTCGGCCGACACCGGCGACGGCCAGCGCGACGATTCGCTGAAGGGCAGCGATTTCTTCGATACCGCCGCACATCCCAGCGCAATCTTCACCGCGCGCGACGTTCGTAAGCTTGGTGGTGACCGCTATGCGGCGCGCGGCACGCTCGAGCTGCGCGGCGCCGCCAGGCCGGTGACGCTGCGCTTCACGCTGGGGATCGAGGGCGACCGCGCGCGCGTCAACGGCACGGCGCGGATCGACCGCACGGCGTTCGGGGTCGGTCAGGGCGAATGGGCAGCGACCGATGCGATTCCGGCGGAAGTCGATATCGCCTTTGCCTTCACTGCGACGCGGCAGTCAGGCTGACGGGGGCCGCGCAACAATCCGGTCCGCACCCGCCACGCTTCGACAAGAGAAGGGAATTGAGGGGGTGCCGCCATTTGCAGGCCGCCAGGGCGGAATGTCGATACAGACCGGCGCACGACGCCCTAATCCCGGCAATAACCCTCGCCCGGCTTGACGATCAGGCATTCGGTCTTGCCCGCGAGATATTTGAGCCCCGTCTCGTCGCCGCTGGCACGGCGCAGGGTCAGGTCTTCGCCGCCGCGCGTAAACTGGATCCCATGCTCGCTGTCGGTGCCGTCATAGGTGCCCCTGGTGTCGAGGTCCGACTGCATTTCCAGCTTGTATTGGCCGGGCCCGGCAGGCGTGATCGTCGCATACATGCCTTCGACGCCGGTCCACTTGCCCGTCCAGCTCGCAAAGCGGTGCGGTGCGGTTGCGTCCACTTCCTCGGCCGGAACCGTGTCGACCGGAAACGTTTCAGTCGTGGTCGTTTCGGCGGGCGCCGGCGCCTCGGCCTTTTCGCAGCCGGTGAGCAGCATCGCGGCAGAAGCCGCCGCCATCGTCAGACTCTTGTGCATCGTCTCTCTCCTTTGCGACGCAAACGCCCGATGAGCGCAAAGTTTCCTATTCGCTGATGATTTCGGCGAATTGCAGCGGATCGACATTGCCGCCTGACAGGGTGACGAGCGTCGCGTCGGTCGGCGTCACCTTGCCCGCCAGCACTGCCGCCAGCGCCGCCGCGCCGCCGGGTTCGATGACCAGGTGCAGCCTTTCAAAGGCGAGGCGCATCGCGTCGCGCACTTCGCTGCGCGTCACGACGACCCCGCGGACACCGCGCGCCCGAAGCACCGCAAAGTTGATCGGCCATGTTTCGGGCGTCTGGAGCGCGTCGCATTCGGTAGGAAAGGACATATCCTCGACGCTCAGTATCTCTCCCGCGGCCAGACTGCGCGTCACATCATCCCACCCCTCAGGCTCGACGGCGATCACCTGTGCGTCGGGGCAGGCGAGCGCCAGCCCGGCCGACAGCCCGCCGCCGCCGCAACAGGCGACGATCCGGTCGGGGCCGTCGATCCCGCGTGCGCGCATCTGCATCGCCGCCTCGATCCCCGCGCTCCCCTGCCCCTCGATGATCCACGGATCACCATAGGCATGAACCAGCGTCCCGCCGCGCTCGGCGAGCAGCTTTGCCGCGACGGCATCGCGCGATTCGGTAACGCGGTCATAGAGCACGACTTCCGCTCCCAGCCTGCGCGTCGCTGCGAGTTTCATCGCGGGGGCGTTGCCCGGCATGACGATCGTGGCGCGGATACCGAGCCGCTTCGCCGCCCAGGCGACCCCCTGCGCATGATTGCCGCTGGACACACCGACCACGCCCGCCGCCGCCTGTTCGGGCGTCAGGTCGGTCAGCCGGTGCCACGCGCCGCGGATCTTGAACGCGCCGACGGGCTGGAGCGATTCGGCTTTGCACCAGATGGTGCGGCCGTCGACCTCGAGCGGCAGCAGCGGCGTCTGCGGGAGCAAGGCAGCAACCTTGGCCGCAGCGCGTTCCACCCCTGCGAGCGAGGGGGCGCGGTTCGGGTCGAGCAGCGGGGCGAGCGCAGGATCGGGGCTTTGCTGTATCATGGCTTCGTCCTATAGGGCCGGGCATACAAGACAAGGCGGCAACGGTCCGCGACAGGAGATTTTTCGATGAGCAAGGTTCTGGTGATCGGCGCAGGCGGCGTCGGTTCGGTCGCGGTGCACAAGATGGCGATGAACTCCGACATCTTTCCCGACATCACCCTCGCCAGCCGCCGCAAGTTCAAGTGCGACGCGATTGCCGGGTCGGTGAAGGCGCGTACCGGCGTCACGATCAAGACCGCCGAGGTCGACGCCGACCATATCGACGCGACCGCGGCGCTGATCCGTCAGATTGGCGCCACGCACGTCGTCAATCTTGCGCTGCCTTATCAGGATCTGACGATAATGGAGGCGTGCCTTTCGACCGGCGCGCATTATCTCGACACCGCAAATTACGAACCGCGCGACGAGGCGAAGTTCGAATATCACTGGCAATGGGCCTATCACGACCGCTTCAAGGACGCGGGCCTGATGGCGCTGCTCGGCTCGGGCTTCGACCCCGGCGTGACGAGCGTGTTCACGACCTGGCTTCGCAAGCATCATTTCGACCGCATCGACACGCTCGACATCCTCGACTGCAACGGCGGCGATCACGGCCAGCATTTCGCGACCAACTTCAACCCCGAAATCAACATTCGTGAAGTCACCGCGGTCGCGCGCCACTGGGAAAATGGCGACTGGGTCGAAACGCCCCCGATGTCGGTGAAGCAGCAGTTCCATTTCGAAGGCGTGGGGCCGAAGAATATGTACCTCATGTATCATGAGGAGATCGAAAGCCTGAAAACGCATTTGCCCGAAATCAAGCGCATCCGTTTCTGGATGACCTTTGGCGACGCTTATATCCAGCACCTTACCGTGCTCCAGAATGTCGGCATGACGCGGATCGATCCGGTGGTCTACGAGGGCAAGGAGATCGTTCCGCTCCAGTTCCTCAAAGCCGTGCTCCCCGAACCGGCGAGCCTTGGCGGGACGACGAAAGGCAAGACCAATATCGGCGTCATCGCGACCGGCCTTGGCAAGGATGGCAAGGAAAAGACGCTCTACCTCTACAATATCTGCGACCATGAGGATGCCTATGCAGAAACGGGCAATCAGGCGGTCAGCTACACCACCGGCGTTCCCGCGATGATCGGCGCCGCAATGATGGTCACCGGTACGTGGGGCGGCGCGGGCGTCTTCAACATGGAACAGATGGACCCCGATCCCTTCATGGACATGCTGATGAAACATGGTCTGCCGTGGCAGGTGAAGGAACTGGACGCGCCGCTCGATTTCTGACGACCTGCCGCCGCTATCGTCATCCCCGCGAAGGCCGGGATCGCACCCCATGGGTTGGACATCTCGGCGAGATCCCGGCCTTTGCCGGGATGACGACATCTGAAGGCCGGTGCGTTGAAGGGACGTAGAATGAGATTTTCCATCCTTGTCGCGGCGACGCTCGCCGCCCTCTCCACCCCCGCTGCCGCCCAATCCGAAGACCCTTACGCCCCCGCGCGCGCGATCGTCGCCGACATCGGCAAGATCGTGACGCCGAACGGCGTTCAGGAAACCTTTGAGGTCACGCTCGGTGGCGCGCGGCAGGTCGTAAACGTGCGCGGCGCCGACCGGGACAATCCGATCCTGATCTTTGTCCACGGCGGCCCCGGCGCCGTCGAAATGCCGTTCGCCTGGGCTTTTCAGCGTCCATGGGAAGACGTCTTCACCGTCGTTCATTACGACCAGCGGGGCGCCGGGCGAAGCTATCCGCTGAACGACCCCGAAGCGTTGGCCCGGACCATGACGCCCGAACGCTATCGCGACGATGCAATCGAACTGATCGAGCATCTGCAAAAGCGGTATGGGAAGAAAAAGGTCGTGCTGATGGGGCACAGCTGGGGTTCGATCGTCGGCCTGTCGGTCGCGCTGAAGCGTCCCGACCTGTTGCACGCCTATGTCGGCGTCGGGCAGGGCATAGATTTCCGCAAAGGCGAAAAGGCCGGTATGGCGTGGACACGCGCCAAGGCGCTGGCCGACGGGAATAAGGAGGCCGTCGCCGCCATCGAGGCGCTCGCGCCCTATCCGCAGGGAGAGTTCACCATCGCCAAGGCCGATGGCTGGCGCAAATATGCGATTCCCTACGGATCGCTGATGTACAACAAGCCCGACCTGAAACGCTATTTCCAGACTCCGCTGCTTTCGCCCGAATATGGCCCCGACGACATCGGGGCATGGGGGAAGGGCAGCGCGTTTTCGGTGGCGACGCTGTGGCCGCGGCTCGCCGACGTCAGCTTCAAGTCGGTACGCAAGATGGAGGTACCGATCGTCCTCCTGCTAGGACGGCACGATTATACCGTGCCTTCGCCGGTAGCAGCCGACTGGTTCGCGAAGGTCGAGGCGCCCTCGAAAAGGCTCGTTTGGCTCGAACATTCGGCCCATATGCCGATGGTTGAGGAGCCGGGGCGTTTCTTTGCGGCGCTGCTTCGCGACGTTCTTCCCCTGACGGACGCGGAAGCGACACCATGACCGCCTATCTCGCGCCGATCGGCCTTCTGTTCCTGTCCAACATCTTCATGACCTTTGCCTGGTATGGGCAGCTTGGCGCCGTGTCGCGGCCGATGTGGCTTGCGATAGTGATCGCCTGGGGCATAGCCTTTTTCGAATACTGCCTCGTTATCCCCGCCAACCGCATCGGCTATGGCGTCTACACGGCGGCCGAACTCAAGACCTTGCAGGAAATCGTCACGCTGGTCATATTCGCCGGCTTCGCGGTCTTCTGGCTCGGAGAAAGGCTGACCGTGAACCATCTCGTCGGCTTCGGACTGATTGCGGCGGGGGCGTTTTTCATCTTCAAGGGGCCGATTGCGGCCTGACAGAAAGCCAATAGCGACATGGAAACCCGTGCCGGCGATCCCGGAGCCTTTACCCGCTTCGACCTGACCCGCGTCCCCTCGCCCGCCTTCGTCGTCGATGCGGCCAAGATACGCAGCAATCTCGCGCTGCTGCGCCATATCGGCGATGCCTCGGGCGCACGCGTGCTCGCGGCGCTCAAGGCCTTTTCGATGTGGTCGCTCGGCCCGACGGTTGCCGAATATCTGGACGGCGTCTGCGCGTCGGGCCTTTACGAGGCCAAACTGGGCCGCGCCGAATATGGCGGAGAGGTCGCGACCTATTGCGCGGGCTACAAGGAAGCCGACCTGCCCGAAATCGCGGCGCTTTCCGACCATCTCATCTTCAACTCCCCCGGCCAGATCGCGCGCTTCCGCCCGCTGCTGGACGATTTGCGCGCCAAGGGCGAGCGCTTCGACGTCGGCCTGCGCGTCAATCCCATGCACAGCGAGGGCGAGGTCGCCAAATACGACCCCGCGGCGCCGTGCAGCCGCCTCGGCTTTCCGATCACGCAATTGCTCCCCGAACATATGGATGGCGTCGACGGCGTGCATATGCACAGCCTGTGCGAACAGGATTTCCCGCCGCTCGAACGCACATGGAGCGCGGTCCACCCGATGCTGAGGCCTTTCTTTGGCCAGCTCAAATGGATCAATTTCGGCGGCGGCCACCATGTGACGCGCGCCGATTATCAGGTCGACGACCTCATCGCCTTTCTGAAACAGGTCCGTGCCGCCACCGATTGCGACGTGATGATCGAGCCGGGCGAGGCCATCGCGCTCGACGCCGGCATCCTCGTCGGCGAGCTGCTCGATCTGTTCCATAACGGCATGAGCATCGGCATCACCGACATTTCGGCGACCTGCCACATGCCCGACGTGATCGAGGCACCTTATCGCCCCGCGATGCTGGGCGAAGGCAGCGAAGGCGCGGTGACGCGCCTCGGCGGCCCCTCGTGCCTCGCGGGCGATGTCATCGGCGACTATCGACTGCCCGGCGGCGCGCGTATCGGCCAGCGCTTCGCCTTCCTCGACCAGGCGCATTATTCGATGGTCAAGACCAACACATTCAACGGCGTGCCGCTTCCGTCGATCTGGTTGTGGGACAGCGAGACCGACGAACTCGAATTGATCCGCCAGTTCGGTTTTGAGGATTTCAAGACGCGGCTGAGCTGAACCAATCCACCATGCCAGCCGACGAACTTTCGTCTGGACTCCTTGCGGCGCGAGGCTTCCCCGGTTCATCCTGGCAGCCGCTATTGCGTCAGAAAATTGCGCCCAAGGGTCTTTACAGGGGGGACCCCCCGCCATATATGCGCTCCCCGCTGCCCCAGGGGGACTTCCAATAACCGCAAGGCAGCCTTGGATGTTTCACTTAACCTTTGGGGGTCCCTTGCATTGCACCAGCATCATAGCGCCCACGGGCTGATTCAGGCACTTTCGCCGGTCGAACCTGTTACGCTTGTCCGCCCGCACGCCGCGCGGCGCGCAGCGCGTTTCTTCATCGAGCGATTTCCCGGCACCACCATGTATGCGGTCAAGGCGAATCCGTCCGCCGACCTGTTGCGCGTGCTGTGGGATTCGGGTGTCACGCACTATGACGTCGCCTCGATCGCCGAGGTGCGCCTCGTCGCGCGCACGCTGCCGCAAGCGACTCTCTGCTTCATGCACCCGGTAAAGGCCGAGGAAGCGATTTCCGAAGCCTATTGGAAGCATGGCGTGCGCACCTTCTCGCTCGATACGCTCGACGAGCTCGAAAAGATCGTCCGCGCGACCGAAGGCGCGCAGGATCTGAACCTGCTCGTCCGGCTCAGGGTCTCGTCCGATCATTCGAAGCTCAGCCTCGCCGCCAAGTTCGGCGCCGAGCCGGAGGATGTGGCCGAACTGCTGATGGCGACGCGGCAGGCGGCCGACGCGCTTGGCATCTGCTTCCACGTCGGCAGCCAGGCGATGACCCCGCACGCCTATGCGCAGGCGATGGAGCGTGTCCGCGCGGCGATCGTCGCGGCGTCGGTCACCGTCGACATCATCGATGTCGGCGGCGGCTTTCCGTCCTCCTATCCGGGCATGGAGCCGCCGCCGCTCGATGCCTATTTCGACACCATCCACCGCAGCTTCGAAAGCCTGCCGATCAGCTATTCGGCCGAGCTTTGGTGCGAACCGGGCCGTGCGCTGTCGGCCGAGTACAGCTCGCTGATCGTCCGCGTCGAAAAGCGCCGCGGCGAGGAGCTGTACATCAACGATGGCGCTTACGGCGCGCTGTTCGACGCCGCGCATGTCGGCTGGCGCTTCCCGGTGTCGCTGCAACGCGATGCGGAAAGCGGCGCTGAACTGCTGCCGTTCAGCTTCTACGGCCCGACGTGCGACGATCTCGACCATATGGCGGGCCCCTTCTTCCTGCCGGCGGACATCAAGGCGGGCGACTTCATCGAGATCGGGATGCTTGGCGCTTATGGCTGCGCGATGCGGACGAAGTTCAACGGCTTCGGCGCGGACGAAACCCACGTCGTCAGCGACGAACCAATGACCAGCCTCTACACCGGCGAAGTCGAACAGGAACGCCGCAGCGCGACGGTGACCAAGCTGTTCTGATCGCGTTCGAATAACAAGATTGAAAGGGTCGGCGCAGCGATGCGATCGGCCCTTTCGCTTTTGGTTCAAGGCGCTAGAGCGGCACCCATGTCTCCCTTCCACCATCTTCTCGTCAACAATCTCGTCGCCAACATCACCAATTTTACGGTGTGGTTTGCGCTGACTTTCTGGACCTTTCTCGAAACCCAATCGGTGTTCGCGACGGGGATGATCGCGGGCGTCTACCTCGTGCTCACCGCGATGCTCGGCATCTGGTTCGGCAGCCTCGTCGATCATCATGGCAAGCGGAACATGATGCTCGTCTCCAGCCTCGCGTCGCTGGCACTCTACGCGGCCATGCTCGGCGGCTATGCGCTCGATCCAGACATCCGGGCCGCAAAGGTGCAGAGCGTCACCTTCTGGCTCTTCATCCTGCTCACCATGCTGGGAGTGATCGTCGGCAATATCCGGATGATCGCGCTGCCCACGCTCGTGACCTTGCTGGTGCCCGAGGACCGGCGCGACAGGGCGAACGGACTCGTCGGCATGGTCAGCGGCATTGGATTCCTTACGACCTCGGCGATCAGCGGTTTCCTCGTCGCTTGGGGCGGAATGGTCGCGACGCTTGGTTTTGCGATCGTCCTGTCGCTTGCCGCGGTCATCGACCTGCTAACCATCCGCGTCGATGAGCCGCGCGAGGCCGAAACACACGACGCGCCGCGGCGTGTCGATCTCGCCGGCACATTGCGTGTTGTGCTCGCCATTCCGGGCCTGATCGGTCTGATCCTGTTCGCGGCCTTCAACAATCTGCTCGGCGGCGTCTTTATGGCGCTCATGGACGCTTATGGTCTGTCGTTGATGAAGGTTGAGGAATGGGGTCTGCTCTGGGCGGTCATATCGTGCGCCTTCATCGTCAGCGGGATGGTGATCGCGCGGACGGGGCTCGGCGCCAATCCGGTGCGCACATTGCTGGCGGTGAACCTTGCCGCGTGGACGGTGGCGGTCTTTTTCACGATCCAGTCGTCGATCCTGCTGCTCGCCACAGGCTGCTTCCTGTGGATGTTTCTCGGCCCCTATGCCGAAGCCGCCGAGCAAACGACGCTGCAAAAGGTCGTTCCCCTTGAACGGCAGGGGCGCGTGTTCGGCTTTGCCCAGTCGGTCGAACAGGCCGCCTCGCCGCTCACCGCCTTCCTCATCGCGCCGATCACCCAGTTCGTCTTCGTGCCGCTGATGACGGATGGAGCAGGAGCGGCGGCGATCGGCGACTGGTACGGGCGCGGCCCCGAACGCGGTATCGCGATCGTCTTTTCGATCGCCGGGCTGCTCGGCGTGATCGCGACGCTCGCGGCTTTCCGGTCCCGATCCTATCACCGCATATCGACCGCTTATGCAGAGGGCGTCGATAGCGGCGCGGCGGCAACCGCAGCCGCCTGAATGGCGATGGCAAAAGCCTCTTCCGTTTCACTTTGCAATGCGTCTATCGTGCGCGACGACAAGAGGGAGACAAGAGGGAGGCGCCATGTCCATGCTGTCCGGCATTCGCATCATCGACCTGACGACGGTTATTTTCGGCCCCTATGCGACGCAGATGCTCGCCGACCTGGGGGCCGAGGTCATCAAGGTCGAGACACCGGGAGCGGGTGACATCTCGCGTTACCTTGGCAGCGGCATTCCTGACCCGACGATGGGGTCGATCCACCTCACGGTGAACCGCGGCAAAAGGTCGATCGCGCTCGACCTGAAACAGGCAGAGGACGCGGCGGTGCTGCGCGATCTCGTCGCCACCGCCGACGTGTTTTTCCACAATATCCGCGGCAAGGCGATCGCCAAGCTGGGGTTCGACTATGCCGCGTGCCGCGCGCTCAAGCCGGATATCATCTATGTCCATGGCACGGGCTTCGGACAGGACGGCCCCTATGCCGACCTTCAGGCCTATGACGATGTCATCCAGGCTGCGAGCGGCACCACCAGCCTGCTCCCGCGCGTCGATGGCGACCCGCGCCCGCGCTATTTCCCGTCGCTGATCGCCGACAAGATCGCGGGCCAGTTCGGCGCGCAGGCGATCCTGGCGGCGCTGGTTCACAAGCTGCGGACCGGCGAGGGGCAGGCGGTCGAGGTGCCGATGTTCGAATGTTTCACTGCCTTCATGCTCACCGAACATTTGCGCGATGCGACGCTCGACCCGCCGCTCGGCCCCGCGGGTTATCCGCGCCAGCTCGATCCGACCCGCCAGCCCTTCCCGACACGCGATGGCTATGTCGCAATCGTCCCCTATACACCCGAATCGACCGTGCGCCTGATGACGCTGCTCGACAGCGACGCCTTGCTCGAAACCCCCGAATATGCAGCGGCAAAGGCCGAGGGTCGGCATATGCCGCTCATCTATGCCGAAATCGCGCGCAAAACGCCGACAAAGACCACCGCCGAATGGCTGGCGATCTTTGCCGCCAACGATATTCCGGCGATGGCGGCGCGCGATCTGCAGCATGTCAGGGAAGATCCCCATTTCGAAGCGACAGGCTTTTTCCGGCGCCGCACCCATCCCGACGTCGGCGGCTTTCACGAGATGCAGCCACCCGTCCGCTATGGCGCGATGGGGCCACGCGACCTGGGTTTTGCGCCACGGCTCGACGGTGATGGCGTGGCCATCCGGGCCGAACTGTCGCAGGCGAAGGATTGCGTTGCATAACGGCGCGCGGCGCGTAGCATCGCGGCACAATATGGAGGGGGGAAACCATGTCGGACAGTCTACTCGCACCCGGCGCCGTCCTGGCGCTCTGGACGATCATCATGCTTGGCTGGGTCGCCGTGACCCGTTTTTCGGCGATGGCCAAGGTCGGCGTTGACATCAAGGCCGCACCGCCGGGCGGGCGCGGCGCCGATCTGGAAAATATGCTGCCGCCGGAAACCAACTGGAAGTCGCATAATTACACGCATTTGTGCGAGCAGCCGACGATCTTTTACGCGGTGCTCCTCTTCCTGCACCTGTCGGGCGGCGACACCGATCTGACGCGCGGTCTCGCCTGGGCCTATGTCGTGCTGCGCATCATCCACAGCCTGTGGCAAGCAACCGTGAACCGTATTCCGGTGCGTTTCACCATCTTTGCGCTCGCGACACTCTGTCTGTTCGCGCTATCGATTCTCGCCGTCATCGCCACTCTGGGTTGAAGGAACTATCATGAATACGAACGCAATTCTTGGACCGGTCGCGACGCTCGCGCTGTGGTCGATGGTCATGTGGGTATGGATGTATGCGACACGCATCCCCGCGATGCAGCGCGCCAAGATCGACGCCGCCAAGATGGTCGGCGGCACCGGCAAGGGGCTCGACGATGTCCTGCCCGCCGAAGTGCAGTGGAAGGCACATAATTACAATCATTTGATGGAACAGCCGACCGTGTTCTATGCTGTCGCGATCGCCCTGGCGATCGGCGGCATGGGCGGCGGGCTGAACGCGCAGATCGCCTGGGCCTATGTCGCGCTGCGCATCGTCCATAGCCTCATTCAAGTGACGGTAAACCGCGTGATGTGGCGCTTTCTGGTGTTCGCGTTGGCCAGTCTTGCCTTATTTGCGCTCAGTGTTCACGCCTTCATGGGGTTTGTGCTGCATTGATCAGCGGGCGAAGCGCGCGGCCAGTTCCACATGGGTCGACCATCGGAACTGGCCGACGGGCTGCACCCAGTCGAGCGTATAGCCGCCCTCGACGAGTATCTTCGCATCACGGGCAAAGCTGGCCGGATTGCAGCTGACATAGGCGATCACCGCCGCCGCTGACGCGGCGAGTTGCTTCACCTGCTCCTCGGCGCCCGCGCGTGGCGGGTCGAGGATGATCGCGCCGAAACGGTTGAGCTCGGTCGGCACCAGCGGGCGGCGGAAGAGGTCGCGATGCTCGGTTGTGACCAGCGCGCGGGCGCGGTTGGCGGCCCCCGCCAGCGCCGCGATCGCATCGCGCGCGCCCTCGGCGGCATAGACTTTGCGTCCCGCCTGCACCGACAGCGCGAAGGTGCCGACACCCGCGAACAGGTCGGCCACCGTGGACGCATCGCCGATGGCCCTGGCGACGGCATCGACGAGCGCCGCCTGCCCCGCCGCCGTCGGCTGCAGAAAGGCGAAGGGCGGCACTTCGACCGCTATATCGCCAAAGCGAACCGTCGGCCGATCGGGCTGCCACAGGATTTCGAGCCCGTCGCCCTGATCGACGGCAAAACGCGCCAGACTGTGCGCACCGGCGAAATCCTGCAGCGCCATCGCCGCATCGAGCCCCTCGGCCTTCACGCCCTCCAATATCAGTTCGACGCCCTGGTCGAGCAGTTGCAGCTTGACCTTCACCGGGCGCCGCGGCTGCGCGATCATCGCCAGCAGTTCGCGCACCGGCGCCACAAGCGCGAACAACTCCGGGGCAAGCAGCGGACACATCCGCATGTCGACGATCTGGTTGCTCTGCGCCGCGTTGAACCCGATGGCAACCTGTCTGCCCGTCCTGAGCGCGGTCAGCGCCGCGCGGCGGCGGCTGTGCGGAGCGGAGAGCAGTGCCGGCAGAATCTCGCCAAAGGGCACATCCTGCCCTTCCAGCCCGCCGATAACGCGGTCGCGCACGAAACCGGCCAGCGCCGGTTCGGCGACATGCTGCAACTGACAGCCGCCGCATTTACCGAAATGGCGGCACATCGGCTCGGCACGGTTCGGCCCCGGAATGATGATCCCGTCATCGCGCAAGCGGTCGCCCGGCACGGCGCCCGCCACATGGCGACCGTCGCCGGTCACGCCATCGCCGCGTGCGGCGATGCGATCGATCAGCACCGTTTCGCCCATGTCAGTCCCTTATCAGATCGTCGGCCACAAGGCCGGGGCCTATATGCGCCGCGCGCGCAATATGCCAGCCCACCGCGGCGACCGCGGCGTCGAAAGCGTCGCCGCCGCGCGCCAGCATCGCCCCGCATGCCCCTGCAAGCACGTCGCCCGTCCCCGCCGTCGCCAGCCAGGGGCTTCCCGGCCACGCCGCCGCGACGCGGCCGTCGGGCGCGGCGATGATCGTGTCGGCGCCCTTGTAGACGACGACCGCCTGCGTCCGCGTCGCCGCGGCCTTGGCGCGGTCGATCTTGCTGCCGTAAGCTCCGGGAAAGGCGCGCGCGAATTCGCCTTCGTGCGGGGTCAGGATCGCTTTGCGCGGTGTTTCGGACAGGCGGGGGAGAGCGGCGTCGATCGCGGCAGCGTCGAGCACGAGTGGCTTACCCGAATCGAGCGCCGCCTCGACGGCGAACAGCAATTCCTCGCCCGCCGGAAAGCCGGGCCCGATGACCACCGCACCGACGCGCGGGTCGCCCAGCCGTTCGCCGAACTTCTCGTCGCTCTCGGCGATGATCGCCAAAAGCGTCGCGCTTTCGCTACCGTCGAGCACGACATAACCCGCCCCGGCACGCAGTGCCGCGGCGGCGGCCAGACCGGCGGCGCCGCGCATCGGCCCGCCGAAGACAAGCACCATGCCACGGCTGAACTTGTGCATCGCGGGGCCAGGCACCTGCGACGGAGCCCGCGGCAATGTCCGCATCGCCCTGTCCGCCGAAATGCCGATTGGCGCCAGCAGCACCCTTCCGCACGACCGCGCCGTCGGCAGCAGGACATGCGCAGGCTTGAGCGCGCCGAGCGCCAGCGTCACATCGGCTACCAGTGGCGGCATCCAGTCCGCGCCGCCGTCGCTATCGATTCCGCTCGGGACATCGACCGCGAGCACCCGGCCGGACAGGCGGCGCAGCACCGCCGCCAGATCGTCCGCGATCGGCCGCGACAGACCCACGCCGAACAGCGCGTCGACGATCAGCGGCGCTCCCGACGGCACGGCATCAATCGCCTCGACCGCCCCTGTCCACGCCGCGCGCGCGGCGCGCGCAAGTTCGGTCGCCGGATCGGTCAGCGCCGCAACACGCACCGCAGCGCCGCGTTCGGCCAAGCGTCGTGCCGCGACATAGCCGTCGCCGCCATTATTGCCCGGCCCGCACAGAATCAGGATCGGCGCGCCTGCCGCCATGCGCCAGGCGGTGTCGGCAACCGCGGCGCCCGCGCGCTCCATCAATTCGGCCAGCGTCGTGCCCGCGGCGACGCAAGCGGCCTCGGCGGCGCGCATCGCGTCGGCGGTCAGGACAGGGGCATCGGCGGGAACGGACATGCCGTTTCCTTACCAGAAGCGCCTGAAAAGGTCGCGTTACTTCGCGCCGCGGGTGTTTGCCGGCAGACGGTATCGGTCGTTGCCGATCGCGACTTCGATCAGCCTGTCTCCAACAATCGCCACCTTCGCAGGCTCGGACCCATCGGCCGAAACGACGCCGCGCCCGTCGGTGGCGATCTGCAAGCGGCGGTAGCCGACGTCGCTCCGCCCGACGACCAGAACCGCGCCGTCCACACCGCTCATTTCCTCGACCGTGCAGTCGGGCGCAAAGGCCTCCGCGCCTTCGAGCGCGCATTCGATCCGCGCCTTGCCCGCATCCGCCGCTTCGTCGCCGGGCGCGCCGCCGCAAGCGCCGAGAAACATCAGCACAACCGGGACCGCGCCGCGTTTGCGAATCATCCCTTGCCCTTCAGCTGCGACAGGTCGCGCACCGCGCCGCGCGCGGCGCTCGTCGTCATCGCGGCATAGGCCTGAAGCGCCACCGAAACCTTGCGCGGGCGCGGCTTGGCGGGCTGCCAGGCGGCGTCACCCTTCGCCTCCATCGCGGCGCGGCGTTCGGCGAGCACGCTGTCGGCCACCGCGAGCGTGATCGTCCGCGACGGAATGTCGATGTTGATGAGGTCGCCATTCTCGACCAGCCCGATCGTCCCGCCTTCGGCCGCCTCGGGCGAGACATGGCCGATCGACAGGCCCGACGTGCCGCCCGAAAAGCGCCCATCGGTGACGAGCGCACAGGCGGCGCCCAGCCCTTTCGATTTCAGATAGCTGGTCGGATAGAGCATTTCCTGCATCCCCGGCCCGCCCTTCGGCCCTTCGTAGCGGATGACGACGACGTCGCCCGCCTCGACCTGCCCGGTCAATATGCCCGCAACCGCGGCGTCCTGGCTCTCGAACACCTTCGCCGGCCCGCTGAACTTGAGGATGCTTTCATCGACCCCCGCGGTCTTCACGATGCAGCCGTCGGGCGCGACATTGCCGCTCAGCACCGCCAGCCCGCCGTCCTTGCTGAACGCATGGTCCGCCGAACGGATCACACCGCTTATCCGGTCGAGGTCAAGGCTGTCCCAGCGCCGGGCCTGGCTGAACGCCGTCTGCGTCGGCACGCCGCCGGGGGCGGCCATGAAGAACTTCTGCACCTCCGGGTCGTTCGTGCGCGCAATGTCCCATTTGTTGAGCGCATCGCCCAGCGTGGCGCTATGCACCGTCGGCAGATGCGCGTGGAGCAGCCCCGCGCGGTCGAGTTCGCCGAGGATCGCCATGATCCCGCCCGCGCGGTGGACATCCTCCATATGCACGTCGCTCTTGGCCGGCGCGACCTTTGACAGGCACGGCACGCGACGCGACAGCCGGTCGATGTCTTCCATCGTGAAATCGACGCCCGCTTCATGCGCGGCGGCGAGCAGGTGGAGCACGGTGTTGGTCGATCCGCCCATCGCGATGTCGAGGCTCATCGCATTTTCAAACGCCTCGAACGTCGCGATATTGCGCGGCAGGACGCTGTCGTCGCCTTCCTCATAATGACGGCGACACATTTCGACGACGATCCGCCCGGCGCGCAGGAACAGCTCCTTGCGGTCGGCGTGGGTCGCCAGCGTCGAGCCATTGCCCGGCAGCGACAGCCCCAACGCTTCGGTCAGGCAGTTCATCGAATTGGCGGTGAACATGCCCGAACATGATCCGCATGTCGGGCACGCCGCCTGTTCGATTGCCAGCACTTCTTCGTCGCTGTATTTTTCGTCGGCGGCGGCGACCATCGCGTCGACCAGGTCGAGCGCGACCTCCTTGCCCTTCAGCACGACCTTGCCCGCCTCCATCGGCCCGCCCGACACGAACACCACGGGGATGTTGATGCGCAGCGCCGCCATCAACATCCCCGGCGTGATCTTGTCGCAGTTGGAAATGCACACCATCGCATCGGCGCAATGCGCATTGACCATATACTCGACACTGTCGGCGATCAGGTCGCGGCTGGGCAGCGAATAGAGCATCCCGTCGTGTCCCATCGCGATGCCGTCATCGACCGCGATCGTGTTGAACTCCTTGGCAACGCCTCCGGCTGCCTCGATCTCGCGCGCGACCATCTGGCCCAGGTCTTTCAGGTGAACATGGCCCGGCACAAACTGGGTGAAGCTGTTGACCACCGCGATGATGGGCTTGCCGAAGTCGCTGTCCTTCATCCCCGTCGCACGCCACAGGCCGCGGGCACCGGCCATGTTGCGGCCATGGGTTGTGGTGCGCGAACGATAAGAAGGCATTTCACTCAATCCTGATAATTTTGTTTCAAAAACTAGAGGCAAGATGCGCCTCTACACGCCTATTCCCCGATGTTCAATGTCACTTTCCTGCACATTCGCGCCAGCCGCTCGGCGAACAGCGCCTGCCCCGCCGCGTCGCCGACCAGATCCTGTCGCATCTCGATGCCGATATAGGGAATGCCGTTCGCTTCGGCGTGGCGATTCATCGTCGCGTTGAGCGCCTTGCCCGAATAGGGTTGCTGGTCGCCGACGAGCAGCCCTTCGGCCTCCAGCGCGGCGATCGCAGTGGCAACAAGGCGATCGTCCTCGTTGTAGAGCACCCCGACGTGCCACGGCCGCGCCTGACCGGGATGCGCCGACAGCGACGGGGTGAAGCTGTGCAGCGACAGGATCATTGCGGGCGGGTGCTTCGCGATCGTCGCCGCGATATGATCGTGATAGGGCCGGTAAAAGCGCGCCAGCCGCGCCTCGCGCGCCGCATCGTCCAGCGCATTGCCCGGCACCGCATGGCCGTCGCTTGCGATCGGCAGCACGCCCGGCGCCTCTTCCTCGCGGTTCAGATCGACGACCAGCCGCGACACACCGCCGAGAATTGCGGCATCGACCACGCCGCTTTCGACCAGCAGCGCCGCGACCTCGGCCACGCCGATGTCGATCGCGATATGGGTGGTCAGCAGCGCGGGGGCGATGCCCAGGTCGATGTCGTTCGGGACATACGCCGACGCATGATCCCCGATCAACAATATGCCGTCGGCGCGCGGCTCGCCCAGTTGGTGCCACGCCTCGCTCATCGCAGCGCGCCTGCCATCAGCCACCATCCCGGATGCCGTGCGGCGAGCACTGCCTTTGCCGCGTCGCGGTCGGCCGCCGCATCGAACAGCGCGAAGCAGGTCGCTCCCGATCCCGACATGCGCGCGAGCCACGGTCGCAGCGCGCCGAGTTCAAGCAATATGTCGGAAATCGCAGGGCAGGCGGCGAGCGCGGGGCGCTGCAAATCGTTGCGCGCGCCGATCAACTGCGCCCGGTAGTCCGTGCCAATGTAGAGCGGCCCGCGGTCGATCCCGTCCCACGCGGCAAAGACCGGCCCTGTCGCGACGGGCTGGCGCGGATTGACCAGCAGCACCGGTACGCCCGCGATCCGCAGACCCGCGACGGCGTGCAGATCCTCGCCGGTCCCCGAACCCATGCAGGTCGTGCTCGCCACGCAGGCGGCAATATCAGCACCGAGCGGACCGACGATGCGCGCGAGCGTCGCATCACCCAGTTCGGGAAGGAAATGCGTGCGGACCAGCCGCGCCATCGCCGCGGCATCGGCGGAGCCGCCGCCGATCCCCGCCGCCAACGGCAAACGCTTCGTCAGCCTTACCGCGAGCGGCGGCACGCGATCGGCGCCATAGCGTGCGCGCAGCAGCGCAAGTACGCGCAGCACCAGATTGTCGGCGCCCGAACTCAGGCCTTCGGCAAACTCACCGTCGATGACAAGCGTGTCGGTGGCGGCAAGGGCGGCTTCGATCGTATCGCCGCCATCGACGAAGGCAAACAGCGTTTCAATATCGTGATAGCCGTCGGCGCGCCGCGCGCGGACGTGGAGCGCAAGGTTTATCTTGGCCCAGCCCGTCTCCCGCATCGTGGCACTCATGGTGCCACCGTTGCCGGGGTCAGCCCGTCGCGCAGCTTCGCCTCGATCCGCGTCGCCATCTCGGCGTCGGCGAGCAGCGCTGCCGCGCGCCAGTTATAGCGCGCCTGGAACTTGCGACCCGCCTGCCAATAAGCATCGCCCAGATGTTCGACGATCACCGCATTGTCGGGTTCGCCGCGCTGTGCTCGTTCGAGCAATTCGACCGCTTCGTCGGTGCGCCCGATCAGGAAATAGGCCCATCCGAGCGAGTCGGTGATGCTCGCATTCTGCGGTGCCCTGGCCCACGCCGCCTCGATCCGCGCGAGCGACTGCTTCATGTCCTTGCGCCGTTCGAGCGCCGAATAGCCCGCGAAATTGAGCACGGCGGGATCGTCGGGCTGCAAGGCCACGGCGCGCTCGATCAGCGGCGCCGCTGCGTCCCACTGGTCCGCCTGCAACATCAACTCGGCGCGAGCAAGCAACAGCGAACTGCGCAGCGCGCGGTCCTCCTCACCCAGCGCGGCCTCCAGCCGCTCATAAGCGGCCGCCGCGGCCGCCGCACTGCCCGACCGCCGCGCAAGGTCCGCAAGCCGCACCAGCAACATGCGCGGCGCATCGTTGCGCGCGGCCGCCTCGGCGCGTTCGAGGCCTGCCGCCAAATCGCCGCTGTCTGCGATCAGTTCGGCCTGTCGCATGACCAGCACCGCGGGCAACTTTCCTCGCAGGCCGTCAAGCAGCGCCATGGCCGCGCCATTCTGCCCGTCGCGAGCCAGTGCCTCGACCAGCGTTGCGCGCACCGCCCAATCCTCGTCGTTCAGCCAATGCGCGGCGCGGGCGAACAGCAACGGCAATTTGGTGCTGGCGTTCGGCGTGCGCGCCAGGCCGTCGGCGAGCAGGCCGAGCCACTGCGCGCTTCCCGCGCGCGGGGTCGTCACCGGCTGATCGGGCAGCAGCAGCATCGGGTCCTCGCGCTCACCGGCCGCCAGCGCGATCCGCGCACGGAGTCGGCCGGCGGCGGCGCCCTCGCCCGCGCGATCGAGCGTCGCCGCGGCGCGCAACGCGACGAGCTGGCTGAGTCGGTCGCTCAGACCAATCTCGTCCGCCAGTCGCGCCGCCTCGCCCGCGCGGCGCGTTGCCGCCTGCACCTGCACGACCTGGAGCATCAACGCCGGTTCTGCGCCTGTGCCAGGGGTCGCCATCAGGTGGCGCTCGGGCCTCCGCGCGCGCGCGCCGACATCGATCCAAGCCTGAAAGATCGGCACGATCAGCCGCGCGCCCGTATTCGCGCCGGTCTTGTCGGTCGGCGCCGCCAGATAGGCGCGCGCCGCCTTCCAGTCGGATCGCCGCATCGCATCGACCAGGAGGACGAGCTGCGCGTCGAAGCGATGGTCACCGCCCGTCCAGACCTGCTGCGCCGCGCGCCGCGCCGCATCCAGGTCGCCCGCGGCGATCGCCTGTTCCAGCATTCGCCCGCGGACGCCCGGCAGTCCGGGCGACAGACTGACAACCTCGTTCAGCGCCGACAGCGCCGCCGCCGGTGCGCCCTTCTCCTCGGCCAGCCGCGCGCGGACCAGCGCGTTGAGCGCGGCACCGTCGGCATCGGCCGCCGCGACGGGCGTTGCCGCGCCAAGGAGAGCGGCGGCGCCCAGCAGGCCGACGGGCTTACATATTCGGATAATTGGGCCCTCCGCCGCCTTCGGGGGTGACCCAGTTGATGTTCTGGGTCGGATCCTTGATGTCACACGTCTTGCAATGCACACAATTCTGCGCGTTGATCACGAACCGGGGATTGCCCTCTTCCTGCCCGACAATTTCATAGACCCCGGCGGGGCAATAACGCTGGGCAGGCTCATCATAGAGCGGCAGATTATATTCGACCGGGATCGACGGATCCTTGAGCTGGAGGTGGACGGGCTGGTCCTCCTCATGGTTGGTGTTCGACAGGAACACCGAAGAGAGGCGGTCAAAGGTCAGCACGCCGTCGGGTTTCGGATAGTCGGGCTTCGGCATCATGTCGGCGCGATAGAGCGTCTCATTGTCGGGATGATGCTTCATCGTGAACGGCATTTTGATCTTGAGCGTTTCGGCCCACATGGTGATGCCCGCAAGGATCGTTCCGCCGAGGTCGCCCCATTTTTCGACGAGCGGCAGCACGTTGCGCACGACGCTGAGTTCTTTCTTGACCCAACTGTCGTCATAGGCGGCCTGATAGGCGTCGAGCGTGTCGCCCGCGCGCCCCGCGCTCACAGCGGCAAAGGCCGCTTCGGCCGCCATCATGCCCGACTTCATCGAGGTGTGCGTGCCCTTGATCCGTGGCACGTTGAGGAAACCGGCGCTGTCTCCTATCAACGCGCCACCGGGGAAAGCCAGTTTCGGCACCGACTGATAGCCGCCGTCGCTGATCGCGCGCGCGCCATAGGAAACGCGCTTGCCGCCCTTCAGAATCTTCGCGATCTCGGGATGCGTCTTCCACTTCTGCATTTCCTGAAAGGGGGAGATGTGCGGATTGCGATAGTTGAGCCAGGTCACAAAACCCAGCGCAACCTGCCCGTTCGCTTGATGATAGAGGAAGCCCCCGCCATTGGCATGTTCGTCGAGCGGCCAGCCCTGCGTGTGGATCACACGCCCCGGCGCGTGATTTTCGGGGTCGATGTCCCACAGTTCCTTGACGCCAAGTCCATAGACTTGCGGTTCGCAATCGGCATCAAGCGCGAATTGCGATTTCAGCATCTTGGTCAGATGTCCGCGTGCGCCTTCGGCAAAGAAGGTATATTTAGCGTGGAGTTCGAGGCCAGGGGCGTAGTCAGCCTTGTGGCTGCCGTCGCGCGCGACGCCCATGTCGCCGGTGGCGACGCCTTTGACCGAACCATCGTCATTGTAAAGGATTTCCGCCGCCGGAAAGCCGGGGAAGATTTCGACCCCAAGCCCTTCGGCTTGCTCCGCAAGCCAGCGGCAAAGATTACCGAGGCTGCCCGTATAGGTGCCCTCGTTGTGCATGAAGGGGGGCGAGATGAACTCGGGCAGGCTGAACTTCCTGTTCTTGGTGAGCACCCAATGCTGGTTGTCGTTGACCGGCACCTCGGCCAGCGGACAACCCATGGTGCGCCATTCGGGCAATAGTTCGTCGAGCGACCGGGGATCGATGACCGCCCCCGACAGGATGTGCGCGCCGACCTCCGACCCTTTTTCGAGAATGCACACCGACAATTCGCCGCCCGCTTCGTTTGCCAGTTGTTTGAGGCGGATCGCCGCCGAAAGCCCTGCCGGACCCGCACCGACAATGACCACGTCATAGGGCATCGATTCCCGTTCGCTCACCGCAATCACCTTTCTGCCGTCCCCGCGCCGATCATTCATCGTGTCCGGCGCTCATTCTGTCACGAAATGCGATGCCCGCCAATTGACGCGCCCGTCAACCTCCTGTTTCAAACATTTTCATGGGCGGGCAAAACTCTGCATTGCTGGCGGAAAGCTATTGCGACTGGTGGTCGTTGGCGGGCGTCGACGCGCTGGTCGGCGAACAGCCCGCCGGGTGGCTCGCGATGTCGCCGGCGAACGACGCTGCGGCGTCGCGGCCCAGGCGCACCGCCACAGCGGCAGCCGAGCCGCAGCCGTTGCCCGACGCGCTCCAGCGCCAGTCCTCCGAACGGCCGGTCGAATCGAGGGGACCGACCGCGCTTCCCGCTGACTGGAAGGATTTCCATCAATGGCTGGGTAGCAGCGAAGCGGTGCCGGGGAGCCAGTGGGACGCGCGCCGCGTCCTCCCGGTCGGCGAGGCCGCCGCTCCGCTGATGCTGCTCACAGCATGGCCCGAAATCGACGACCAGCGTGAAGGACAATTGTTCGCCGGACCGGCGGGCAAGCTGCTCGACGCGATGCTCCAGGCGATCGGCCTCGTGCGCCGCCAATGCTATGTAGCCAGCCTTGCGGTCACGCGTCCGCCGGGTGGCCGCATCGACGCGCATGACGCGGCCGAACTCGACCGGCTGCTCTGGCATCATCTGCGTCTCGCCATGCCGCAGCGGTTGCTGCTGATCGGCGGTGACATCGTCCGCATCGCGGCGGGGCTGACGCTCTCCGACGCGCGCGGAAAGTTACTCGATCTTAACCAAGATGGCGGCAAGATGGAAACCGTAGCCGTCGCTCATCCCGCGATGCTGCTGGCCCGCCCCGCGCAGAAGGCGGCGGCCTGGGATAGCCTGAAACTGTTCAACCGGGGACGTTGACAGAATGCCGATTGTGACCAGATTCCTGTTTTCCTGCGCCGCTGCGACGGTCGCAATTGCCGCCGTTCCGGCGATGGCAGCCGATGCCGATGGTCCCCGTTTCGCCGCAGCGCCGCAGACGGTGCCCGGCATATTGTCGGCGAAGCAGAAACAGCTTTACACGCAAATCCTTGCGGCGATCCGCGCCGAACGATGGAGCGACGCCCGAACGCTGCTCGACAGCGCCGACGCGGAGCCCCTCACCGATTTCCTGCGTGCCGAACTGCTGGTCGCCGCGAACAGCCCGCGCGCCGAAGTCGCCGACATCATGCCGATTCTCGCGCGGTCGCCATTTTTGCCGCAGGCCGCCCAGCTTGGTCGGTTGGCGGCAAAGCGCGGCGCGACCGACATTCCGGCGCTTCCCGCCGAAACGCGCCTCGCCTGGGCCGGTAGCGCGCCGCGCCGCCTCGGCGCCGACGCCGTGAACGGCGATCCGGTTGCCGCCAGCCTGGCGCGCACAATCCCCGATCGAATCAAGAATGACGATCCTGCGGGCGCCGAAGCCCTGCTCAACGCGGTCATCGACCAGCTGAGTCCCGAAGCGCGGGCCGAATGGCGGCAAAAGGTCGCCTGGTCCTATTATATCGAGAATGACGACCGCAACGCGCTCCGGCTCTCGCTCGCCTGCACCGCCGATGGCGGGCCCTGGGCGACGCAGGGCGCCTGGGTGCAGGGCCTCGCGGCATGGCGGCTGAACGATTATCGCACCGCGCTCGCTGCCTTCGATCGCGTGGCCAGGGAAGCCCCCGACAGCGAATTGCGCGCCGCGGCTCATTATTGGGCCGCCCGCGCCGCCGTCGCGGCCGGCGAACCCGCGGCGGTCCAGTCGCGCCTCCGCGCGGCTGCGGCCAATGAGGAAACGCTTTACGGCCTGCTTGCGTCCGAGACGCTCGGCGTCGAGCCAAAGAGCCAGCGCGAGGCGCTCCGTGCCGACCGCAGCGCATGGCGCGCGCTTCAGGGGCTCCCCAATGTAAGGCTCGCGATGGCGCTCGCCGAGATCGGCGAGGAAAACTACGCCGGTGAAGCGCTACGCCACCAGGCGCGCATCGGCAATCCCGATCATCACGACGAACTGATCGCAATGGCGGGCGCGCTCAGCCTGCCCGAAACGCAGCTCTACCTCGCGCACAACACGCCGCACGGCCGCAAGCCCGCCCCGACCGCGCGGTATCCGCAACCGAAGTGGGAACCGAGCGGCGGCTGGCGCGTCGATCCCGCGCTTGTTTTTGCCCATACGCTTCAGGAATCGCGTTTCCAGCGCACCGCGGTCAGCAGCGCGGGTGCAACGGGACTGATGCAGGTACGTCCGGGCACCGCGCGCGACATCGTCCGATGGGAGGGTGCGGTCGCGGCGCTCGACGATCTCAAGACACCTGCGGCGAACATGGACCTCGGCCAACGTTATCTGCAGTATCTGAGCCGCGAGCCCGCGACGGGCGGCCTGCTGCCCAAGGTCATCGCGGCCTATAACGCCGGTCCCGCTCCGGTCGCGCGCTGGCAGAGCGAAATTCGCGATAATGGCGACCCGCTGCTCTACATCGAATCGATCCCCTATTGGGAAACGCGCGGCTATGTCGGCATCGTGCTGCGCAACTACTGGATGTACGAAGCACAGCAGGGCAAGCCGTCGGACAGCCGCGCGGCGCTGGCGCAGGGCAAATGGCCCCGCTTTCCCGATGGCAAGGATCGCACGCGCCTGACCTGGGCTGGAGGCCTCGCCGATGCCGATTGACGAGAGCCTGCCGCTCAAGCCCGTTCGCATCGCGCTGCTGACGATTTCGGACAGCCGCAGCGCCGCCGATGACCGGTCGGGCGACAGGCTCGAGGAACTGCTCACCGGCGCAGGGCATATTCTCGCCGCGCGCGCGCTCATCAAGGACGAAACCGACCTTATCGTTTCGCGCCTCCACAACTGGATCGACGATCCAGACGTCGACGTCGTCATCACCACCGGCGGCACCGGCCTGACCGGCCGCGACGTGACGCCCGAGGCGCTGCACCGGCTCGACGGCAAGGATATTCCGGGGTTCGGCGAGCTGTTTCGCTGGCTCAGCTATCGGACGATCGGCACGTCGACGATCCAGTCGCGCGCCTGCGCCGTCGTCGCGCGCGGCACCTATATCTTCGCGCTTCCCGGCTCGACCGGCGCAGTCACCGACGCGTGGGAGGGTATATTGGCGAGCCAGCTCGACAGTCGGCACAAGCCCTGCAATTTCGTCGAGTTGATGCCGAGACTGACCGAATAGCAAGTTTGTTCTTTATTTGTTCCAGACGGGCGATTATTCTCTCTCCGTGAAGTCGTCCAAACCCCTCCCTCCCATCGCGGGTCGCGGCGCGCCAACCAATCTGCGCCCGACGCGCACAGGGTCGGCCGAGCGGGTCCCTGACGGCGACTGGCTGGACGCGGCGGCGGACGTTGACGGCGAGGCGCCCCGCTTGCGCACGACCGTCACGGTCGAGCATCCCAAAACCATCATCACGCGCAACAAGTCGCCCGACATCGGCTTCGACCGCTCGATCAACCCCTATCGCGGCTGCGAACATGGCTGCATCTATTGCTTCGCGCGCCCGACGCACGCTTTTCACGACCTCTCGCCCGGTCTCGATTTCGAAAGCCGCTTGTTCGCCAAGCCCAACGCCGCGGCACTGCTGCGCGCCGAACTGGCGAAGCCCAATTACCAGGTCGCGCCGCTCGCGATCGGCACGAATACCGACGGCTATCAGCCGATCGAGCGCGAATGGGGGATAACGCGGTCGATCGTCGAAGTGCTCGCCGAAACGCGCCACCCGCTGCTGATCACCACCAAATCCGACCGGCTGCTGCGCGACATCGACCTGCTCGCCGACATGGCCCGCGACAATCTGGTCGGGGTCGCGATTTCGGTAACGACTCTTGACCCGAAGGTCGCGCGCACGCTCGAACCGCGCGTGCCGCATCCGAAACGCCGCCTCGCCGCGATCCGCAAGCTCGTCGACGCGGGTGTGCCGACGCAGGTCAATATCTCGCCGATCATCCCCGCGATCACCGACCAAGAGATCGAGGCGATCATGGGAGCAGCGGCCGAAGCCGGGGCGATCCGTGCCTCCTACATATTGATGCGGCTGCCCTATGAAGTGGCTCCGCTCTTCCGGGCATGGCTCGATGCGCATTATCCCGATCGCGCAGCCAAGGTGATGCACATCGTGCAGGACATTCGCGACGGGCGCGACAATGACCCGAATTTCTTTACCCGGCTGAAAGGCCGGGGCATATGGCCGCAACTCATCCGTCAGCGCGTCAAACGCGCCGCCCGCGCGCACGGTATGGACCGAAGCTTTCCCCAGCTCCGCTCGGACCTGTTCAGGCCGCCCGAGCGCGATGGGCAGATGGAGCTGTTCTGAACCAATACCGTCGCCTCCGCGAAGGCGGGGGCGACGCTTTTCACTTACGCCTCTGCCAGCGACTTCAGCTTGTAATCCTTATAGTCATCGCGGATCTGGCGCTTCAAAATCTTGCCCGTGGCGGTGTGCGGCAGTTCGTCGACGAACACGACCTCGTCGGGTAGCCACCATTTGGCGACCTTGTCCTTCAGATATTCAATGATCGCCGCCTCGCTCACCTCGGCACCCGGTTTCTTCACGATCAGCAGGATCGGCCGCTCGTCCCATTTGGGGTGATAGACGCCGACCGCAGCGGCTTCCTGCACGCCCGGCGCTCCGACCGCGGCATTTTCCAGCTCGATCGAGCTGATCCATTCGCCGCCCGACTTGATGACGTCCTTCGCGCGGTCGGTGATCTGCATGACGCCATCGGGATGGAGCACCGACACATCGCCCGTGTCGAACCAGCCATCGGCGTCGGCAGCGTCGGCATCGGCCTTGAAATAACGCTGAATGATCCACGGCCCACGGATCTGGAGCCGTCCGCTGGTCTGGCCGTCGCGCGGCAGTTCCTTGCCCTCGTCATCGACGATCCGCAGTTCGACCCCGAACGGCGGACAGCCCTGGCGGCAGATGATGTCGACCTGCTCGTCAAAACTCAGCGCATCCCAGTTCCACGGCCGCTTGCCCATCGTCCCGATCGGGCTGGTCTCGGTCATGCCCCAGGCGTGCCCGACATAGACACCGGCCTTCATAAAGCGTTCAATCATCGCGCGCGGGGCCGCCGACCCGCCGATGATGACATGCTTGAGCGCGCCATAACCCATGCCCGTCGCATCCATATGCGCGAACATCGCCAGCCAGACGGTCGGCACCCCGGCGCTGTGGGTGACGCCCTCGGCGTGCATCAGGTCACACAGGGTCTGCGCATCATTGGTCGCCGAAAAGACCAGCTTCGCGCCCACCGTCGCCGCTGCAAAGGGAATGCCCCAACTGTTCGCGTGGAACATCGGCACGATCGGCAGGATGACGCTCCGGCTCGACAGGTCAAAGGCGTCCGGCTGGATTTCGGTGATTGCATGGATGACGTTCGAGCGATGCTCGTAAAGCACGCCCTTGGGGTTGCCCGTCGTGCCGCTGGTGTAGCAAAGCCCGACCGGATCGCGTTCGCCCAGTTCGACCCACTCGAAATCGCCATCCTCGGCATCGACCAGGTCGCGATAGGATTTGTAATCGCCCTGCGCCGACGCATCGAACAGGACGAAATGCTCGACACTGGTCAGCTGGCCACGCAGCCGCTCGACGATCGGCAGGAAGGCCGCGTCGAAGAACAGCACCCGGTCTTCGGCATGATTGATGATGTAGACAAGCTGTTCGTCGAACAGCCGCGGGTTCACCGTGTGCAGCACCCCGCCCATGCCCGCGGTGCCGTACCAGCTCACCAGATGGTGACCGTGGTTCATCGCCAGCGTCGCGATACGGTCGCCCTTTTTCATGCCCAGCTTCACCATCGCGGCGGCAAAGCGCCGGGCGTCGGTCCCGACTTCGCCCCAGTTCGATCGCGTCACCCTCCCGTCGGCCCATCGCGACACAATCTCGCGTCCCGCATGTTCGCGTGCGGCGTGGTCGATCAGGCTGGTGACGAGCAGCGGCTGGCCCTGCATTCCCATGGTGCGGCATCCTCTATTCTTGTCGTTGCCGCTCAGGAATAGGGTGCGACCATGCCGCCGTGCAAGGGGCAAAGCGCGTCAGCGCACCCGGAACTCGCGCGGCGCGACCAGCGACAGCGCCGCTTCGGAAATCCCTGCCACCAGGTCGAGGCGGGCAACTATGTCGGGACCGAGCACAAATCCGCGTCCCAGCTCGATCCGCACATCGTCGTGGGTCAGCGGATTGCGCGTGACGACGATCACCCGCCCGCGCGCGCCGCCGCGTTTCTCGAGCAGGCGCGCCATTTCGTCGATGGCCTCGGGCGCCTCGACGCGGCAGAGGAGCTGGAGCGAGGCGGTCGCCGCGATGTCGGCGAGCGACTGCGCGCCGCGCACCGTGACCCGTGGCGTCTCCTCCCCCTCGAGCAGGTCGAGTTCGACCGAGAGCAGCGCGCAGCCGCCCTCGTCTGCCAACGCCTCCAGCACCCTGCCTGCCGCCTCGTCGAAACAGCTCGACTGGAACTGACCGCTGCGATCGGAGAGCGTCAGGTTGAGGAAGCGGTTGCCGCGCTGCGACACGCGCGCCCGCGCGCTTTCGACCATCGCTGCCATCACCATCGGGATGCGCGTGCCCGGCGTCATTTCGACATTTTCGCATATGTCGCCATATGAGCGCGCGCCGCGCGCCGACAGGATCGCTTCATATTGCTCGACCGGGTGCGCCGAGAAATAAAAGCCGAACGCCTCCTTTTCGCGCGTCATCCGCTCGGCGAGTGTCCAGGGTTCGGCGGCGGGAAGTTGCAATGTCGGTGCGATCGCGATGTCGCCGCCGAACAGGCCGCCCTGTCCGGTCGAGCGTTCGTGCGCCGACGAGTTGGCGCAGGCAAGCAGAGCCTCGGCACCGGCAAAGGCACGCGGGCGGTCGGGTTCGACACAATCGAACGCTCCGGCGCCGGCCAGCGCCTCGATCTGCCGCCGATTGAGCAGCTTGGGGTCGATGCGGCTGGCGAAATCGTCGAGCGAAGCGAAATCGCCCCTCGCCTGCCGCTCGGCGACCAGCGCCTCCATGGCTTTCTCGCCGACGCCCTTGAGCGCCCCGAGCGCGTAGCGTACCGCCAGTCCATCGTCGGTGCGGCCAACCGAGAAATCGGCCTCGCTCTCGTTGATCGACGGCGGCGCGATGTCGATGCCCAGCCGGCGCATGTCGTCGATGAACACCGATAATTTGTCGGTCTGGTGGCTGTCGAACGACATCGACGCGGCAAAAAACTCGTGCGGATGATGCGCCTTCAACCAGGCGGTCTGATAGGAGAGAAGAGCATAGGCGGCGGCGTGGCTCTTGTTGAATCCATAGCCCGCAAATTTGTCGATCAAGTCGAACAGCTCGTTCGCGGTCTTGGCGTCGATCTGGTTATGCTCGCCGCAGCCCTTGACGAATGTCTCGCGCTGCGCGTCCATTTCGGCCTGGATCTTCTTGCCCATCGCACGGCGGAGCAGGTCCGCCCCGCCGAGGCTGTAGCCGGCGAGGATCTGCGCGGCCTGCATCACCTGTTCCTGATAGACGAAGATGCCATATGTTTCGGCAAGGATGCCTTCGAGCAGCGGGTGCGGATAGGCGATTGGTTCGCGACCGTTCTTGCGCGCGCCGAACAGCGGGATATTGTCCATCGGTCCCGGTCGATAGAGGGCGACCAGCGCGATGATGTCGCCGAAACTGGTCGGTTTGACCGCCGACAGCGTGCGCCGCATCCCTTCGGATTCGAGCTGGAACACCCCGACGGTATCGCCGCGCTGAAGCAGCTCATAGACCTGGGCATCGTCCCATCTTAGCGTGTCGAGATCGACATCGATGCCGCGCAGCGCGAGCAGCCGCCGCGCTTCCTTGAGCACCGACAGCGTCTTGAGGCCCAGAAAGTCGAACTTCACCAGCCCCGCCGTCTCGACATATTTCATGTCGAACTGCGTTACCGGCATGTCCGAGCGCGGGTCGCGATAGAGCGGGACGAGCTGGTCGAGCGGCCGGTCGCCGATCACCACCCCGGCGGCGTGGGTCGAACTGTGCCGCGGCAGGCCTTCCAGCTGGCGCGCCATGTCGAACAGCCGCCGTACCCCGTCGTCCTGCTTATATTCGGTCATCAACTCGGACACGCCGTTGAGCGCGCGTTCGAGCGTCCACGGGTCGGTCGGATGGTTCGGCACCAGCTTCGCGAGCCGGTCGACCTGGCCATAGCTCATCTGGAGCACGCGGCCGGTGTCCTTCAGGACTGCGCGTGCCTTTAGCTTACCGAAGGTGATGATCTGCGCGACGGTGTCGCGACCGTATTTTTCCTGTACATAGCGGATCACTTCGCCACGCCGTGTTTCGCAGAAGTCGATGTCGAAGTCGGGCATCGACACGCGCTCGGGGTTGAGGAAGCGTTCAAAGAGCAGACCGAGCTTCAAGGGATCAAGATCGGTGATCGTCAGCGCCCAGGCGACGACGCTGCCCGCCCCCGATCCGCGGCCTGGCCCCACCGGAATATCCTGTGCCTTCGCCCATTTGATGAAGTCGGCAACGATCAGGAAATAGCCCGGAAAGCCCATTTGCGTGATGACGTCGATCTCATAATCGAGCCGCTCGACATAGGCCTGCCGTTCTTCGTCGGTCAGGTCGGGATAATGCGCCAGCCGGGCATCGAGTCCGGCATGGGCGTCGGCCTTCAACTGCGCCGCCTCGCCCTCGCGATCGCCGGCGAGGCTCGGCAGGATCGGCTTGCGCTTCGGCGCCATGAAGGCGCAGCGCTGGGCGATCACCAGCGTGTTGCGGATCGCCTCGGGCAGGTCGGAAAAGGCATCCTCCATCGCCTCGGCAGGCTTCAGCCACGCTTCGGGATTGCTGACGCGGCGATCCTCGCTTTCGACATAGGCCGACTGGGCGATGCACAGCATTGCATCGTGCGCGGCATGGAACTGCGGCTCGACGAAATTCGCCGGATTGGTCGCGACAAGCGGCAGCGCGCGCGCATAGGCCATGTCGATCAGCGCATTTTCGGCGGCGGCTTCGGTGGCATCGCCGCGCCGCGACAATTCGATGTAGAGCCGTTCGCCGAACAGCGCTTCCAGTTGCTCCATATAATCCTCGGCGGCGCTTTGCTGCTCGCCCGCGAGCAGGCGCGCCAAGGCGCCTTCGCCGCCGCCGGTCAGGCAGATGAGGCCATCGGTCCTGCCCGTCATGTCGGACAAGGCGACATGCGGCTCCTGCTCGACCGGCCGCCCCAGATGCGCCGCCGACACCAGCGCGCAGAGATTGTGGTAGCCGCGCGCGTCCTGCGCATAGAGCGCGAGCCAGTCGATCAGCGGCGCGCCGTTCGCCAGCCGCTGGCCCGGCCGCGCGACGCTGAGCAGTGCGCCGACGATCGGCTGCACCCCCGCCGCCTGGCACGCCTCGCCAAAGGCCATGACGCCATAGAGCCCGTTTCGGTCGGCGACCGCGATCGCGGGAAAGCCGCGGTCGCGCGCGGCCTTGGCGATCGCTTTCGGCTCGATCGCTCCTTCGAGCATCGTATAGCTGGAAAAGACGCGCAGGGGGACAAAGGGGCTGAAGGCCATGGCGGGACGCTAACGTGTGCCCTGTGATTCGACCATGGCCTCGATTCACAAAAACGTCATTGCGAGGAGCCGGAGGCGACGAAGCAATCTCCAGCTATTGGCCTCGCTCGACCGCGATAGCTGGAGATTGCTTCGCTTCGCGCGCAATGACGAGTTTTTCTCAGCCCAGCAGTTCCTCAATCTCTTTCCGCAGCTGCTCGGGCCTGGTCGTCGGCGCGTGGCGAGATACGACCTTGCCGTCGCGATCCACCAGAAACTTCGTAAAGTTCCACTTTATCGCGCTGCCAAGCAACCCGGTCTTTTCCTTCTTCAAATGCTTGAAGATCGGGTCGGCATCGTCGCCGTTGACGTCGATTTTCGCCATCAGGGGGAAGGAGACATCATAGGTGAGCGAGCAGAAGGTCCTGATCTCCTCGGCATCGCCAGGCTCCTGCGCGCCGAACTGGTTGCACGGAAAGGCCAGTATCTCGAAGCCGCGATCCCTATAATCGCGGTAAAGCTCCTCCAGCCCCTCATATTGGGGCGTGAAGCCGCATTTCGACGCCGTGTTGACGATCAGCAGCACCTTGCCCCGGTAATCGGCGAGCGACTGCGTGCCGCCGCCCGGCAGTTTTGCGGAAAGATCGTAAAGTCCCATGTCACTTCTCCTCCGCCATGCGCGGTCTGTAGAGGAAATCGAAACGCGTCGTCCACGTCAGCCCATGATCGAGCGACTGCTCGCCATGTTGACGCACCGCGCCGTCCGGCTGTTTGCTATAGGTCATGCGGATCAGCCCGTCCTGTCCCTTGCCCGCAACATTGGCCCAGCGGCCCGTCAGCACCATCTGCCCATCCACCGGCCCACCGTCGAAATCGACCCGCGCGCCGCTGCCGTCGATCCATGCCTGCCGCCAGTAACGGCGTTCCTTGTCATAATGGCTGAACGATCCGCCGCCCGCACCCTTGAGGGGTTTCCACGTCTCGCGGATCGCGCAGCCGCCGAACATCGCCTCGATGCTGCTCGTCGCAACCTGTGTTGTCGCACCATTGGGAAAGACGTCCCATTCGCCGACCCAGAAATCGAAGGCGCGATAATCGGCGCCGGTGCAGGTCGGCGGCGCAGGAAGCGCGACCGGCGGCGGCATGGGTGGAGGCGGTGGCGGCGACGATGCAGGTGGCGGCGGTGGCGGCGGCGATTGAGCCAGCACTGCGCCACCCCACAAAAACAGCAAGGCGACAAAGATCATACGGATGGTCATCGGCAATCCCCTTCCCCGATGGGGAGAACCTACGCCTCGATACGCCCCTCGTGCAAGCGCAGCACGCAGTCCATCCGCGCCGCAAGCCGTTCATTGTGCGTCGCAACCAGCGCCGCCGAGCCGTGATCGCGAACCAGCGCGACGAACTGGTCGAACACGCGGTCCGCGGTCGCCTCGTCAAGATTGCCCGTCGGCTCGTCGGCAAGCACGAGCAACGGCCGGTTTGCCAGCGCGCGCGCCACCGCGACGCGCTGTTGTTCGCCGCCCGACAGCTTGCTCGGCTTGTGGTGCAGCCGCTCGCTCAGCCCCAGCCGAGCGAGCAGGTCGGCGGCGCGATCCTCTGCCTCCGCCTGCCCCGCACCGCGGATGAGCTGCGGCAACACGACATTCTCGATCGCGTTGAAGTCGGGGAGCAGGTGGTGAAACTGATAGACGAAGCCGATCTTTTCGCGCCGCGTCTTGGTGCGTTCGCCCTGCTGAAAGCGCGTCACATCCTCGCCATCGATGCGGATCGTTCCGCCAAAACCGCCTTCGAGCAATCCGACTGCCTGCAGCATCGTCGACTTGCCCGATCCCGACGGGCCGAGCAGCGCGACGATCTCACCGCGGCGCAGCGACGCATTGACACCGCGCAACACGTCGATGGTGACGTCGCCTTGGCGGAAGCTGCGCTTGAGGTCGACCAGTTCGAGCACCGCATCATTCATAGCGCAGCACCTGCACCGGGTCGGTATTCGCGGCCTTGTAGGCGGGATAGAGCGTCGCGAGGAAGCTGAAGACGATCACCATCACCGCGATGCCGACAATCTCGACCGGGTCGGGTTTCGAGGGCAATTCCGTCAGGAACCGGATCGACGGATCCCACAAAGGCTGCCCGGTCAGAAACTCGACCCCGCGCAGCACACCCTGCCGGAAATAGAGCAGCCCGAAGCCGACGGCCATGCCGACGATCGTTCCCGCGATGCCGATCGACAGGCCGATCGCCATGAAGATGCGCATGACCGAATCGCGCGGCGCCCCCATCGTGCGCAATATCGCCATGTCGCGCGTCTTCGCGCGCACCAGCATGATGAGTGAGGAAATGATGTTGAAAGAGGCAACCAGGATGATGAGCGACAGGATGACGAACATCGCGACACGCTCGATCGACAACGCTTCGAACAGGCTGGCGTTCATCGATCGCCAGTCGGACACGACCGCCTGCGCCGCCAGTTTTTCGGCGAGCGGCTGCAAAATCTCACCGACGCGGTCGGGGTCTTCGGTCTTGATTTCGATCATGCCGATCTGGTCGCCGCTGAGCAGCAGCAACTGCGCATCCTCCATCGGCATGACGACATAGGCCTTGTCGAAGTCATACACGCCGATCTCGAACACCGCCGACACGCGGTAGCCGATTTCGCGCGGCACCGTGCCAAAGGGCGTCGAACGCCCTTGCGGATTGATGATCGTGATGTTCGACCCGACCGTCGCGCCCAGGTTGCGCGCCAGCTCGCTGCCGATGGCGACATTGCCCGAACCCGCCGTCAGGCTGTTCAGGCTGCCTTGCAGCACCTTGCCGCCCAGCACCGCATTGCTGCGGATGTCCGGCACGGTCATCCCGCGCACCAATACGGCTTCGACGCGCCCGCCGAAGGTCGTGAGCAGCGGCTGTTCGATCAGCGGCGTCGCCGACGTGACCCCCGGCGTCGCCTTCGCCTGCTTCAGCACGTCGCGCCAGTCGTCGAGCCGCCCGCCGAACCCCTGCACCACGGCATGGCCGTTCAATCCGACGATCTTGTCGAACAGGTCGCTGCGTACGCCGTTCATCACGCTCATCACGACGACCAGCGCCGCGACGCCCAGCGTCACGGCGACAAAGCTGAACGCCGCCGCGACGAAGATGAAGCCTTCGCCGCGCTGCGGCAGCATATAGCGTTTGAAGATGGTGCGCTCATAAGGGCGGAGAATCATGGAAAAGGCGGTCCTTGCGGCGCAGGAAAAGCATCACGCATGGCGCCGCTTTAGGCAGGTCGCGGGGCACTGGCAATGGGCGCCGCAATGCGAACGATTCGCAACATATGTTGCTCATTGGCCACAGAGCTTCGCAAAAGCACGCCGGGCAGCGCGTGACAGGGTGACAAAGCGCCGCAGCCGACCTACCCCTCCAGCTTCTGGATCAACGCGGCCCAAAGGCCCGGCTCCAGGGAGTGCAGGCCTTTCGCCGGGCCTGCAACAAGGGGGATGGCGAGTGTTCGTCACAGGCGCCCGGGTCTTGGGAACAAGGCCCGGGCGTTGTGATTCCGGCGGGTGCGGGCAATGATTTGCCTTTGGCCGAAATCCTACTGCCCGTATCCCGCGGTCCCCGCGATCCGCACCGCCTCGCGCGCCGCGGCAAAGAGCGCTCCCGCCTTCGCCTCGCACTCACGCTGTTCGTAAGCCGGGTCGCTGTCGGCGACGATCCCCGCACCCGCCTGGACGTGCATCACGCCGTCCTTGACGATCGCGGTGCGCAGCACGATGCAGCTGTCCATATTGCCGTCGGGCGCGAAATAGCCGACGCCGCCCGCATAGGGGCCGCGCGCATCGGCTTCCAGTTCGGCAATGATCTGGCACGCGCGAACCTTGGGCGCGCCACTGACGGTTCCGGCGGGGAAGCCCGCGAACAGCGCGTCGATCGCGTCCTTGCCCGGCGCGATGCGGCCGATGACATTCGACACGATGTGCATCACATGGCTGTAGAACTCGACCGTGTAGCTGTCGGTCACGGACACGCTGCCGCCGATCGCTGCCCGGCCGACGTCATTGCGGCCCAGGTCGAGCAACATCAGATGCTCGGCGCGCTCCTTGGGATCGGCGAGCAGGCTTTCGCGATTCTCGGCGTCCTCCGCACTCGTGCGCCCGCGTGGGCGCGTGCCCGCGATCGGGCGGATCGTGATTTCGCCGTCGCGCACCCGCACCAGTATCTCGGGCGACGAGCCGATCAGCGCAAAGCCCGGCAGGTCGAGAAAATAGAGGAAGGGCGACGGGTTGACGCGGCGAAGCGCGCGGTAAAGGTCGAAAGGCGGCAGGTCGAACGGGGTCGAGAAACGCTGCGAGAGCACCACCTGAAAAATATCGCCCGCCGCAATATAATCCTTCGCCGCCGCGACCATTGCCGCGAAGCGCTCAGGAGACGTCGCGGGCGTCGCCGTGATGCTTTGGGTCAGCGCCGCGGTCGAGGCCCCATCGGCGTGCGGGCTCGCGCTCGATAGTCGCGCCGCGATGCTTTCGAGCCGCTCTCCGGCGGTATCGATCATCCGGTCGATGGCACCGCGCGCGTCGGGCCAGATCGGCGCGATCAGGAACAGTTCGTCAGCCAGCCGGTCGAAGACGAGGATCGTCGTCGGGCGCACGAAAATCATGTCGGGCAGGCCGAGGCCCGCGCCCGGCGCCCGCGGAATGCGTTCAACGAGGCCGATGGTTTCATAGGCAAAGAAGCCCACGAGCGTCGCAAGCGCCTTGGGCAATCCTTCGGGCACGTCAAACCGGCATTCGGCTACCAGATCGCGCAGCGCCTGCAAGGCGCCTGCCTCGACCGGGACAAAGGCATCGCGGTCATGCCGCCAGTCGCGGTTGATGCGCGCCGCGTCGCCGCGCACTTCGAACATCAGATCGGGATCGAGGCCGATCAGGCTGTAACGGCCCCGCGTTTCGCCGCTTTCGACCGATTCGAGCACCCAGTCGCCGCGCTCCGGTTCGATGAGCTTGAGCGCCGCCGACACCGGCGTTTCGATGTCGGCGATCAACCGTTGCCAGACGACCGCGCCGTGCCCCCCTGCCAGCGCTTCGAGCGCGGCGGCCCTGCCTTCCAGGGTCACGCTTATTCGGCGACCGGCGCGGTGCCGGTCAGCTCGCGGCGCAGCTGGTCGACCAGCCCCTTGTTGATCGTCACCCCGACGCGCCGCCTGGCCTCGGCGGCAAGCTGTTCGAGCAGCTCATTGCCAAAGGCGGGGGCGAGCGGCCGCGCGATGGCCGCAACGCGCTCGGGCTCGATCGCCTTCGGATCGGGGCGGCGCACCTCATCGAGTGCGATCACCATCCAGCCGCGGTTGCCGGGAATCTCCAGCGTCTTCACGCTCCCTTCGGCCATCGAAAAGAGCAGCGCCAGTTCGGGCGGGACGCGCTCGCCATTGGCGCCGAGTTCGGCGCGGCGCCCGCCGATCGCCTGCACGTTGCCGATATTCGGCCCTGCGGCGGCAACGGCTTCGTTCAGGCTCTTGCCGCCTTCGACCGCCCTGGCGATCGCGCGCGCCTTGTCCCTCGCCACCTTCTGCCCCTCGGCAAAGCGCCATTCGGAAAGCAGCTCACCGCGGATCTGCGCGAAGGGCGGCGGCGCAGCGGCGATGATCGACTTCACCGCAAAGACAGCGAACTTCTCATTTTCGACGATCGTGGCGATCTGCCCCTCGCCCTCGCCGCCGACCTGGAAAGCCTGCGCGACGAGCGGCGCGAGGTCCGCCGCAAGCGTAAAACCCGGCTGGCCCGGCGCGCGCCCGTTCGGCAGGATCGCCGGGGTTTCGACGATCTGGAGCTTGCGGTCAGTGGCGATTTCCTCGATCGACGCGCCGCTGTTCACCGCATCCTGAATCGCATTGTAATAATCGACGATCGCCTCATTCGCCTTGTTGCTGGCCAGTTCGGCGCGAATCTCGGCACTGGCGTCGGCCAGGCTGCGCGCCGGGCGCGTCGTCACATCCTCGACGCGCACCACGGTCCAGCCGAGCCCGGTCTGGAGCGGCCCGACCACCTCGCCCCGCTTTGCAGCAAAGGCCGCCCTGGCGACAGCCGCACTGGTCGTCGCGGCATAGGCGCTCTGGCCGAGGTCGCCCGTCGTGGACGCCGACAGGCCCGCTTCGGCAGCCGCGCTTGCGAGCGAAGCTCCGCTACGCACCTTGGCGGCCAGGCGGTTGGCCGCGGCCTGATCGGGCAGGATGACCTGCGCAAAGCGGCGCGTTTCGGTCGCGGCATATTGCGCGGCATTATCCTTATAAACCCTGGCGATTTCGGCATCAGTCACCGCAGGCACCGGCACCGAGGCGCGGTCGAACATCGCATATTGGATCACGCGGCGTTCGGGCACGGTGAACTTCGCCGCATTCTGCGTGAGGAAGCGGCGCAGCGCCGCATCGCCGGGATCGCCCTTCGGCGCGAAAGCGCTCGCCGGAATGAAGGTCGCCTGCCCGCGCCGCTGTTCGAGCAGCAGCGCGGCATAGGGTTCGGCCAGAGCGGGCGCGATACGCGGCATCTGCGCGATCGGCGCGGCGAGCTGTTCGAGCAATATCTGCTGGCGCAGGTCGCGGCGGAGCTGCGCTTCGCTGATCCCGTTCTGACGCAGGAAGTTTTCGAACACCGTCTGGTCGAACTTGCCCGACACGCCCGCAAAGGCCGGCAGGTCGGCGATTCGCCCGTCGATCAGCCGCTTGCTGACGCCAAAACCCAGCTCGGTCGCATATTGGTCGAAGGCGAGCCCGTCGATGAGCTGGCCGAGCACCTGGTCGAGTCCGCCGTTTTCGACGAACGCCGCCATCGTCAGCCCCGGCTGGTTGCGGCGCGCCTGGTCATAGGCCTGGCGCACACGGTCGCGCAGTTCGCCGACGCCGATCTCTTCGCCGCCCACCTTCGCAACATTGGCCCCGCCGATCCCGCCGAACGTCGAGTTCCCGGTGACGTCGCTCAGCGCGAAGGCGACGCCGACAAGGACGACGAACGCCAGCGCGAGGAACTTGCCGATCGTCGAGGAAAACATGGCGCGGATGGCGGTAATCATGGAGCAGGCAGTCTTTCGGGCAGGGCGCAACAAGGCGCGGTTGCGCGCTGCTTTAGAGGCGCGATGCCGCGGCATCAAGGCGCGAAAGGCGGCTTCGGGGGTCGCCGCACGGCTTGCCTCGCCGCGCGCTTCCCCGCTAGGGGCGGATCATCATTCGGATAAGCGGGAGAAGCGAGGCAATGACGCGGCGCAAATATGTGGTCGGCAACTGGAAGATGAACGGGCTGAAGGAGGCGCTCGGCGAAGCCCGGGCGATTTTTGCCGCCGCCGATACGCACCCCGGCGTCGACGTCGCGCTGTGCCCGCCCTTCACATTGATCGGCGCGATGGCCGCGGCAGCGCCGGGCAAGGCGATCGGCGGACAGGATTGCCACAGCGCCGCGTCGGGCGCCTTCACCGGCTCGGTCGCGGCGCCCATGCTTGCCGACGTCGGCGCGTCGCTTGTCATCGTCGGGCACAGCGAACGGCGCGAGGGTTGCGGCGAAAGCGACGCCGATGTGCGCGCGAAGGCCGAGGCGGCGCTCGCCGCGGGCTTGTCGGTTATCCTCTGCGTCGGCGAACCGCGCAGCGTACGCGAGTCGGGCGGCGCGATCGACCATGTGCTGGCGCAGGTCGCGGAATCGGTGCCGGACGCCCTCGATCCGCAGCGGTTTGCCATCGCTTATGAGCCGATCTGGGCGATCGGCACGGGGCTGGTCCCGACCGTCGCCGACGTCGCGGCGATGCACGGCGCGATCCGCAGCGCGCTGGCCGACCGTTTCGGCGACGCCGCACAGGCAATCCGCATCCTCTATGGCGGCTCGGTCAATGGTGACAATGCCGCCGAACTGCTGGATACCGGCGACGTCGACGGTGCGCTCGTCGGCGGCGCCAGCCTGACCGCCGCGAAGTTCGTGCCGATCATCGAGGCCGCGGCCGGACTTTAATCCACCAATAATTTCCGTTCGCATCGAGCGAAGTCGAGATGCCCCTCGGGCGTGGGGTGATCGCGATGGGTGTCTCGACTTCGCTCGACACGAACGGCACTCGGAAAGTCGTTTGAGCAAGCTGTGGCTTGAACCCCCGCCGCTTCGTCTCTATGTGCGCGGCGGGCGCGGTCCCATGTGAGGCCGCGCAAGTTCGGGAAAATATGATGTCCAGCCTTTTCACCTTCCTGCTCGTCGTCCAGGCGCTCGTTGCCGCGGCGATGATCGGCGTCATTCTGATGCAGAAGTCGGAAGGCGGCGGCCTGGGCGTCGGCGGCAGTCCGGCGGGCCTGCTCTCGGCGCGCGGTGCGGCGGATTTCATGACCCGCGCGACGACCGTGCTCGCCTGCCTGTTCGTGGGCCTGTCGATCCTGCTCGCCGCAATGGCCTCGGTCGGCCGCGGCGGCTCGACGATCGACACATCGCTGTCGAAATCCGCGCAAACGAGCGGGGGCGCCTCGACCTCGTCGATCACGGCCCCGGCGCAACCTGCCGAAGGCGTGGCAACGGGCGCGGCAACGGCGCCGCTGACGGACGACCCGCTGGCTGCCGCCGCGGCCGCCGCGGCGAGCCAGGGAAGCGCTCCGGCTCCGGCCGAAGACGGCAAGGCGCCACCGGCGACCCAATAAACGGCGGCTCCCGCCTCCGTATCAGCCCGCGCTCACGGAAATAATTTCCGCAGTTCGCGATTCGACGGCTTGCGCCGTCCCCCTCCCTTTGAGTAAGTCTTTCCTCCCATGGCGCGGTTCATTTTCATTACCGGCGGCGTGGTCTCCTCGCTTGGCAAGGGTTTGATGGCGGCCAGCCTCGCTGCCCTCCTGCAAGCGCGTGGCTATCGTGTCCGCATCCGAAAGTTCGATCCCTATCTGAACGTCGATCCGGGCACGATGTCGCCCTATCAGCACGGCGAAGTCTATGTGACCGATGACGGAGCGGAAACCGACCTCGACCTGGGCCATTATGAACGCTTCACCGGCGTTGCGGCGCGGCAGAGCGACAATGTGACCTCGGGCCGTATCTATCAGGGCATCATCGCCAAGGAACGCCGCGGCGACTATCTCGGCGCGACGGTACAGGTTGTCCCGCACGTCACCGACGCGATCAAGGATTTCGCCCGCGCCGAAACCGACGACCTCGATTTCGTGCTGTGCGAGATCGGCGGCACCGTCGGCGATATCGAATCGCTGCCCTTTATCGAGGCGATCCGCCAGTTGAAGAATGAGGTCGGCCGCGACAACGCCATCTCGGTCCACGTCACGCTGGTGCCCTATATCGCCGCCGCGGGCGAGTTGAAGACAAAGCCGACGCAGCACAGCGTGCGCGAACTCGCCTCGCTCGGCGTCCAGCCCGACATTCTGCTCTGCCGATGCGAAAAGCCGCTTCCCGACAGCGAACGCGCCAAGATCGCGCTGTTCTGCAATGTCCGCAAGGAAGCGGTGATTCCCGCGCTCGACGCCGACAGCATCTATTCGGTACCGGTCCAGTATCATGGCGAGGGTCTGGACAGCGAAGTGCTGCGCGCATTCGGAATCCTCGACGCGCCCGCGCCCGACCTGACGGCCTGGTATGACATCATGGACCGCAAGCAGCATCCCGAGGGCGAGGTCACGATCGGCGTCGTCGGCAAATATGTCTCGCTGCCCGATGCCTATAAATCCCTGAACGAGGCGCTGGTCCATGGCGGCATGGCGCACCGGGTCAAGGTCAATATCCGCTGGCTCGACGCCGAAATGTTCGAGCGCGACGAAGACCTGGTCGCCAATCTCGAACCGCTGCACGGCATCCTCGTCCCCGGCGGCTTCGGCGAGCGCGGGTCGGAGGGCAAGATTGCGAGCGTGCGTTTCGCGCGCGAGCGGAATGTGCCCTTTTTCGGCATCTGCCTGGGGATGCAGATGGCGTGCATCGAGGCGGCGCGCAATACGAGCGGCATTGCGAATGCGTCGAGTACCGAATTCGGTCCGACCGACGAACCCGTCGTCGGCCTGATCACCGAATGGATGAGCGCCGAAGGGCTTCAGAAACGCGGTGCGAACACCGATCTTGGCGGCACGATGCGCCTCGGCGCCTATGACGCGAAACTTTCGCCGAACAGCCATGTCGCCAGCGTCTATGGCACGAACGAGATCAGCGAGCGTCACCGCCACCGCTATGAGGTCAACGGGGCCTATCGCGAGCGGCTCGAAAAGGGCGGGCTCGTCTTTTCAGGCATGTCGCCCGACGGCATGCTACCGGAAATCGTTGAGCGGCCGGACCATCCGTGGTTTATCGGGGTGCAATTCCACCCGGAACTCAAATCCAAGCCCTTCGACCCGCATCCCCTGTTTGCAGGATTCATCGAGGCGGCGGTGAAGCAGAGCCGGCTGGTCTGACCGAAAGGGATTGGGGCGATGGATCACGCAAGACTTGCCGAACTGCAGAGCCCCGACAGCATCTTTTCCGGCCTTTCGGTCGAGGATTGGGCCGAAATCACCCGCCGCGCGGTTCAGGTCAATTTCGCCAAGGGCAAGGAATTGCTCGTCCAGGGCGATCCGGGCGACATGATGCTGATCCTGACCGAGGGGACCGCGCGCGTGTCGATGCTGACGGCCGGCGGGCGCGAAATCGTCCTCGCTTATGCCGAACCCGGCGCGGTGCTGGGCGAAATCGCGCTGCTCGACGGAGGCGAGCGCACCGCATCGGTGACGGCGACCAGCGCCGGCAGCGCGCTGCAACTCGGCCGCAACGCGCTCCGCGACTTTGCCGCGAGCCATCCCGACTTCGCCTGGTCGTTGATGCAGCAGCTCGCGCGTCGGCTGCGTACCGCCGACCAGACCATCGAAAGCGACCGCGCCTACGCCTCCGGCCCGCGCCTCGCGCGCTATCTGAAACGCTTGATCCGCAAGGATGTCGGCGTCGCACAGCGCGTCGAACTCAGCCAGACCGAACTCGGCAATTTCGCCGGAATGAGCCGCGAACATATCAACCGCCAGCTCAAAAGCTGGGAAGAATCGGGGATCATCGCGCTCGAACAGGGCCGCGTGCGTGTGCTGGAACCAGAGATACTCGAAGACATAAGCGAAAGCGAAGGATGACGGGTTTCGGTCGAATGTCCTCGTTCCCCGTCACCGTGAACTTGTTTCAGGGCCCATGGCCCGACGCTTCCTTCGACGCCGCAACCGACCAGAGGTCCGGTCATGGATGCTGAAACGAGTTCAGCATGACGAAATAGCCGGGCGACCTGATCTCCGCCCAACGCCTGCTCCTTACTCCTCATCCCGCGCCGGCAGGCTCAACGTGAAACGCGCGCCCTGACCCGGTGCGCTGTCGACGGTCAGGTCGCCGTCCATCGCGCGCGCAAGGCGGCGGGCGATATAGAGTCCGAGGCCCGATCCGCCGCTGTCGGTGCGTCCGAGCCGCTCGAACTTTTCGAACACCATCGCCTGCTGCTCCGCGTCGATTCCCTGCCCCTGATCGGCGACGGTGACCATCGCACGGTCGCCCTCGCGATCGACGCGGATCCATATCTGCGAATCCTCGGGCGAATAGCGGATCGCATTGCCCAGCAGGTTGAGCAGCACCTGCAACACGCGGCGAAACTCGCCCGTTGCGGGCATCCGGTCGTCGGTGCTGGGCGCCGAAATGCGAATCCCCTTCTCCTCGGCCTTCATGCCGAGCAGACCGACCGCGCGGCGCGCCAGGTCGCCGAGGTCGATGTCGTCGCGCGCCGCCTTGAACCCCGGCCGTTCGATATTCTGAAGGTCGGCAAGGTCGTCGACAAGGCCCAGCAGATGCCGCCCGGCATGGGCAATGTCGCCGGCATAGCGCGCGTAATCGGCGCGGATCGGCCCGTCGAACTGCCCCGAAATCGTCTCCGCGGTCGCGATGATGCGGCTGAGTGGGCCGCGCAGCGCGCCGTCGATGCGGCGGCCGAACTGCGGGTCGGACAGCGGCAGCGAACCAAAGGCAGGATCGACCGGTGCCCCGCCGCCCTTCGGCGCCGTGGCGGGCGGCCCGTCGACAATCGAGGCGAAGCCGCGAAAGCCCGTGAAGCGACCCGCCGCATCGAACAGCGCGTCACCGCCAAGCGTCATCGCCGCGCCCGCAGCCTGCACGCGCTGCCCTTCAAAGCGCGACTGCCGCGCGAGCGCGCGCAACACCGGAAAGCGGCCATCGGCGTCGGGCTGCAACTCGAACAATTCAGACAGCGAGCGCCCTTCCCATCCAGGCGGCACCGCAGGCGCCTTCCCCGCAGCGCGGAGCGCCACGAGCCGTAGCTGCTGGTCACACTCCCACGCCCATCCGTCGGCCATCGGGGTCTCGTCGGTGACGGGCGGTATGCCGGGCGGCGTCACAGCGCGCGCGCGCCAGTCGCTGATTTCGAGGCTCGCGCCCTCGTCGTCGGGCGTGATGCGCACGAGCGCGTGGATGTCGCTATGGTCGTCGGCGGCGTGGAGCGGACGACTGATCTCGCGGTGCAGCCGCTGCGACAGTGCGACGAGCCGCGCGAGGTGCGGCAGCGCGAGCGGCCTGCCAAGCCCCGCCCCCGCGCGTTGCTGAAGCCGCAACAGCGGCACATCGGCGCTCACCAGTACGCCCGACCGGTCAACGCGGCCGCGGACGACGCGCTCGCTCATCGCCCCGTCTCCGCCGCCGTGACGCCATCGGCGTCGCTCACCGCGCGCGCGGTGAGCATTGCCAGCGACGCTTCGAGCGGGGCCAGCGCTTCACGGTCGAGGCGCAGCGGCGCGAGCAGCGAGGGCAGCGCCGTCATCTCGGCGGTCAGGAGCGCCAGCGCCATATCGGTGTATCGGCGATGCTGCGCCGCCGCTGCGAGCGCGATCAGCGCAGGCCAGTCGTGCGCGGCGATCGCGGTGCGCGCCGCCTCGGGCAACGCGGCGCCGACAGCCTCGCGATAGGAGATGGCAGCGGCGGTCATGTCGGGTGCGTCGGCGTGCCGCTCGACCGCGTACCGCACGGCATCGCCAAGACTTGCCGCACGGCCGGTATCGGTGCTCACCGCGGCCAGCCGCCACGCTGCGACGTCATGAAGCAGCGCGCGGAAGATTTCCTCGTCGAGATCGGCGATCGCCAGCGTCGGCTGCCCATAGGCGTCGAAGCGCCGCCGGTCGGCGATGCGCAGGTCCAGATAGGCGCGCTCGCGCGCCGTCATCGGCGTGTCGGGCGTCGCGCCGCCGACCTCATCGGCGCCGTCCGCCACCGGCGTCGGCACCGCGCGCTCGGTCGATAGCGCGCGCCAGCGATGCTCCTCGGCCCGCGCAAAACAGGGACCGACCAGCCGCGCCGCGCCGGGGACCCCGTGATGCAGCCATTCCTCCCATAGAGCAGCGGCATCGATCCCGGGATCGATCAGCGCCGCGACATCGGCGACCAGCCGCCGCGCGATCCCCAGCGACAGCGCGCGCTGCTCGTCGGTCAGCCGTCCCGCAGTCGGCGCCGCGAAATAGTCCGCCAACTCGCCCAGTCGCGCCGAAAGCGTCGGCGACGGCGGTTCGATGCCGGGAAAGGAGAGCGAGTCACTCATGCGCACCCGCCAATAGCAGCTTGGCGTTAATAGGCCTTAAACCTTGAAGGAGCCTGATTTAGCGAGCATCCGGACGCCGCGCGAGGTGCAGCCAGAGCAGGATCTGGAACAGCGCGAGCAGGGGCAGCACCGCGAACATCAGCGACGCGGCGCCGAACAGCAGCGCAGGCGCGAGCATGATCCATGCCTGATCGGCGTCGGGGAGCAGCCAGTGGAACCGCCGCCGTTCGCCCGCATCCTCGTAAAGCGCGCGCGCCAGCACGATCGTCGCCGCGAGGCACGGCGCCAGCGCCGCTTCGGTAAAGGGCGGCATTGTGCGGCCCGGCGCGCCGAACGCCAGCAGCCACGGGAAGAGGGCAAGCAAGGCGAGCGCGAAACTGCGAATGACCGCCCGCGCCCGGTCCGGCGCCGCGCTTTCGGCGCGAAAGGCCGACAGGAAACGCATCGCGGCGAGCCCAAGCCCGCCCAGCACCGCGACGAGTGCTCCGGCCGCCGCCAGCCCGCTTGCCGTCAGCGCGGCGACGGCAACCCACAGCAACGCCGTGACAGGGGGCAGGTAACGCGCGGTATTCGGCGACTTGACGAGCAGCGGACCCGCCAGCCGTACCAGCGGCATCATGATCGCCGAGCGCCCCAGCCCCATGCCGCCATATTCGACCCGTTGCAGGCTCGATTGCTCGATCAGCGCCGCGGTCGGACGGTCGGACACGATCGCAATCTCGCCCTGCTCGAACAGCGCGGGTTCGCAGTAAAGCCGCCGTGCGCCCGATTGCACGGCGAGGCGCAGCAGCGTCAGCATCATGTCCCATTCGCCCGGCATCGCGGCGAGCTCGGCAACCATCGGCGGCGCTACCGAGGCAAGCCCGCCCCAGCGCCGCGTCGCGTCGATCCGCTCGAACCCCTGGGTCAGCACCGTGTCGCCGGTCACGAGGATCGCCGGCGATCCCGGCCTTGCAATTGCGGCATAGTGCGTTCCCCCGGCGCGCAGGCCGTCGGCGACGAGGATCAGGCGGTCGTCATCCTCGATCAGCGGCACAAGATCGCTTGCCGAGCGCACCGGAGTCACCTTCACCCCGCGGCGGCGAATGCGGTCGCACACGGCGAGCAGATCGGCGGGCAGCGCGGCGACCGCGACGGCGATGTGCGTCACCCCGACATCCGCCAGACGCGCCGCCTGCCGCTCGATCAGCGTTTCGCCCGCCACGGTGACGAGCGCGCGCAATCCCCCATCGGGCAGGGTCTCGCTGGCGCCAACGAGCGCGATCAGGGCCATGGGCAGGCAGTGGGAAGCAGGCGATGCACGGTTCAACCTAATATGGCGGCTCGCGGCTTTGGCAAGCATCGCTTGTTCCTGCCCGGCTGCGCATGATAGGCGTGGCGCCCATGACGGACCCGGAATCGGCGGTGGTGATCGGCGCAGCGGGCGGCATCGGCGCGGCCTTGGCCGATGCTCTTGCGGCCGATGGTCGCCATGACGTCATCCACCGCCTTGCGCGGTCGGCGCCGGCCCCGTTTGCAATCGACATTACCGACGCGGATTCGGTGGCCGCGGCGGCGGCGATGGTCGCCGCCGGTGGCCCGCCGCCCCGGCTGGTCATCGTCGCGACGGGCTTGCTCCACGCCGACGGCCATCGGCCCGAACGCGGCCTGTCCGACATCGATCCCGACTGGATGGCGCGAAGTTTCGCCGTCAATACGATCGGGCCCGCGCTGGTCGCCAGGCATTTCCTGCCGCTGTTGCCGCGCCGCGGGCGCACGATTTTCACTGCGTTGTCGGCACGGGTCGGCAGCATCGCCGACAACCGCACCGGCGGCTGGTTCAGTTATCGCGCGTCGAAAGCCGCGCTCAATCAGCTCGTCCGCAGCTTCGCCATCGCCGAGACGCGCCGCAATCCAGAGGCGGTGGTCGTCGCCTTGCATCCCGGCACGGTCGATACGGCGATGTCGCGGCCGTTTCAGCGCGCGGTAGCGCCGGGGACGCTCGTGACGCCGCCCATCGCTGCGGCCAATCTGCTGCGCACGATCGATGCGCTGACGCCTGCCCAAACGGGCCGGATTTTCGCGTGGGACGGCAGCGAAATCATTCCCTGAAAATCGCCCGAATCACTGGCAATTCGCCGCGCCTTGGGCTAGGCCAAATCCATCTCCCGATAAGCAGAAAAAAGGCCGGGTCTTGACCGAAGAAAATACGCCTGTGCAGCCGTCCGAGGACGGCGTTTCGCCGATCAACATCGTCGACGAAATGAAGACCAGCTACCTCGATTACGCGATGAGCGTGATCGTCAGCCGCGCGCTGCCCGACGTGCGCGACGGGCTGAAGCCCGTCCACCGCCGCATCCTCTATGCGGCGCAGGAAGGCGGCTTCATCCCCGGTCGTCCGTACAAGAAATCGGCGAAGATCGTCGGCGACGTCATGGGTAATTATCACCCGCACGGCGACAGCGCGATCTATGACGCGCTGGCGCGGATGACGCAGGACTGGTCGCTGCGCGTGCCCTTGATCGACGGTCAGGGCAATTTCGGCTCGATGGACCCCGACCCGCCGGCGTCGATGCGCTACACCGAGGCGCGCCTTGCCAAGACCGCGATGGTGCTGCTGAACGATCTCGACAAGGATACGGTCGACTTCCAGCCCAATTATGACGCGAGCCGTGAGGAGCCGACCGTGCTTCCGGCGCGCTTCCCGAATCTGCTCGTCAACGGCGCGGGCGGGATCGCGGTCGGCATGGCGACCAATATCCCGCCGCACAACCTTGGCGAAATCATCGACGCGACGCTCGCGATGATCGACAATCCGGCGATCACGCTTGAAGAATTGATGGCGATCGTCCCCGGCCCCGATTTCCCGACGGGCGCGATGATGCTCGGCCAGGGTGGCGCACGCAGCGCCTATGCAACCGGCCGCGGCTCGATCATGATGCGCTCCACCCATGTAATAGAGGAAGGCAGGAACGATCGACAATCCATTGTATTAACGTCGATTCCGTTCCAGGTCGGCAAGTCGGGCCTTGTCGAGAAGATCGCCGAGGCGGCGCGCGACAAGCGGATCGAGGGCGTCGCCGATATCCGCGACGAATCGAACCGCGAGGGCGTGCGCGTCGTCATCGAGCTGAAGCGCGACGCGACGGCAGAGGTGGTGCTCAACCAGCTGTGGCGTCACACGCCCGCGCAGTCGAGCTTTCCCGCGAACATGCTCGCGATCCGCGGCGGCCGCCCCGAAATGATGGGGCTGAAGGATATTCTCTCGGCCTTCATCATCTTCCGCGAAGAGGTCATCACCCGCCGCTGCAAGTTCGAACTCGCCAAGGCACGCGACCGCGCGCATATCTTGCTCGGCCTCGTCGTCGCGGTCAGCAACCTCGACGAAGTCGTGCGCATCATTCGCGGTTCGTCCTCGCCCGCCGCCGCGCGCGAAGCCCTGCTCGCGCGCGAATGGCCGATCGGCGACATCGCCCCCTATATCCGCCTCGTCGAAGCAATCGAGGGCGAGATGGAGGAAGCCGCAACCTATCGGCTGTCCGAAGTGCAGGTGAAGGCGATCCTCGACCTCCGCCTCCACCGGCTGACGGCACTGGGTCGCGACGAAATCGGCAAGGAACTCGGTGAGTTGGCAGCCGAAATTGAGGAACTGCTTTCGATCCTCGCCGACCGCGTCAAGCTATATGGCGTGATGCGCGAGGAACTGGTTGCGGTGCGCGACGAATTTGCGACCCCGCGCCGCACCCTCCTCGCCCCCGCCGCCGACGGCATCGACGACGAAGATCTGATCGAGCGCGAGGAGATGGTCGTCACCGTCACGATGGACGGCTATATCAAGCGGACGCCCCTGGCCACCTTTCGCGCACAGCGACGCGGCGGCAAGGGCCGCGCAGGCATGGCGACGAAGGACGAGGATGTCGTCACCGAACTGTTCGTCACCTCGACGCACACGCCGGTGCTCTTCTTCTCGACCGCGGGCAAGGTCTATCGCATGAAGGTGTGGCGCCTGCCCGAGGGCGGCCCTGCGACGCGCGGCCGTCCGATGATCAACCTGCTCCCGCTTGCCCAGGGCGAAACCATCTCGACCGTGCTGCCGCTGCCCGAGGACGAGAGCGAATGGGGCAAGCTGCACGTCATGTTCGCAACCGCGAAGGGCAGCGTGCGCCGCAACAGCATGGACGCCTTCACCAACGTCCCCTCGAACGGCAAGATCGCGATGAAGTTCGAGGGCGATGACGAGGACGACCGGCTGATCGGCGTCGCGCTGCTCGACGAAAGCGACGATGTGCTGCTCGCGACGCGGCAGGGCAAGGCGATCCGCTTTGCCGGCGACGATGTCCGCGAGTTTCAGAGCCGCAATTCGACCGGGGTGCGCGGGATGCGCCTGGCCGAGGGGGATGAGGTTATTTCGCTCTCGATCCTCCACCGCGTCGGCACCACCGGCGACGAACGCGAAGCCTATCTGCGCGCCGCGCCGTGGAAGGATAACGAGAATGAACCGACCTTGCCCGCCGAACGCATGGCCGAACTGGCGGCGCGCGAACAGTTCATCCTGACCGTTTGTGCCAATGGCTATGGCAAGCTGTCGTCGGCCTATGAATATCGCCGCACGGGCCGCGGCGGTCAGGGGATTACCAATATCGACAATATCGCGCGCAACGGCCCGGTGGTCGCCAGCTTCCCCGCCACGCAGGCGCACCAGCTGATGCTCGTCACCGATCAGGCCAAACTCATCCGCATGGGGCTCGACAGCTTGCGCATCATCGGCCGCGGCAGCGCGGGCGTGCGCCTGTTCGATGTCGCCGAGGGCGAGCATGTCGTGTCGGCCGCGCTGATCGAAGATGGCGACGAAGACGCGGATGACGGCCGCGACGTCGAGGTGGCGAGCGACAATCCGGTGAGCGAAGCCCCCACCGAATGACGACGCCGACGACTGCCTTCAAGGTGCTTACCGCGCAGCAGTGGACCGATTTCGAGCGCGAGCGCGTCTTCCGCGGCGCGCCGGTCGACATCGAGGATGGCTATATCCACCTGTCGACCGCGGCGCAGCTCGACACGACGATCGCAAAATATTTCGCCGACCAGTCGGACCTGATGGTCGCCGAGGTGGATCTCGTCCAGTTGGGCGATGCCGTTCGCTGGGAACCCGCGCGCGGCGGCGAGCTCTTCCCGCACATCTACGCCGAACTGCCGATCGAGGCGGTGGTGAGCCTGCAACAACGCGGCTGACCGCGCCGCACGGGCGGCATATCCCGGCCTCCTACCGCCGCTTCGCCCTCCACGCGCGCACCGCCGCCATTGTCTTTTCGACATGCGCCTGCGGCTTGGCGTCGGTATAGCTCATCAGGATGGTCCCGTCCGGCGCAATGACGAACGATGTCCGGTTGGACAGGATGGTTCCGTCGGGGCGCCGCATCGTCGCGTCATATTTCGCCGCCACCTTCGCGCCGGGGTCGGCCGCCACCGCGAACCTGTCGCGGCATTCGGAGCGCGAAAACTCGGCGACGCGCTCGATATTGCCCGCCGTTACCCCGACCACCCGCGCGCCCAGCCGGTTGAAATCGTCGCTCGCTTCGGCAAACAGATGCGCCTCCAGCGTGCATCCCGGCGTGAAGGCGGCAGGGAAGAAATAGAGCACGACCGGCCCCTTCTTCAGCGCCTCTTTCAGCGACAGGCTGAACGGCTTGCCGCCCTGCGCGGCGCTGAGCGTGAAATCGGGCGCCTTCGCACCTTGCTGAAGCGCGGCGATTCCCGGTGCCGGGACGAGCGCGAGCGCAGCGCCAAGGCCAAGCGCAAGCCCCAGCGGGATCATGACGCTTTTGAGCAATCTCATCGGGCAATCCTCCATGCGATCCCGACCGAGGATGCGGAAAAAAGGCGGCCGCGTCCAGAGCGATTGACCGCACCGATCAACCGGCGCAGCATGGCGTCATGACTCTCGCCATCATCCCCAGCGGCCAGGCGTGCGGCGCGCACGTTACTGGCGTCGACCTGGCGCACCCGCTCGATCCCGGCACCATCGCCGCCATCCGTGCGGCGTGGCTCGATCATCATGTGCTGGCTTTTCCGGACCAGAAGATGAGCGACGACGATCTCGAACGCTTCACCGCCTATTTCGGCGGTTTCGGCGACGATCCCTTCATTCGCCCGATTCCGGGCCGCAAGCATATCATCGCGGTCAAGCGCCGCGCCGACGAAACCGCGCCGCTCTTTGCCGAAAACTGGCACAGCGACTGGAGCTTCCAGGCCCGCCCGCCCGCGGGCACGTGCCTCTTCGGCATCACCATTCCCCCGGTCGGCGGCAACACCGAATTTGCCAATCAGCACGCAGCGCTCGATGCGATGCCCGCGGGGCTCCGCGCACGTATCGAGGGTTTGCGGGCGATCCACAGCGCCCGCGCGGGCTACGCCCCTTCGGGCATGTACGGCGCGAACGACAGGGGCCGGAGCATGGATATCCGCTCGGACGATGCGGCGCTCGAAACGCAGCTCCATCCCTTCGTTCGCGCGCACCCCGAAACGGGCCGCCTCGGCCTGTTCGGCTGCGCGGGTTATATCATCGGCTTTGAGGGAATGGACGATGCCGAGGCGCGGCCGCTCCTCCACGAGCTCATCCAGTGGCAGGGGCGCGAAGAGTTCCGTTATTCGCACCGATGGGAGCCCGACATGCTCGTCATGTGGGACAATCGCTCGGTCCTCCACCGCGCGACGGGCGGTTATGACGGCCACGATCGCCTGCTTCACCGCACCACCATCGCGGCCTGGGAGGGAATCTAGAGCTTCGCCTCCTTGGCCAGCGTCCCGACCACTCCCCACGCGATCAGCGCCTGTCCGCCGAAATAAAGCGGCCAGACGAGCCACATCGTCACATCCTTGGAAAGCGCCCCGCCCTCCCCGGCAAAAATGAAAAGATCGCTCGCGAGGAACAGCATCGCGCCAATGCCGGTGCGGTAGCGCGGAAAGCGGCTCGCCCAGGCCGTCGCCGCCATCAACGCGACGATCGCCGTGTAGGCCAACGCCGCCGCCATCTGGTCCGGCTCAGCCGTTTTTGTCAGCCCCCACGCCGCCAGCAGCGCGAGCGGCACCACGACCGCGACGAGCAGCTTCTGCGAGCCGGTCATCGCCGCGCGCCGGTTGCCGAGATAAAGGACGATCGCGATGACATGCCCGGCCGCGAACGCCGCCGCCCCCTGCATCATCCCGATCGCATCGAGCATCCAGTCGCCGAGCGCGCCAAACGCCAGCGCCGCGGCCATCGTCCACCCGCCCCGCCCGTACGCGTTGGCCGCCGCCCATGCGGCAAGCAGGCCGACGCCCGACGCTTTCCACGCCCAGATCAACGCCCCATCGAGATGCAGGATAACCGCCGCGAAATAGCTGCTCCCCCCGACAAGCGCCGCCATCCACAGCCAATGCGCACGATCCCAGCCCTGCTCTCCGTTCATCGCCCGCCCCTTTGCATCTTGCCGCCAACCGGCCTAGTGCGCGGCGGATCAAGCGATAGTCAATGGAAACGGTAAATGGCGGACCACGACATTCACATCATCGGCGGAGGGCTCGCCGGGTCCGAAGCGGCGTGGCAGCTCGCCGAGGCGGGTTATCATGTGCGCCTCTCCGAAATGCGCGGCGGCGGCGACATGACTCCCGCGCATCAGGGCGACGGGCTTGCCGAAATGGTATGCTCGAACAGTTTTCGCAGCGACGACGGCGACAGCAACGCCGTCGGCCTTCTCCATCGCGAGATGCGCGCGCTGGGCTCGATCATCATGCGCGAAGCCGACGCGACCAAGGTGCCCGCCGGCTCGGCGCTCGCGGTCGACCGCGATCTTTTCTCGGGCGGCGTGACGCGCGCGCTGTCGGAGCATCCCAATATCACCATCGTCCGCGAACGCATCGACAAACTCCCGACCGAAGGCCTCACCATCGTCGCGACCGGACCGCTCACCGCGGCATCGCTCGCGGAAAGCATCGGCGCTGCGACCGGCAAGGATGCGCTCGCCTTTTTCGACGCCATCGCCCCCATCGTCTATCGCGACAGCATCGACATGGACATTGCGTGGATGGCGAGCCGCTGGGACAGGGTCGGGCCGATCGGCGATGGCAGGGACTATATCAACTGTCCGCTGGACAAGGATCAGTATTACGCCTTCGTCCAGGGGCTGCTCGATGGTGAAAAGACCGAGTTCAAGGATTGGGAAAAGGACACGCCCTATTTCGAGGGCTGCATGCCGATCGAGGTGATGGCCGAACGCGGGGTGGAGACGCTGCGCTTCGGCCCGATGAAGGGCGTCGGGCTCGACAATCCGCGCACCGGACGCTGGCCCTATGCGGTCGTCCAGTTGCGGCAGGACAATGCGCTGGGCACGCTCTGGAACATGGTGGGTTTCCAGACCAAGCTCAAACATGCCGAGCAGGTCCGGCTGTTCCGCACCATACCGGGGCTGGAAAAGGCCGAGTTCGCGAGGTTGGGTGGGCTTCACCGCAACAGCTTCATCCGCTCGCCCGAATTGCTCGACCGGCAGCTTCGCTTGAAGTCGGCGCCGCACATCCGCTTCGCGGGGCAGATAACCGGCTGCGAGGGCTATGTCGAAAGCGCCGCGATCGGCCTCGTCGCCGCGCGCTTCGCCGCCGCCGAACTTGGCGGGCGCGCCCTGCCCCCGCCACCGCCCGAAACCGCGCTCGGCGCGCTGCTCTGCCACATCACCGGCGGCGCCGATGCGTCATCCTATCAGCCGATGAACGTCAATTTCGGGCTTTTTCCACCGCTGGCGGACGATGTGCGGAAGAAAGACCGCAAGCTCGGCTATACGCAGCGCGCGGGCAAGGCGCTGGCGGAGTGGATGACGGTTGCGGCGGGTGTGGCCGCCTGAACCATGTTCGTCATTGCGAGGAGCCGAGGGCGACGCAGCAATCCGGAGTGGCGTAAAACGCCCTGGATTGGTTCGCTCCGCTCGCAATGACGAAACTGGTCAACATCGACACTTCGCCTTCGCCGCACGCTTCGGCGCCGTCGTTGCAAACTCGGCGCGTGTCAGGTCACCCGACTTGTCGGCATCGGCGCCCGCAAAACGCTCGCTCGTCGTCACCGCCCATTCCTCGAAGGTCAGCAGATTGTTCCCATCCGTATCGAGCTTGCGGAACGCCGCGGTGCGCGACGACATCAGCTCGACGCGGCTGATCCGCTCGTTGCGGTCGCGGTCGAAGCGGTTGAAACGCCGCTCCTCGCGCGAGGCTTCCTTGGCGGCGGGCAGCGCGGGCGGCGCCGGTCCGCGCGTCGGGGCATTCGGTCCGGCCACCGGGATCGCGGGCAAGGCCGGCGGCGGGTCCGGGAGCACAGCCTCTTCGGCCAGCTGGCTGTGTCCTTGCCACAGGAACAGGCCGCCGGTCAGCAGCAGCGCGCTCGCCACGCCGCCGATCAGGAAACGCGAAACCGCCATACGCCTCTCCGCCACCAGTGATCGGATCAGCTATCACGGCCCCGGTCGCGACGCCAAGCGATGCGACCATCCTGGCGGCGAATTTTAATCGGCTGCCTTGTTCAAAGTCGCCCAATAAATCCCTACACTCGATCAATGCAAAATTACCTGCCTTCACTCAAACAGATGCAATATCTCGTGGCGCTGCACGAACATGGTCATTTCGGCCGCGCCGCCGATGCGTGCAATGTCACCCAGTCGACGCTGTCGGCAGGCATCCGCGAACTGGAAACCTTGCTGGGGCAAACGCTCGTCGAGCGCACGCGCCGCGTCGTGCGCTTCACCGCGCTCGGCAACAAGATCGTCGAGAAGGCGCACCGCGTGCTGCGCGAGGCCGAGGAGCTTGCCGACATGGCCGCCGCTGCATCGGCGCCGCTCGTTGGCGAACTGCGCATGAGCGTCATCCCGACGATCGCGCCCTTCCTGCTCCCCGGCCTCCTTCCCCGGCTCCGCAAGGAGCGTCCGTCGCTCAAGCTGTTCCTGCGCGAAGAGCCAAGTGCGCAGGCGTGCGAGTCGCTTCACCACGGCGCCGTCGATTGCGTGCTGCTCGCGCTCCCCTATGCGTGCGGCGACGTCGAAAGCGAAGAATTGTTCGACGATGCGCTGTTCGTCGCCTTTCCCGGCGATCAGTCCGAAGACCTGCCCGCGACGGTCAGCGCCGACCAGATCGACCCTGCCCAGATGTTGATGCTAGAGGACGGGCATTGCCTGAAAGATCACGCACTCGCGGCGTGCAACCGTCCCGAACTGCGTGCCGGCGCGCGGATGATGGGCACTTCGCTGCACACGCTGGTGCAGATGGTCGACAACGGCCTTGGCATCACCATGCTGCCGCAAATGGCGATCGAGGCGGGCATCCTCGATCACACCGACATCGACACGCGCCCGCTCGATTCGGCGCATGACTGGCGAACGATCGCGCTCGTCTGGCGCAAGGGCAGCCCACGCGCCGAGGAGTTCCGCATGCTCGCCGATATTTTCAGGAAGCATCAGGCGGGATAGAGCGGCGTGCTAGCGGCACAATCTTCGTCACTCCGGACCTGTTTCAGGGCCCACGACGCTAATCCCACCGCTCCGCCCGCGCACGATCGCCCTCGCGTTCCTCGACCCACGCCACGCGCCCGTCGGCAAAGGTCTCGCGCTTCCACAGCATCACGTCGGTCTTCAGCCGGTCGATCAGAAACTCGCATGCCGCCAGCGCTTCGGCGCGGTGACGGCTGCTCGCAAGGACGAGCACGATGGTTTCGCCCGGCGCCATCGCACCGACACGGTGGATCAGCGTCAGCGCGCCCAGTTTCCAACGATCGACCGCCGCATGGGCGAGGCTGGCGAGTTCCGCCTCGGTCATCGTCGGATGATGTTCGAGGAACAATTCGGTCAATCCGTCGTCGCTGCGCACACGCCCGATAAAGCTTGCGCTCGCGCCGTGCCCGCCCGCATCGTGCAGATCGAACTCTGCGCCGACCGCGATCGGCACAGTCTGGACGAACACGCGGATCATCCGCCGGTCACCGGCGGGAACAGCGCGACCTCGCGCGCGCCCGCAAGCGGCGCGTCGGGGCCCATCATCGCGCCGTCGATCGCAGCGCGAATGCGGTGCGGTTCGGCAAAGGCCGACGCACCCCGTTCGTCACGCGCCGCGAGCCAGCCGAGCAGCGCCGCGACATCGGCGATTCCGGGCGGCAGTTCGACCGTCTCGCCCGCCATCCCCATCCGCTCGCGCACCCAGGCGAAATAGGCGAGATCGAGCCGCATCAGTCCATATGCTTCAGGCCGACGCGCAGATAATCCCAGCCGGTTACCAGCGTCAGCACCGCCGCCCCCCACAACGACGCCAGCCCGACCGTCTTGATCCACGCCATTGCGGGCAGCGCCCCCGCAAGGATCAGCGCGCCAAAGGCGACAAGCTGGAAGGTCGTTTTCCATTTGGCAAGCTGCGTCACCGGCATCGACACCTGCAAGGTCGCAAGAAACTCGCGCAGCCCCGACACGATGATTTCGCGCAGCAGGATGACAAGCGCGGCGATGACGTGCCACCCGTCGATGTCGCGCGTGAAGACGAGCAGCAGGATCACCGCCGCGATCATGATCTTGTCGGCGATGGGGTCAAGAAAGATGCCCAGCCGCGACACGGTGCCGCGCGCACGGGCGACATAGCCGTCGAAATAATCGGTAATGCCCATCAGGCAATAGAGGCCGAACGCCAGTGCATAATCGATCGGCCTGGGCTGGTGCGACCCTTCGGTCACGCCCGGCCACAGCAGGAAGAGCAGGATGGGCACCGCCAGGATTCGCGACAGCGTCAAAATGTTCGGAAGGCTCAGCATGATCCCCGTCGACATGGCCGGTCAAAATGACCTTTGACCCCGACCGCCCTAGCCGATAAGCCCCCCCGGCGACAACCTGTTGCCCGCGAAATGCGTGCGAACCGACATAGTTGAAAAGATTGGACCACCATGACCGGCTCCATTGCGCTGTTGAGGCAACGCCGGTTCCTGCCCCTTTTCGTCACCCAGCTTCTCGGTGCATTCAACGACAATCTGTTCAAGAATGCGATGGTGCTGTTCGTCGTTTATGGCGTGTTCAACAGCGAGGAACAGGAAACGCTGTTCAGCGCGGTCGCCACCGGCGTCTTCATCCTGCCTTTCTTTCTCCTGTCGGCGCTGGCGGGGCAGCTGGCCGACACGCGCGACAAGGCACGGATCATCCGCATCGTCAAATTCTGCGAAATCCTGATCATGTTCGTCGGCGGCGGCGGGCTGATCCTGGCGTGGCTCGGTTTTGCGGTGCATCTCATCGCCATCCCGCTGATGATGCTTGCGTTGTTTGCGATGGGAATCCACTCGACCTTTTTCGGACCGATCAAATATGCGATCCTGCCACAACACCTCAAAAGCGACGAGGTGCTGGCGGGCACCGGGCTGGTCGAGGCGGGGACCTATATCGCGATTCTCGCCGGAACGATCCTTGCCGGGGTGATCGAGGTCGAATGGGCGGCGCTCGGCGTCGTGCTGGTCGCCGCGATCGGTTACTGGACGGGGCGCAAGGTGCCCCCGGCGCCGCCCGAGCATCTGGAAACGGGGATCGACTGGCATATCATACGCTCGTCCGTCGCGCTCGTGCGCGGCACGATGCATATCCCGCGCCTCTATCTCGCGATCTTGTCGATCAGCTTTTTCTGGACGATCGGCGCCGTGCTGTTCATCCAGTTTCCGCCGCTCGCCAAGAATATCCTCCACGCCGACAAAAGTGTCGCCAGCCTCTTCCTCGCCGTCTTCTCGATCGGGATCGCGATCGGCTCGGTCGCGGTGAACCGGTTGCTGAAGGGCGAGGTGTCGGCGCGCTACAGCCCGGCGAGCGTGCTCGTCATGGCGCTGTTCGTCGTCGCCTTTTACTGGGTGTGCCGCAACTGGGGTGTGCAACCCGCGGGGGCGTTGTACGACATCGGCGGCTTCCTTGGACACCCCGGTGTCGTGCCGCTCCTCGCCAGCCTGCTCGGCATAGCCGTCAGCGGCGGCATGTTTGTCGTTCCGCTCTATGCCTTTCTGACCACCACCGTGCCCAAGGACCAGACCGCGCGCACTGTCGCCGCGAACAATATCGTCAATTCGGGCGCGATGGTTGCGGGTTCGCTGCTCGCGATGGGGCTCGGCCTCGCGGGCGTCGGCGTCGTCGACCAGTTGCTGATGAGCGCCGCCATGTGCCTGGTCTCCGCGTGGCTCGCGGTCAAGCTGCACCGGGCGTGCGATTAGAGCGGCGGGCCCATTTCGGCCCAGCGCAGCGTCGATCGTCGGTCACTATGCGGCAGCATGGCTCCCTCCTCGCCCCTCGCGCTGGGCCAAATCGGCTCCTTCCCGGTGGATCAGATATACGGCACGCCGCTCTGGGCGGATCGGGGCGGGGAGCAAATCCGCCGCCCGAGTCCAATCCTCACATGACGAAAAGCATCGTCGCGGTGAAAAATATCGCGAAGCTCTGAAGGAACAGCCGAAAGTCGTTGCTCGAAAGGATCGTGGCGGGCTTGCGGTGCGCGACGAGCGCGCGGCGCAGTTCGTCCTGCCAGTCCGCCGGTGCGTTCATCCGCGCAATCGTCAGCTGCCGGACGCCATGCGCCCGCACGCGACCGCGGATATCGATATGGTCGTTCGAGTCCATGCGCCCGAAGCTAGGACGATCTTAACGAGTCGATAAGGTTAAAAGAGCGTTAACGGCCGCGCCGTCCCGAAGCGGGACGTTTCTGCGCGTTCAGCGCCGGGGCTCCGGCATAGGACGAATGCGCAGCGCGCGGCCATCCCTGACGCCGATCTGAAAGGATTTGCATGGCGTCGGCTTCATGCGCGGCCCCAGGCACAATCGCACCTCTTTCAGCCATCCCTGGCGGTCGGACGTCACGGCGATCATCGCCGGGGTGACGCCCCGATTGATCGCGGCAAAGGCGCGGCGCACGCTGCCCGCGGTCTGCCGCCGCGACGCCAGCGCCCGCATGTCGGGAAAGCGCACCGCGCGGAACAACAGCCCGGCGGCGCGGAAATAGGCGGCGGGGTGCCGGCTCATGCACGTCCCGTGCTTCGCCCATTCGTGCTGGAGCAACTGCACCGACGGCGTCATGCACAGATGTTTTTTCAGCACCGGCTGCGGCACGATCTTCGCCGGGCGACACCATTGCGGATAATCCGCATCGTCGCTTTCGGGCCACAGCCCGTGCAGCACCCAGCCGAAGCGGCCATGTTCGCCCGAACATTGAAAAGCGTCGCGCGCGCCCTTTGGATCGCGGACGCCGGCGCAATGCTGCGGCGACCAGCTCATGGCCAGCAGATAGCCGGTGACCGGCGGCCGCCGCACGGGTTCGCCCCGGCGCGGCTGTTCGAGGCGCGGCACGGGAATCCGATCGGGCACCGAGCAGGCTAGCGCCTGCGCCTGCGCCGCGACGGGCATCAGCGTCAACGCGGCGGCACTAAGCCAGCGCAAAATCGAGCCCGATGTCGGCCGCGGGCGCCGACTGGGTTAGGCGCCCGACCGATACATAGGTGACGCCCGTTTCGGCGATCGCGCGGATCGTGTCGAGCCGCACCCCGCCCGACGCCTCGGTCGGCACCCTGCCATCGACAATCGCGACGCTGGTGCGCAGATCGTCGAGGCCCATATTGTCGAGCAGCAGATGCGTCGCTCCCGCGACCAGTGCCGGTTCGACCTGCGCCACACGGTCGACTTCAACGATGATGTCGGCGATTCCCGCCTCCACCGCCCGCCGCACCGCTTCCTCGACCGATCCCGCGACCGCGACGTGATTATCCTTGATCATCGCCGCGTCCCACAGGCCCATGCGGTGATTCTTCGCCCCGCCCATCCGCGTCGCATATTTTTCGAGCACCCGCAGGCCGGGTATCGTCTTGCGCGTGTCGAGCAGCGTCGCCCCTGTTCCCGCGATCGCATCGACATATTGGCGCGTCATCGTCGCGATCCCCGACAGATGCTGCACCGTGTTGAGCGCCGACCGCTCGGCGGTCAGCATCGCGCGCGCATTGCCCGACAGGCGCATCACATCGCTGCCCGCAGGAACTTCTGCGCCCTCTTCGGCCAGGATCTCGATTTCCATCGCCGGATCGAGCGCGCGGAAGAATCGCTCGGCGATCGGCAGGCCGGCGACGGTGATCGCGTCGCGGCTGTCCATTACACCGTCGAAGCGCGCATCGGCGGGGATCGTCGCCAACGACGTAATATCGCCCCCCGCGCCCAGATCCTCGGCCAGCGTGGCACGGACGAAAGCCTCGAGGTCGAAACCGGGCATGGGAAACTGGGTCATGCAACCCGCGATAATCCGCCCGTCCAGCAAATCAACTTGACGTTTACGTAAACTAGGGTCAGGACCCATTAATTACCCGTTCGAGGTTTGAGGCGATTTTGCTCAGGGCGAGGAGGAAAGGCGCAGGAATATGGATATATTTCAAGGCTTTTCGACGCTGCCATGGGCAAAATCGGTCAAATCCCGAAGGGACGCCGAAATGGCTTCGATATCGGACCTTCGCGGCCTTGCGGGTAGCGATGCTACCCGCCGCACCCGCCAAGGCCCGATATCTTCGCCATTTCGACGCCTCGAACGGGGAATTAATGGGTCCTGACCCTATAGCGCTGTCATAGGTCGCCTAAAGAAACGGAGAGGTTCCCATGCAGTCCCCCATTTGCGCGATGCTCGGCATCGAATTCCCGCTGCTCGCCTTTTCGCACTGCCGCGACGTCGTCGTCGCGGTGTCGAAAGCGGGTGGCATGGGCGTGTTCGGCGCGGCTGCGCTGCCGCCCGAACGGCTGGAAGAAGAGCTGGCGTGGATCGACGCGCATATCGGCGGCCGCCCCTATGGCGTCGACCTGATCGTCCCCAACAGCTTTGCGGGCAAGGGCGAAGCAGCCTCGTCCGGCGCCGCGCAGATTCCCGAATCCCACCTGAAGTTCGCCGCCGATCTGCTCGGAAGGTTCGATGTCGATGCGAGCGGCCTCGAGACTGCGATGGAAGCGCGGCAGAGCTTTGGCGACAATATGCACGAAGAAGGCGCCGCAAGGCTGCTCGAGGTCGCTTTCCGCCATCCGATCAAGCTGATCGCCAATGCGCTGGGCGTCCCGCCGCCGCTGATGCTCGAACTCGGCAAGCGCCACAACGTCCCGGTCGCCGCGCTTGTCGGCACGCGCGACCATGCGCTGGCGCAGGTGCGCGCGGGGGTGGACATCCTTGTCGTCGCGGGCGGCGAAGCGGGCGGCCATTGCGGCGAGGTCGCGACGATGGTGCTCGTGCCCGAAGTCGCAGCGGCGCTCGACGCGATCGGCGACACGACGCCGATTCTCGCGGCGGGCGGCATCGTCACCGGGCGCCAGATGGCGGCGGCGATGGCGATGGGCGCCCACGGCGCGTGGACCGGATCGGTCTGGCTGACGACCGCCGAAGCCGAGACCAACCCGGTGGTGAAGGAAAAGCTGCTCGCCGCCTCGGCGCGCGACACGGTGCGCTCGAAGAGCCGTACCGGCAAGCCCTCGCGCCAGCTCCGCTCGCCGTGGACCGATGCGTGGGAAGCCGAAGGCGCGCCGAAACCGCTGCCGATGCCGCTCCAGTCGCTGGTCAGCGAACCCGCGCTGCGCAAGGTCGACAAGCTGGCGGAAGGCGGCCACGAGGGTGCAAAAGCACTCGCCACCTATTGGGTCGGCCAGGGTGTCGGGCTGATGAACGAGGCAATGGGCGCCGGACAGGTCGTGCAGGCGTTCAAGCAGGACTGGATCGTCGCGTGCGAGCGGCTGAACGGGTTTTTGGAAGAATAGAAAAGCAAACCCCTCCCCCTTTATGGGGGAGGCAGCGAGACTCGCCAGCTTGCTGGCTAGTCACAGCGGAGGGGGTGCGCTCTCGGCCTGAAACGGCCCGCGCAGGGGCGCGCCATCACCCCCATCCAACTTCGCCTAGCCGCTAATGCGGCAAGGCTTCATATCCTTCCCCCATCGAGGGGGAAGGGTCGAAGTTTACGAAATCGTCGCTTTGACGATCGTGCCCGGCTCGCGCGGCGGTTCGCCCTTGGGCAGCGCATCGACATGTTCCATGCCTTCGATCACTTCGCCCCAGACGGTATACTGGTTGTCGAGGAAGCGGGCATCCTCGAAGCAGATGAAGAACTGGCTGTTCGCGCTGTTCGGGTTCTGCGCGCGAGCCATCGAGCACACGCCGCGGACATGCGGCTCGCTGTTGAACTCCTGCGGCAGGTCGGGAAGCTGGCTGCCGCCCATGCCGGTTCCCGTAGGGTCGCCGCCCTGCGCCATGAAGCCGGGGATGACGCGGTGAAAGACGACACCGTCGTAGAAGCCTTGCTGTGCGAGCGTCGAAATGCGCTCGACGTGCAACGGGGCGAGGTCGGGGCGCAGACGGATGACAACGTCGCCGGTCGACAGCGAAAGCGTAAGGGTATCGGACATAGACTTGGCTCCAGTGATCGGGGTTGGCAGCGCCATAGCGGGGCGGGCCGGCCAAGGCCACGCCCAAAATCGTTAAAAGATGTTCGCGGCGTTGCCATCGGCGGGTGGCCGCTCTAGGGGAAAAGCCGGACGCCGCCAAAGATGAGGGAGGACCGCGCGATGGACGAACGCGAAGAATCCCAGCGGCCCGAGGATGTGGCGATCGCGGAAGAGCGCGACGATTTTCCCCTCGAAACCGAACTGGACGAAGACGACCGGCTGAAACCCGATTTTGTGCGCGACGTGATCGGCCTCGCCGAAGCGGGTGAAGGCGAAGCGGCGCGCGAACGCATCGGCCGCCTGCACCCCGCCGACATCGCGGACCTGTTCGAACTCGCGCGCTCCGACGAGCGCCCGATGCTCGCCGCCGTGCTCGGCGACATGCTCTCCGCCGACGTGCTCGCGGAAATGAACGATTATGTGCGCGAGGAACTGATCGACCTCCTTGCGCCCGAGCAGGTCGCCGAACTCGCGTCCGAACTCGATACCGACGACGCCGTTGCGATCATCGAGGACATGGAAGCCGACGAGCAGCAGGCGGTGCTCGAGGCGATGCAACCCGAAGATCGCGCCGCGATCGAGGATGCGCTTTCCTTCCCTGAGGAATCGGCCGGCCGCCTGATGCAGCGCGACCTCGTCGCGGTGCCCGAGCATGTCACCGTCGGCGACGTGATTGACCGGCTGCGCGAGGACGCCGACCTGACCAGCGATTTCTGGGAAATCTTTGTCGTCGATCCGATGCACCGGCCGGTCGGCTCCTGCCAGCTGAGCTGGATCCTCCGCACCCCGCGCGACATTGCGATCAGCGACGTGATGAGGCGCGAACAGACGCTGATCCCCGTCGACATGGATCAGGAGGAGGTCGCACTGCGCTTTCAGAAATATGCGCTGATCTCCGCCGCGGTCGTCGACAAGGCGGGGCGCCTCGTCGGCATGATCACGGTCGACGACATCGTCCACATCATCCAGGAAGAGGCGGGAGAGGATATATTGCGCCTGTCGGGCGCAGGCGACGGCGACATCAACGAGCCGATCCGTGAAACCTACACGGCGCGCGTGCGCTGGCTGATCGCCAACCTCGGCACCGCGCTCGTCGCATCGACCATCGTTGGCCTGTTCGGAGGCGCGATCGAGCAGATGGTCGCGCTTGCCGCGCTGATGCCGATCGTCGCCGGGGTCGGCGGCAATGCGGGAACGCAAACGCTGGCCGTCACGGTGCGCGCGCTCGCGATGAACCAGCTGACCGATTCGAACAGCTGGCGCGCGATCTGGCGCGAAATGACGATCGCGCTGCTCAACGGCGCGACGATCGCGCTGGTGGCGGGAACGGCAACCGCCCTGTGGTTCGCAAATCCGACGCTCGGCGCCGTTATTGGCGCGGCGATGATCGTCAATATCTTCGTCGCGGGCGTCGCCGGGGTCGCGATCCCGCTATTGCTCGACCGGCTCGATCAGGACCCGGCGGTCGCCAGTTCGATCTTCGTGACGATGACCACCGATTCGATGGGATTTCTGGCCTTCCTCGGCCTCGCGGTGCTCAGTGGCCTGACGACGTTATAGCTTGGAGCGGCGTGATCCCAACCCTCTCGAATCATTGGGTCAAAATGATGGCCGCTAAAAAAAGTCCTTGCTGTCGTTTTTTTCGGGAACAAATCGGCCGGGTCGGTCGTTTCCCGTTCGAGCAGCGGTCATCGCCCCCCCGCAGCGCTGCTCAGCAACATTGGCCCGGCCCGCATTCCCTCCCCCCCTCGAAGCGTGCCGGGCCATTTTGCATCAGGATATGGTAAGAGGTGAGAAGATGACTGGTTTTCGTGCAATCCTCTTGGCCCTGCTCGCCAGCTTTCTGGTCGCTGGCTGCAATACGGTGAAGGGCGTCGGCCGCGACATCGAATCGGTCGGCGAAGCGGGCGACCGGGCCATCTGACCCGATATTTGCTTACCCTAAGCCTCTTCGAGAGGCTCGACAGGCGCCGTTTCGGCGCCTGTTTTGCGTCGGCGCTGGGTGAACCAGATCGCGAAGATCGAAAATTCGTAAAGCAGGATCAGCGGCACCGCGAGCAGGAACTGGCTCAGGATATCGGGCGGCGTCGCCACGGCCGAAATGGCGAAGGCCGCAACAATCATGTAGCGGCGCGCCGAAATCAGCTGGTCGCGGCTGACCAGCCCCGCGCGTTCGATGAGCATCAGCAGGATCGGCAACAGAAAGGCGATTCCGAACGCCATGATGAACTGCATCGTGAAGTCCAGATAATTGCCGACCGACGGCAAGGCTTCCTGCGTGACCCCGCCGACATCGCCCTGAAAACCGAGCAGGAAGCGCAGCGCGAGCGGGATGGTGATGAAATAGGCGAAGGACGCCCCGACTGCGAAGAGCGCCGGCGTCGCGAAGAGAAAGGGCAGCAGCGCGCGCTTTTCCTGCCGATAGAGGCCCGGTGCGACGAATTTCCAAAGCTGGTTCGCGATCACCGGAAAGGCGATCATCATCGATGCGAAAAAGGCGACCTTCACCTCGACGAAAAAAGCCTCGAAGAGCTGCGTATAGATGAGCTTGCCCTGCCCCGCCGCGATCAACGGCTGGACGAGGATCGCAAAGATCGGCCGCGCGAAATAAAAGCAGACGCCGAAGGCAAGCGCGATGGCGAGCAGGGATTTGAGCAAGCGCGAGCGAAGCTCGATCAGATGATCGAGCAGCGGCATCTTGCCGCCCGCGCCATCCTCCTCCGCCGGGTTGTCGGGCGCTGTATCGCTCATGGCAGCGCCTCACCCCGCGGCGGGACGATATGCGTTTCGGGCTCGCCCGGTCCGGTTTCCTCGCTCTTGTCGGCATCCGCCGATTGGGCGGGCGGCGGCGCGATGCCCGTCGGCGTCGCCGCGGCGTCGTCGTCGAGGCGCGGAAACTCGCGCATGATCGCCTCATTCTGTTCGCGCCACTGTTTTTCGAGCTCTTCGAGTTCGGCCTCGCGCATCATCGTGTCGAGCCCGGCGCGGAAATGGCGCGCCATGCCGCGCGCCTTGCCCAGCCATTTACCGACAAAGCGCATCGCCTTGGGCAAATCCCTGGGCCCAATGACCACCAGGGCCACCACCACGACGAGCAGCAACTCGGTGGGCGCGACATCGAACATGATTCAGCCTGTCCCCCGCGAACGGAAAGCGGTCAGCGGTTTTCGGTTTCCGCAGTGGGGGTAGGAGTCGCGCTCAGGTCAGGCGCGCGCTGGGCGTCGATCTGTTTCGGTGCGGGCGTCGGTGCATCGTCTTCCGACATGCCCTTCTTGAAGCTTTTGATGCCCTTGGCAACGTCGCCCATCATGTCCGAGAAACGGCCCTTGCCGAACAGCAGCAGGACGAGGATCCCGACCACGAGCCAGTGCCAGATGCTGAAGCTACCCATCTCATATTCTCCTTGAAGGGCTCATCTAAGCCTCTTCGCCGTCTTTTACTAGGTCCAGCTCGCCCATCGCCGCTTCAAAAGCGAGATCGACCGGATCGAGCAGCCCCGCCGCGCGCAGGTCGTCGATCCCGGGCAGATCCTTGCGGCTGCTAAGGCCGAAATGCTGCAGGAAGGTATCGGTGGTCTTGTAGATGAGCGGGCGTCCCGGCACTTCGCGACGCCCCGCGGGCGCGATCCATTCGGCTTCCATCAGCACGTCGAGCGTACCCTTCGACGTCTGGACGCCGCGGATCGCCTCGATCTCGGCGCGGCTGACGGGTTCGTGGTAGGCGACGATCGCCAGCACTTCGGCGGCGGCGCGCGACAGTTTGCGCGGGTCGTCGCGTTCGCGGCGAAGCAGATGCGCCAGATCGGCGGGGGTCTGGAAATGCCAGCGCCCGCCGCGTTCGACGAGTTCGATGCCGCTCCCGGCATGGCGCGCCGCAATCGCCTCAATCACCGCCCGCACCTGTCCCGGCGCCATGTCATCGCCCAGGCGGGCGGCAAGCTGCCGCGCGTCGAGCGGCTCGTCGCTGGCAAAGAGCATCGCTTCGATCGCGCGCTCCAGATCGTCGATCATGCCCCCCCTCCTCCTGCCGCCCGCAGGTAGAGCGGTTCGAACGCGCCGCCCTGTTTCAACTCGACCCGTCCCTGACGCGCGAGTTCGAGCGCCGCGACGAAGCTCGACGCGATCGCCGACCGGCGGAGCAGGCCCTGATAGTCGGCGGGCAGGAAATCGGCCAGCTCGCCCCAGTCGAGCTTGACCCCGAGCATCCGTTCCAGATGATGCAGCGCGGCGTCGAGCGTGATGACCGGACGCCGCGACACCATGTGAACCACGGGCTCGGACCGTAGCTTGACCTGGCCATAGGCCGCCAGAATGTCGTAGAGGCTGGCGTCCCAGCGCCGCCGCTTGACATCGCGCAGCCCCTCGGGCCGCGGGCGCAGAAAGACGTCGCGGCCGAGGCGGTCGCGCGCGAGCAGCCGTGCCGCGGCCTCGCGCATCGCGGCGAGCCGCTGGAGCCGCAGTTGCAGGCGCAGCGCCAGCTCATCGGGCGACGGCTCCTCCAGCGGATCCTTGGGCAGCAGCAGCGCCGACTTCAAATAGGCGAGCCACGCCGCCATCACCAGATAATCGGCCGCCACCTCCAGCTTGAGCTCGCGCGCTTCGGCGATGAAATGCAGATATTGCTCGACCAGCGCCAGGATCGAAATCTCCCGAAGATCAACCTTCTGATTCCGCGCGAGCGCAAGCAGGAGATCGAGCGGGCCTTCCCAGCTTTCGAAAGAAAGCTGGAGCGCATCGTCGCGGGCAACCGGCGGCGGCGGCGGGTCGAATGCGAGCGGCAGACCCTCCATCGGCGCGTCAGACCATCGCCAGCAGCGCATCGCGCTGATCGACGAGCGCGGCGAACTCGCCTTCGTCACGCGCGCCCGCGATCCGGTCCATCGCGCCTTCAAGCCGCGCGCGCGAGACCGTGCTGATCGGATCGAGCCGGTTGGCGATGCCGATCATGTCATCCATCCGCGCCCAGCAATTGAGCGCGATGTCGCACCCTGCCGCGATCGCCTGCGCCGCGCGCGAGGGCACGTTGCCCGACAGCGCCTTCATGTCGAGATCGTCGGTCATCAGCAGCCCATGGAAACCGATCCGCTGGCGGATCACGCTGTCGATGACGGTCGGCGACAGGGTCGCGGGCCGGTCGGGATCCCACGCCGCAAAAATGACGTGACAGGTCATCGCCATCGCCGCATCGCGGAGCGCCGCGAACGGAGCAAGATCGGTCTGCAGTTCGCGGTCGGAGGCGGTGACCGTCGGCAGGGCTTCGTGCGTGTCGAGCAGCGCGCGGCCGTGGCCGGGGATATGTTTGACGATGCCGACGACGCCGCCCGCCTGCAAACCGCTCAGAATGGCGCGGCCGAGCGCGGCGACGCGCATCGGCTCGCTGCCGAGCGCGCGGTCGCCGATCACGTCGCTCGCGCCCGGCTGGCGCACGTCGAGCAGCGGTAGGCAATCGACCGTGATGCCGACTTCGGCGAGCATCGCCGCGAGCGCCATGGCATTGAGCCGCGCCGCCTCGATCGCGCTGGCGGGCGCGCGCTCATAAAGCGCGTCAAAGGCCGCCCCGCTGGGGAAAGCAGGCCATTCGGGTTCTTTCATGCGTGCGACCCGGCCGCCCTCCTGATCGATCAGAATCGGCAGATTGGCCCGCCCGTCGAGGCTGCGCAACTCGTCGGTCAGGCGGCGGAGCTGGTCGCGGTTTTCGATATTCCGTCCGAACAGGATATAGCCCGCGGGCGCGCAATCGCGAAAAAAGGCTCGTTCATCGTCGGTCAGGGTCAGCCCGGACAGGCCGAAAATCGCGGGAATCATCGTCGGTCAACCTCCATCGCCCGTCGCCCCCTCACTCGACGGACACCGCGACGATCATGCCACAGCCGCACGATTGCACCAACCGAGTCTGCGGCCAAGCGGCCCGAATCAGCGGACGATGACGCAATTTTCACCCGCTACGCGCAGTTTTCCGCACAAATTCGCGGCGTTGGCGGCCGTTCCTGCCGAAACGCGCAAACGATAAACGGTTCCCGATCCGACCGTGGCCGGCGAAATTACCCGATTGAGATCGGCGAGATAGGCAAAACGCTTGGACAGATTCGTCCAGGCCTTCGCTGCGGCGCCTTCGCTGCTGAACGCGCCAAGCTGGATCATCGCATCGCCCGGTGCCGCCGCTTCAGACGCTGCCGCGGCCTTTGCGGCCGCCCTGGGTTCCGCCTTCGCCGCCGGAGCGGGCACCTTCTTCGCCTGCTTCGCGGCGGCTTCGTGCTCCACCGCTGTCACGGCCGGTTCCTCGGGCATGCGCGACGGATCGACCTTGCCCGCCGGTGCGGCACCCTCGCTGGCCGAGAAGCTGGCGTCGCCTTCACCCTCGAAGGTCTTGGCGCCGTCGCTCGCGGGCGCGACCTTGTAGTCGCCCTTTTCAGCGGCGATCAGTTCGCCCTTGCCGCGCGCGCCACCATTCTGGATCCACCAGAGTCCGCCAAGCACGGCGCCGATCAGCAACAGGCCGCCGAGCACCATGATCAGCAGGCGGGCGGGCGACACTTCGCCATCGTCGTCGAAGCCGTCGGCGGCTTCGAGCCAGGGCAGCCGGTCCTCGCCTTCGAGCCCCAGCCCTTCGCCATCCTGACCCGTCATATTTCCCCCGGCCATCAAACCATCTCCTCGAGTGCCTCAACCCCCATGAGCTGCAGCCCGTTGCGAATGATCTGCCCGATTCCGTCGGCCAGATAAAGGCGCGTCGCAGTCAATTCGGGGTCATTGTCGAGCACGATGCGCGCCGCAGAATCGTCGTTGCCCAGATTATACCAGGCGTGAAAGGCCGCCGCGACATCGGCCAGATAGAAAGCAATCCGGTGCGGCTCGCGCGCAAAGGCGGCCGCCTCTACGATCCGGGGGAATTGCGCGAGCAGCTTGACGAGCGCCAGTTCATTTGCGCGCAGCCGCTCGGGCGCCGGGGCCGGAAGCACGATCCCCGCATCCGCCGCCTTCCTGCGCAGCCGCGAGATCCGCGCATTGGCATATTGCAGATACCAGACGGGATTGTCGCGCGACGCCTCGACGACCCTGGCAAAATCGAAGTCCATCTGCGCGTCAGCCTTGCGCGTCAGCATGGTAAAGCGCACCGCATCCTTGCCGACCTCGTCGACCACGTCGGCGAGCGTGACGAAATTGCCCGCGCGCTTCGACATTTTGAACGGTTCGCCATTTTTGAGCAGCCGCACCATCTGCACGAGCTTGACGTCGAAACGGGTCTTGCCGCCGGTCAGCGCCGCGACCGCGGCCTTGATCCGCTTGACCGTCCCGGCATGGTCGGCGCCCCAGATGTCGATCAGCTCGTCGGCCGTCTCGCTCTTCTGGAAATGATAGGCGAGGTCGGCACCGAAATAGGTCCAGCTGCCGTCCGACTTCCTGATCGGGCGATCCTGATCATCGCCAAACTGCGTCGAACGGAACAGCGGCAACTCGACCGGTTCCCAATCCTCGGGCGTTTCGCCCTTTGGCGCTTCAAGAATGCCGTCATAGACAAGCCCCTGTTCGCGAAGCAATTTTTCAGCCGCGGCCGGCTTTCCCGCCGCCTGAAGCTCGGCCTCGGACGAAAAAATGTCATGATGGATGCCCAATTTGGCGAGGTCGGCGCGGATCATGTCCATCATCGCGCCGACAGCTTCGGCGCGGAAGAGGGCAAGCCATGCGCTCTCCGGGGCGGCAGCGAAGCGGTCGCCATGCTCGGCGGCCAGCTTTTCGCCAACGGGAATCAGATAGTCGCCCGGATAAAGTCCCTCGGGAATCGCGCCGACTTCCTCGCCGAGCGCCTCGCGATAACGCATGTGAACCGAACGCGCGAGGACATCGACCTGCGCACCCGCGTCGTTGACATAATATTCGCGGATCACCTCATGCCCCGCATATTCGAGCAGCGCGGCAAGCGCGTCGCCCACCACCGCCCCGCGGCAATGGCCGACGTGCATCGGACCCGTGGGGTTGGCCGAGACATATTCGACATTGACGCGCCGCCCCTGCCCCATCGTCGAGCGGCCGTAATCGCCGCGCAGGTCGTGGATCAGCGCAAGCTCCTCGCGCCAGCTGTCGTCGGCCAGGCGCAGATTGATGAAGCCCGGCCCCGCAACGCCCGCCTCAACGACCTCGTCGAGCGCACCAAGCTCGACGGCGAGCAAGTCGGCAAGCGCCCGCGGATTCATGCCTGCGGACTTGGCGAGGACCATGGCGGCATTTGTCGCAATGTCACCGTGCGCCGCATCGCGCGGCGGCTCGACGCTGACCGCCGAACGGTCGAGCCCCGCGGGAATGGCGTCGCGGGCAGCGAGCGCATCGAGCGCGGCGCCAATATGGTCGGAAAAGCGACGGAAGAGGGTCATAAGGCGAGGCCTTGCTTCGATCAAAAGGACTGGCGCGCCCTATAACAGCTATTCGGGCGCGAAAAGCCCCGCATCGCCAGTCGGCGGAGCGGGGCGCGTGGTGCGAGCGACGCCCCGGGCGCCGCCGCATGATTATCGTCGGACGTTATACTCAAGCTGCTCCTGCGTCAGCTGAAAGCCGACGAGCAACTCGAAGCTCGCGCGTTGCACCGCCGCGCGGACTTCGGGCAGGCTGAGCGGGTCGATCGCCGCATCCTGATCGCCCGGCCTGCGCTTGCGCGTGATGCGTTCCTGAATGTCGGCGGGCAAGGTCGCCGCGGCGCGATCGACATAGGCCGACGCCTGCGCGCGGCCGGTGCCGCGAGTCTGGCCCTCGGCAAAGGTCACCGCGACATTGCCGAGCCGCTTGGCGACGACCGCGGTACCGCCCTGCAGCACCGTCGCATAATAGGGCAGGGTCACCGTGCGCGCCGGGCCGGCGTCGCGGCGCGTGGCCACCACGTCGAAGTTTGCGAGCTGATAGACTTTGTCGCCGCTATCATTGCACTGCGACGTCACGTTGGTGATTGTCGCGACAACGTCGATCGCGCGCGCATCGCGGCTCGTCTGGGGGTCGAACAATGTGATGTCGCCGGTGTGCAATGGCACCGCGACCGCCGGACAGGCGGTCCGCGTCGCAGTGATGCCGACGCCTCCCGCCAGTTCGATTTCATTGTCCCTGGCGCAGCCCGCGACCGTCGCCATGGCCGCCGCGCCGCACGTCAGGATCATTGTTTTGCGGGACGGAAGCGAAATCGCGATCATGACAAGACTTTCCAAACAGGCGCGCAAACAGGTTTCGGGACGATTGATCCCGCTTCATGCGCGCCGCTTCTTATCGGTGCGATGAACAAGGCGCAACCGACGAAGCGGCTTTACCCCGCCGCACCTGCTGCGCTAGAGCGCGCGCACCATGAACGCACATCATCCGACGATGTCGGCGACGACCCGCGACGGCGCCCTGCTCAAGGTGCTGATCGCGGCACCGCGCGGTTTTTGCGCGGGCGTCGACCGCGCGATCCGCATCGTCGAACTGGCGCTCGAACGGTTCGGTGCGCCGGTCTATGTCCGGCACGAGATCGTCCACAACCGTTATGTCGTCGAATCGCTGAAGGCGAAGGGCGCGATCTTCGTCGAATCGCTTGATCAGGTGCCCGACGGCGTTCCCGTGGTTTTCAGCGCCCACGGCGTGCCGAAAGCGGTGCCCGCGAAGGCCGAAATGCGGGGGCTCGACTATATCGACGCGACCTGTCCCCTGGTCTCGAAAGTGCATCGGCAGGCCGAGCGCGCGCATGAAGCCGGTCGCCACATCATTTTCATCGGCCATGCCGGTCACCCGGAGGTTGTCGGGACGCTCGGGCAATTGCCCGATGGCGCAATGACGCTGGTCGAATCGGTCGACGATGTCGCCGCGCTGGCACCGGTCGATGAAGACAGGCTTTCATTTCTGACGCAGACGACGCTCTCGGTCGACGACACGCGCGACATCGTCGCCGCGCTGCGCCATCGCTTCCCGGCCATCGCCGGGCCGCGCGGCGAGGATATTTGCTATGCGACCTCAAACCGGCAGGAAGCGGTCAAGGCCATTGCGGCACGCTGCGACCGGATGATCGTGATCGGCGCGCCGAACAGTTCGAACAGCCTCCGGCTCGTCGAGGTGGCCGAGCGGCTCGGCACCCCGGCGCATCTCGTCCAGCGCGGCCACGACGTCGACCCGGCGTGGCTTGATTCCATCGGTACGCTCGGCATCACTGCGGGGGCCAGCGCGCCCGAAACGCTGGTGCGCGAGGTCATCGACGCGGTTTCCGCGGTGCGCCCGATCGTCGAGGACGTCGTCGTGACCGCCGAGGAGAATATGGTGTTCAAACTGCCGCGCGGCCTCGAAGCTGCCTGATGGCCGTCTATACCCACGTCGAACCCGACGACCTTGCCGCGCTGGTCGCCCAATATGACATCGGGACGGTCGTATCGTGCAAGGGGATTGCCGAGGGAGTCGAGAACAGCAATTTCCTGCTCGAAACAACGCGCGGGCGCTTCATTCTGACGCTTTACGAAAAGCGCGTCAGCGAAGGTGATCTGCCCTTTTTCGTCGAGCTGCTCGACCATCTAGCGAAACGCGGCTGCCCCGTTCCGGCCATGATCCGCGACCGTGAAGGCCGGGCAATCCAGCAGGTTTCGGAACGCGCGGCGTGCATCATCCAGTTCCTGCCCGGCATTTCGCTGACCCATCCCACGCCCGGACAGTGTCAGGCGGCCGGCGCCGCAATGGGCGCGATGCACCGCGCGGTCGCCGATTTCGCGGGCGCGCGCGAAAACAGCATGGGGCATCGCCACTGGCGCGCGATTGCCCAGGGCGCGGGCGATCTCGACGCGGTGATTCCGGGATTGCAGGCCATCGTCGACGAGGAACTCGACCATCTCGACGCCCACTGGCCGCGCGACCTGCCCGCGCATGTCGTCCACGCTGATCTGTTCCCCGACAATGTGCTGATGCTTGGCGAGCGCGTCACCGGCCTGATCGATTTCTATTTCGCAGCAAGCGATTTTCGCGCTTACGATGTAGCGGTAACGCACGCTTCGTGGACCTTCTCCACCGATGGCAGCGACTGCGATATCGGGCGCGCCAGCGCGCTGATGCGCGGCTATGCCCGCGAAGTCGCACTGACCGACGAAGAGTTTGCGGCGCTGCCGCTGCTGGCGCGCGGCGCGGCGCTGCGCTTTTTGCTGACGCGGGCGCACGACTGGATTCATACGCCACCGGGCGCGCTCGTCACCCGCAAGGATCCGGCGCCCTTTCTTGCACGGCTGCGGCGTTATCAGGCGGCCGACGCGGCCGCGCTCTTCTCCGCAGCATGAGCGAGCGGCGTACGGTCATCGTCGCCACCGACGGGGCGTGCAAGGGCAATCCAGGCCCCGGCGGCTGGGGTGCCGTCCTGCGCTGGGGCGAGGTGGTCAAGACATTGTCGGGAGGCGAGGCCGACACGACGAACAACCGCATGGAACTGATGGCGGCGATCGAGGCGCTCGCGGCGCTCAAACGTCCGTGCAACGTCGAATTATCGACCGACAGCGTCTACGTCCGCGACGGTATCACCAAATGGATCTTCGGCTGGCAGAAAAACGGCTGGAAAACCGCCGCGAAAAAACCCGTTGCCAACGCCGACCTGTGGCAACGACTGATCAAGGAGGCCGCGCGGCACAAGGTCGAATGGCTGTGGGTCAAGGGCCATGCCGGGCACGGCGACAATGAACTCGCCGACCAGCTCGCCAGCGACGCTGCGCTGAAAATGGCGCGGGCGCGCTGAACGCCAGCGCATTATTCCTATTCGGTTTCGCGGACTTCGGCACCCGGTCCATTCTTCTGAATCGACTCGATGGCGTTCTTCGCCGATGCCTTGCTGCTATACCCCTCGGTCCAGAAGATCGTTTCGCTATTATATTTGAAATAGGCGACAAATTCGCCGACCTTGTTCTTCTTGATCTCGAAATAATGGGCCATGCCATCCTCCACTGGTCGCGCCGCGCCGGGGCTGGCGGCCGAAGGCCATGCTAATCGAGCGATTTTCGCGCGCAAGGGGCGATGGCTACCCGAAGCGCGACGCCGCGAAGGGTGACGGGTCGATCCATCCGATCGCGCCCTGTGGCTCCGGCGCCCCCAACTGCGCGGCAAGCAACGCCGCGATCGCCGGGGCCGTCTGGATGCCAAAGCCGCCCTGCCCGGCGCACCAGATGAAACGCGGCTCATGCCGGTCGGCTCCGAACACCGGAAGCCGGTCGGGCGCGAAGCTGCGCAGCCCGGCCCATTTGCGCTCGATAGCAGCGACCGGCCAGTCGACGACCGACTGCAAACGGTCAATCGCCGTTGCAACGTCGATCTCCTCAGGAACCACGTCGTGTGGATCGACGGGCGTTTCGTCGTGCGGGGTAAGCCAGATGCGTCCCTCGCTCTCGCCCTTGAAATAAAAAGCGCCGCCGATGTCGATGACCAGCGGCAAGTCGGCGGGAACAGGCACACCAAGCCGCAATTGCAGCATCGTCCGGCGACGGGGCTGAATACCGACCGGCGCGACCCCCGAAGCCGCCGCGACCTGATCGGCCCAGGCGCCGGCAGCATTGACGAGCAGGTCGGCGCGGATCGTCGCACCGCCGACCTCTACCTCCCACCCCTGCGTCATGCGGCGCGCGCGGCGAAAAGGAGCCCGCGTGACGAGCGACGCGCCCGCGCGCTTCGCGGCGCGCAGATAGGCGGCGTGCAGCCTGCCGACGTCGATGTCGCGGCACGCTGCTTCGTAGGCCGCTTCGCACCAATGCGGGCGAAGTCCAGGGATATGCGCTGCGACGGCGGCACCCGAAATCCGGTCGACAGCGACGCCTTTCTCGGAAAACGCGGCCGCAAAAGCATCGACGGCGACGGCATCGACCGACCGCCCCAGCGTGAGCGCGCCGCGTGGGGTAAGGAAACCCTGCTCGGCAAAATCGGCAGGCGGCCGGTCGAGTGCATCCAACGACGCGCGGGTCAGTGGCTGCACCCCGGCGCCACCATAGCTTTCATGCCAGAAGGCGGCCGACCGGCCCGTTGCGTGATAACCGGGCGTATCCTCCGCCTCGACAAGCAGGACGCGGCGCCACGGCGCGAGCGCGGCCGCAAGGCTGGCGCCCGCAATCCCCGCGCCAACGATCAGGACGTCGGTTGCGGAAGGGGCGGTGCCGGTCATGCTGGCCGCATATCGGTTGCCCCGCGGAATGCAAGCGCGGCGGCGCTGCGAACATGGTTACGCTTTGGTAAGCCATAAGCATTACGAGCGGGCCGATGGAAAATGGCACGATCGCGCTCGGCCTGATGGCCGTTCTGGGGCTGATGATGATCGCCGCGGCGGTGAGTGACATCCGGTCGCGAACCATTTCCAACGAGCTCAATGTCGCAATGGCGATCCTTGCGGTTCCCTTCTGGGTGGTGTCGGGGCTGACGCTCTGGCCCGACGTGCCGATCCAGTTCGGCGCGGCGTTGCTGGTCTTTCTGGTTTTCGCCCTGCTTTTCGCGATCGGTGCGATGGGCGGCGGCGATGTCAAAATGATCTGCGCCGTGATGCTGTGGATCCCGCTTCCGCTGGTCCTGCCCATGCTGATGGTCATGGCAATCGGCGGCGGAATCCTCTCGCTGATCATGCTTATCCATATGAAACTGCGCCCTTCGGAGCGGCCGGTGGAAGTCCCTTATGGTGTAGCCATCGCCGCCGCAGGACTTTGGGCGCTTCACCAACACTATCTTAACCAGTTTCAGGCTATCGGTTTGTCCTGAGGGCAAGCACCGCCGTTTCCGGACGGTGCAGGAGGCGAAAAATCGTCATGGATACGCGAAAGATTATGCTGATCGTCGGCGCGCTGGTGATTGCCATCGGCGCGGCATTCGGGGTCAACTATATGATGCGCGGAGCGGGGGCTCCCGCCGCACGGGCGGCCGCGGCGCCCGAGATCACGGGACCGATGATCCTGGTCGCGACGAGGCAATTGCCCGTCGGCACGATCGTCGGGCCGGACAGTTTCCGGTTCCAGCCCTGGCCAAAAGATCTCGTCGAGAACGCCTATTTCGTGAAGGAAAAAACCGACGTGAACACGTTGGTCGGTACCGTCGTGCGCCATCCGATCACGGCAGGACAGCCGCTCACGCAGGGTGCCCTCGTCCATCCCAACGATCGCGGCTTCCTTGCCGCGGCGCTCGGGCCCGGTATGCGGGCGATCACCGTCAAGGTGTCGCAGGAACAGGGCGTCGCGGGTTTCGTCTTTCCCGGCGACCGCGTCGACGTGGTGCTGACGCAGACGATCGAGGTCGAGGAAGGCAGCACCTATCCCGACGACCAGATCTTCACCGCCGAGACCATCGTTCGCAACATCCGCGTGCTGGCAACCGACCAGCGCTATGACGCAGAGGACGAGACGGGCAAGACGCCGGTGCGCACCTTCGGTTCGGTGACGCTCGAAGCGACGCCGGAGATTGCCGAAAAAATCGCCGTCGCACAGGGCATGGGCCGCCTGTCGCTCGCGCTCCGCCCGCTGGCCGAAAGCGCCGGCGAACTCGACGCCGCGATCGCTTCGGGTGAAATCAACGTTCCGGCTTCGGGGGGCACCGCTGCCGAAAGGAAGATGCTGGCGCAGGCCGCCGCGCGTCCGGTTGCCAGCCGTTCGTCGGCGACCACCGGTGGCGACGTGTCGCGCTTCTGGATCCCGGTACGCGGGCGCGTCACTGCGCCGCGTCCGCAGCAGGCAGACAACAGGGGTGGTTATGCGCCGGCCAATGACGGTCGCGGAGTGTCCGCGCCGACCGGCCCGGTCGTGCGCGTGACCCGCGGCGACAAGATGACCGAAGTTCCGGTTGGGGGTAAGTAAGATGAACAGCAAAGCCAATTTCAAGGCGGCGGCTCTGGCGCGCACCCTCGCCATCGGCCTCGTGGCAGCGACGCTGATAGCGGCCCCGTCGCGACCCGTCGCGGCGCAGGCGGTACAGAATGCCAGCAGCAGCATCGACCTTTCGGTCGGTCGCGGTCGCCTGATCAGCTTGCCCGCCGCGATGAGTGACGTGTTCGTTGCCGACGACAAGGTCGCCGATGTGCAGGTCCGTTCGAGCCGCCAGCTCTATGTCTTTGCCAAGGCGCCCGGCGAAACGAGCATCTATGCCACCGACGCCAGCGGACGGGTCGTGTTCTCGACCGTCGCGCGCGTCGGCAACAATATCGAGACGATCGACCAGATGCTGTCATTGGCAATGCCCGAAGCAAGCATTGCGGCGAACACGATGAACGGCTTTGTGCTGCTCACCGGCACCGTCCGGTCGCCCGACGATGCGGCCGAAGCCGAACGGCTGGTACAGGCCTTTGTCGGCGATCAGACCAAGGTGCTCTCGCGTCTGCGCACGGCGACGCCGCTGCAGGTCAATCTGCAGGTCCGTATCGCCGAGGTGAACCGCTCGCTCGTCAAGGAGTTGAGCGGAAACCTGTTGACCCGCGACACCGACGGCCCCCTTGGCAACGGTTTTCTGGGTGGGGTGTTCGGCGGCCGCCAGGCGGGCACGATCACGACCGACGCCAACGGCAATACCATCTACTCCATCACGACTCCGCCCGGAACACGCAGCCTGGCCGGAGCGGGCCGCCTGTTCGGGCTCGACCTGATCGCTTCGCTCGACATCGGCGAGCGTTCGGGACTGGTGGCGACGCTGGCACAGCCCAATCTCACGGCGATTTCGGGCGAGACCGCCGACTTCCTGGCGGGCGGCGAGTTTCCCGTGCCGATCCCCGGCAATTTCGCGGGGACGACCATCGAGTATCGCAAATATGGCGTCAGCCTGGCCTATACGCCGACCGTGCTGTCGAACGGCCGCATCAGCCTGCGCGTCCGTCCCGAAGTTTCGGAGCTGTCGACCGAAGGCGCGATCGAGATGCAGGGGTTTCAGATTCCCGCGCTCACGATCCGCCGCGCCGAAACCACGGTCGAGCTGGGTTCGGGCGAAAGCTTCATGATCGCCGGATTGCTCAACAACCGTTCGATCGGCGCCATCGACAAGATGCCGGGCCTCGGCGACGTGCCGCTGCTCGGCACATTGTTCAAGTCGGACAGCTTCCGCCGCGGCGAGACCGAACTCGTCATCGTCGTGACGCCCTATCTGGTCGAACCCGTCTCGGCGAACGACATCAAGCTGCCGACCGATGCGTTCCGCGATGCCGACGACTTGCAACGCCTGCTGCTCAACCAGACGAGCGATGGCGTGACGGGCGGCGACCGTCCGAAGCCACGCCTCGACTCCAATGTGGGTGATGCCGACCGCCCGCGCGGCGGCGGCAGCGACGCCTCGCCCGGTTTCAGCATCAAGTGACACGGCCGATTTCAGGAGCAAAGTGATGAAAAATATCGCAACTTGGACGGTCCTGGCGCTGGCGACGACCCTCGCCGGATGCGCGGGCAGCGCCTACAGCAATCGCAGCCTGGAATCGGTCCATCAACCGGTCGTGCGCAACAGCATCTATCAGTTCGATGTCGCCGCGAAGGATGGCGAACTGCCGCCCAGCGAACAGGGTCGTCTGCAAGGCTGGTTCGATGCGATGGGCATCCGCTATGGCGACCGCGTCGCAATCGAGGACCCCTCGCTTTATGGCGCATCCTCGGCGCAGGCGACCGTCCGGGCGATGGTCGAACGCCGCGGACTTCTGCTCAGCAAGGATGTGCCGGTGACCACCGGTGCTGTTCCCGACGGTCATATCCGCGTCGTGGTTACGCGCGCATCGGCGTCGGTGCCGGGTTGCCCCGACTGGAACAGCAAGTCGTCGCTGAACTCGCTCAACGCGACTTCGTCCAATTATGGCTGCGCGACCAACAGCAATCTTGCAGCAATGGTCGCCGACCCCAACGACCTCATCAAAGGCACGCGCGACACAGGCCATGACCCGGTCGCGGCAACGCGCGCCATCCAGACCTATCGCACGAAACCTCAGACCGGGGCCGGCGAACTGACCAAAACACCCACGAGCGGAGGCGGCCAGTGAACGCTCATTTCAAATCTGCAACGCTGCGCGATCCTTTCAACGCGTTCGTCTGTGACGATGATACGCTGGAACTGATCCGCGTCGCGGCCAGCGACATGGGCTGGCCGATGGAAAAGTGCAACAAGGGCGGCCTGCGAAACGCGGTGCAATCGCTGTCGGTGTCGGCAAGCCCCAATATCCTTTTTGTCGACATGTCCGAATCGGGCGATCCGATCAACGACATCAACGCGCTGGCCGAAGTTTGCGAGCCGGGTACCGTGGTGATCGCGGCGGGGCAGATCAACGACGTCCGCCTGTATCGCGATCTGCTGTCGAGCGGGATTCAGGATTACCTGCTGAAACCGCTGTCGCTCGACCAGGTCCGCGAATCGCTGACGATGGCGCAAGCCATGCTGTCGGCGCCGAAACATGCCGACATGCACGACGACAAGCCGCATCACATGATGGCGGTTGTCGGGGTGCGCGGCGGCGTCGGCGCGTCAATGGTCGCAACCTCGCTTGCCTGGGCGATCAGCGAACAGGCCGACCGTCAGACCGCGCTGCTCGACCTCGATGTTCATTTCGGGACCGGCGCGCTGACACTCGACCTCGAGCCGGGCCGCGGGCTTATTGATGCGATCGACAATCCCAGCCGGATCGACGGCTTGTTCATCGAACGCGCCATGGTCAGGGCTTCGGACAAGCTTAGCCTGTTGTCGGCCGAAGCGCCGATTCACCAGCCGGTGATGACCGATGGATCGGCCTTTTTCCAGCTCGAGGAAGAATTGCGCAATGCCTTCGAGATGACGATCGTCGACATCCCGCGCCAGGTGTTGATCCCCTTCCCGCACCTTGTGTCGGAAGCGGGAACGATCCTGCTGGTCAGCGATGTCACCCTGGCCGCCGCGCGCGACACGATCCGCCTTTTGTCCTGGTTCAAACAGAATGTGCCCGGCGCACGCGTGCTGCTGGTCGCCAACAAGTTCCAGAGCGCGATCGGAGAACTGTCGCGCAAGGAGTTCGAGTCCTCGATCGAACGTGCGATCGACATCGTCATTCCATTCGATCCCAAACTCGTCGCGCAGGCAGCAAAGCTGGGCAAATCCTATGCCGAAACGTGCAAGGGCACGAAGGCGGCGCAGGTCTGGACAAATCTGATGCGGCTCATCCTCGACGGCGCCGATGTCGAATCCGAGGTGGCTGCCGCTTCGGCCAAGAGCAAATCGGGCGGATCGCTGCTCGGCAAACTGGGTTTCACCAAAAAGGGCGCAAAACAGGCGGCGTGACGGCGCATCGGGCGCGCCGCCGCGCTCCGCAACAAAAGAAGCGGACACCTGCTTACCATGAACCTGCCAGTCATCCTTATCGTCGCCGGGGCCATCATGGCTTTTGCGGTTCTTGCGATCCTGCTTCAGGGTCCGTCGGCGGGCAAGGCAAAGTCGCGGCGGCTGGCGATGGTCAAGGATCGCCATGCCGCTTCGACCGAGGCAGTCGTCGCGGCGCAGATGCGCAAAACCATCCAGTCGGTGGGACGCCGGGGCAACTCGTCGCTGACCAGCCTGCTTCCCCGCCGCGAGGAACTCGAAAAGCGCATCCGGCGGACAGGCAAGAGCTGGACGCTTACCCAATATATGTTCGCCTCCATGGGACTGTTTGTCGTGGCGACCGGCGCGATGCTGATCGTCCGCGCCCCGTTCCCGATGGCCGCGCTCGTCGGACTGCTGATCAGCCTTGGCCTGCCCTATCTGGTCGTCGGCATGGCGATCAAGAAGCGCGTCGCACAATTCAATGCGCGCTTTCCCGATGCGATCGACCTGCTGGTGCGCGGGCTGCGGTCGGGCCTGCCGGTGACCGAGACCTTCCAGGTCGTCAGCCAGGAACTGCCCGGCCCTGTCGGCGAGGAGTTCAAAGGCGTCGTCGAGCGGATCCGGATCGGTAACACGATGGAGGCGGCGCTTCAGGAAACGGCCGAAATGCTCGGCACGCCCGAGTTCCAGTTCTTCTGCATCACCATCCAGATCCAGCGCGAGACGGGCGGCAACCTTGCGGAAACACTGGCCAACCTGTCGGACGTGCTGCGCAAACGTGCGCAAATGAAGCTGAAGATCCGCGCAATGTCATCGGAAGCCAAGGCGTCGGCCTATATCGTCGGCGCGCTTCCCTTTTTCGTCTTCGGCGTCGTGTGGACGGTGAACCCCAGCTATCTTGCGGGTTTCTTCGTCGAACAACGCCTGATCGTCGCCGGGATCGGCGGGCTGATCTGGATGAGCATCGGGGCCGGAATCATGGCCAAGATGGTCAATTTCGAGATTTGATGGGGCAAAGAATATGATTAGCACCCTCCCCGTCACCGCGGCATTTTCGGGCGCCCAGACCGGACCCTCGCTCCTCGGCATCGACGTCGTCTGGGCGGGTACGCTGCTCGCCGCGATCGGCGTTTTTGCCGTGCTCGTCGCCATCTACAATGCGCTGACCGTACGCAACCCGATGACAAAGCGCGTCAAGGCGCTGAACGAGCGCCGCGAACAGTTGAAGGCCGGCATCACCGCCTCCACCGCCAAGCGTCGCGCGCGGCTCGTGCGCAAAAACCAGACGGCCGACCGAATGCGCAATTTCCTGGGCCGCTTGCAGGTCTTGCAGGAAGGGCAGATCAAGGAGGTTCAGCAAAAGCTGGCCCAGGCCGGCATCCGGTCAAAGGATCTGGCGGTCGCGGTCATTTTCGGGCGAATGGTGCTGCCGATCCTGTTCGGCGGTCTGGCCCTCTTCCTGATCTATATTGTCGACATGTGGCCGACGCTGACGCCGTTCAAGCGGTCGGGTTTTACCATGGCCGCGCTGATTCTCGGTTACAAGGCGCCGGACCTGTTCGTCGACAATATGCGCCAGAAGCGTACCGATGCCATCCGCAAGGGTCTTCCGGACGCGCTCGACCTGCTCGTGATCTGCGCCGAGGCGGGGCTGACGGTCGACTCGGCCTTCTCGCGCGTATCGAAGGAACTGGGCCGCGCCTATCCCGAACTCGGCGAGGAGTTTGCGCTTACATCGATCGAGCTCGGCTTCCTCACCGAGCGCCGACAGGCATTCGAGAACCTTGCCTATCGCGTCAATCTGGAATCGGTGAAGGGCGTCGTCACGACGATGATCCAGACCGAAAAATATGGCACGCCGCTCGCCAGCGCGCTGCGCGTGCTGTCGGCCGAGTTTCGCAATGAGCGCATGATGCGGGCCGAGGAAAAAGCCGCGCGCCTGCCTGCGATCATGACGGTACCGCTGATCCTGTTCATCCTGCCGGTGCTGTTCATCGTCATCCTTGGACCCGCGGCCTGTTCGCTGAGCGACGCAATGGCTGGCGGCAGCTTCGGCGGCCGATAGGCTATCGACCGGTCAGACCGGCAAGGGAGGGCGGCAGCGATTCCGCCCTCCCCTTCCTCTTGTCAGGCGACCGTCTGCTCAATCGCGCCGAAGATGCTGTGGTGGCGCGCATCGTCCATCCAGATACGCACCGTATCGCCCCGCTGCATGAAGGGCGTCTTCGCTTCGCCGTGCCGGATCGTTTCGACCGTCCGCACTTCGGCAAGGCAGCTATACCCCAGTCCGCCCTCGCTCACCGGCTTGCCGGGGCCGCCGTCGGCGTCACGGTTCGACACCGTGCCTGACCCGATGATCGTGCCCGCGCCAAGGTTGCGCGTTTTGGCCGCGTGGGCGATGAGCTGACCGAAATCGAAGGTCATGTCGACGCCGGCATCGGCGCGGCCGAGCGGCTGACCGTTGAGGTCAACGCACAGCGTGCCATGCAGCTTGCCATCCTTCCATTGGTCGCCCAGCGCGTCGGGCGTCACGAAAACCGGCGACATCGCACTCGACGGCTTGGACTGGAAAAAGCCGAACCCCTTGGCGAGTTCGGCGGGGATCAGTCCGCGGAGCGAGACATCGTTGGTCAGGCCGACGAGCAGAACCTTCTCGCGCGCCGTGACGGGATCGATCCCGGCGGGAACATCGTCGGTGACGACGACGATCTCGGCCTCCATGTCGCACCCCCATGCCGGATCGCCGAGCGGGATCGGGTCGCGCGGCGCAAGGAAAGCGTCGCTGCCGCCCTGGTACATCAGCGGATCGTGCCAGAAACTCTCGGGCATTTCCGCGCCTCGCGCCTGGCGCACCAGCGCGACATGGTTCACATAGGCGCTGCCGTCGGCCCATTGATAGGCGCGTGGCAGTGGCGATGCGGCGTCGCGCTCGTGAAAGCGCTCCTTGGGGATCGCGTCATGGTTCAAATCCTCGGCCAGCGCGGCCAGACGCGGCGCAGCATCGGCCCAGTCGTCGAGCGCCGCCTGCATCGTCGGCGCGATCGCCGATGCGTCGGAATACCAAGCCAGATCGTCCGAAACGACGACGAGGCGGCCATCACGGCCGTGCTTGAGCGAAGCCAGTTTCACGAAAACTCCCTTGTCTGACGATCGGCTGAAACCGCAAATCGCCTGTCAGGAAGCGATAATCAGCGCGACGTCGTGATCGATGCGAAACAGGTAAAGCCGCTCTGCCCTGCCTGCAAGCGCCGGATATATTGAAGATAGGCCTGCGACTGGTCATAGGTCGTTCCGGGCAGGCTGCGACCGCGAAACGCCTGTTTGACTTCCTCGCCCGTAAAAGGCCGCGGTGCGCCCGGAAAGGCGCCTTTTGTTCCCGGCGGGACGAGCTTGCCGGTCGCGTCGATATACTGGCCCGCGGCGGTCGGCCCCGGCACCGGAATCTGGCAGTTCATCACCGACACCGCGGTCTGGGCAAAGGCGGGCCGGATCGTCAGCGCCGCCGATACGCCCGCCGCGCCAAGCGCGAGCACATGGCGGCGCGACGACGCCGCATCATCCCTATCGACCGGATCCGCCGGGACGTCCCTGTTTTCCATGACCGTCGCATAACGCAACGACGGAGCGAGGAAAAGCAAAAGACCAGGGGAAGCCTGCTCGTTTCCCGCTTTGATACAAGCCCGGCAAAAGCGTTAACATGCGCAAAGCCGATTGCGCGCATCCCCCGCTTCGTGCGAAGCGGGCGGCGCATGTTCGATCGCCTGTCCAGCCTTGTCATCGCGCTGACGCTGATCGCCATTGCGGCGATCTTTGCGGCGCTGGCCGGTGGCGACCCGCCGACGATCGCGATGATGGCGGTCGCGGGTTTCGCCGCAACCTTCACGGTTTACAGCGCGCTTCCTCCCGCCCTGTCCGCGACCCGCGCCCAGCGAACCTCGCCTGCCGAGACACGTCCGCTTTCCTTGCTGCGTCATCCCGATTTCGCACGCTGGGTCGATCAGGAAAAAGACCCGCTGCTCGGCGTTGCCGATAATGTCGTCGCCATCGCCAACGACGCGGCCATTCGGCTGCTCGGACGGCACATCGTCGGCGCCGACATCCGCACCGCGATCCGTCATCCGCTCGCCACCGAATGGCTGTCGCGGATCGACGGCGACGCGCCGCTGGAGACGATCGACCTCGTCGATTATCCCCGCCCCGGCCAGCGCTGGACCATGCGCATCGCCGCGCTGTCGAACGGCGAACGCATCGTCTTCCTGTCCGATCGCTCGGCGATCGACGCCGCCGACCGGATGCGGTCCGATTTTGTCGCCAACGCCAGCCACGAGCTGCGCACCCCGCTCGCCGCGATCATCGGCTATGTCGAAACATTGCAGGACATGAATGGCGAAGACGACGGCGCAACGCGGCGCCGCTTCCTGTCGATCATCGAGCGCGAGGCGCGGCGGATGCAGCAACTGGTGATCGACCTGCTCTCAATCTCGCGCGTCGAGGCCGACCGCTTTCGCCGTCCAACCGCCGAGGTCGACCTCGCCGCGATCGTCCGGCACACGATCACCCAATTGCAGGACAGCGAATCCGCGCGGCCGAAGGACATTGTCGCGGCGCTCGGCACCGAAGCGATGCCGATGCTGGGCGACGAGGCGCAGCTCGGCCAACTCGCCCACAATATCATATCCAATGCGTTGAAATATGGCCGTCCCGGCACGCCGGTGACGGTCGAACTGCTGCGCGAAGGAGCGCGCGTTCGGCTGTCGGTGAGCGACGAGGGTGACGGCATCGCCCCCGACCATATCCCGCGGCTGACCGAACGCTTTTACCGCGTCGACGAGGCGCGCAGCCGCTCGGTCGGCGGCACCGGTCTTGGCCTCGCGATCGTCAAGCATATCAGCGAGCGCCATCAGGGGCAGCTCCACATCGACAGCGAACCGGGCAAGGGAACCAGCGTTTCGATAAGCTTTCCCCTTGCCGCCAGCGCCTAATCGATCCGGTCGATGAGGTCGGCGATCGTCCCGAACATTGCGTCGATTTGTTCCTTCTCGACGATCAGCGGCGGCGACAGCGCGATGATATCGCCCGTAGCGCGCACGAGCAGGCCGTTGTCGAAACAGGCGTGGAACAGTTCCATCGCGCGCGCGGTGGGGGCGCCGGGGCGTGGTTCAAGTTCGATGCCTGCGACGAGGCCGATCGTGCGGACGTCGATGACGTGCCGCCGCCCCTTCAGGCTGTGTGCCGCATCCTCCCAATAGGCGCCGAGTTCGCTCGCACGGTCGAACAGCCCGTCGCGGGCATAGAGGTCCAGCGTCGCCAGCCCCGCCGCGCTCGCCAAGGGGTGGCCTGAATAGGTGTAGCCGTGGAACAGCTCGATCCCGCCCGGCGCGCTGTCGATCACCGCATCGTGCAGCTCGCGCTTCACCGCCACCGCCCCCATCGGCACCGTGGCATTGGTCAGGCCCTTGGCCATGGTGATGATGTCAGGCGTCACGCCCCACATTTGCGACGCCGTTGCGCCGCCGACACGCCCGAAAGCGGTGATGACTTCGTCGAAGATCAGGATGATGCCATGCCGGTCGCAAATCTCGCGCAAGCGTGAGAGGTAGCCAACGGGCGGCACGAGCACGCCGGTCGATCCCGCCATCGGTTCGACGATAACCGCAGCGATCGTCTCGGCGCCGTGCAGATCGACCAGGCGTTGCAGATCGTCGGCGAGTTCGGCGCCATGCTGCGGGAATCCGCGACTGAAAGCGTTGCGCTCCAGATCATGCGTATGACGGAGATGGTCTACGCCCGGCAAACCCCCGCCGAAGGCGCGACGGTTGTTGACGAGACCGCCAACGCTGATCCCGCCAAAGCCGGTGCCGTGGTAGCCGCGTTCGCGCCCGATCAACCGGGTGCGCGCCCCCTGCCCCTTCGCGCGCTGGATCGCGAGCGCGATTTTGAGCGCCGTATCGACCGACTCCGACCCGCTGTTGGTGAAGAATATCCGGTCGAGCCCGTCGGGCATCAACGCCGCGAGGCGCTGCGCCAGCTCAAAAGGCAGCGGGTGCCCCAGCTGAAACGTCGGTGCAAAGTCCAGCGTCGCCGCGGTTCTGGCGATCGCCTCGGTGATTTCGGGGCGGCAATGACCGGCATTGCTGCACCACAGGCCCGCGGTGCCGTCGAGTATGTCGCGCCCGTCGCTCGACCGGTAAAACATGCCGCTTGCCGATACGAGCTGGCGCGGCTGCGCCTTGTACGCGCGGTTCGCGGTGAAGGGCATCCAGAAACTTGCCAGCTGGTCGTTGTCGCCCCTCATCGCTGCTTGCCTCCTCTGGTTCTTCTGCGCGCCAATCTGACGGCCCGCCACCCCGCTGGCAATGGACAAAACCGGCCCTCTGGCGCTTCACCCGACTTCACGATAGGCTGTCCGCTCCACAAACGGGCCGGCTCCTCGGCCCAATCGGGGGCGCATGTCAGTCAATCTGGAACAATGGATCAGCGAGCACAAGATCGACGAAGTCGAATGTATCGTCCCCGACATCAATGGGGTTCAGCGCGGCAAGGTGTTGCCGGCGCGCAAGTTTCTCACCTCGGTCAAGGACAAGACGCTGCGCATTCCCGGCAGCGTCTTCATCTGCACGATCGACGGTCATTACCCCGAGGACATCGACGATGTCTGGGACAAGGACCCGGACAAGATATTGATCGCCGATCCCGACACGATCTGCGTCGCGCCGGGCTTTACCTCGCCGACCGCTTTCGTCATCGCCGACGCCTTCAACGGCGACGGGACCGAGGTCGACATCGCGCCGCGCACGATCCTCAAAAAAGTGCTGGGCCTCTACGAAGACAGGGGCTGGAAACCGATCATTGCGCCCGAGGTGGAGTTTTACCTCGTTTCGCAGAACACCGATCCCGATTTCCCGCTGACTCCGCCCACCGGCCAGTCGGGCCGTGCCGAAACGGCGAGCCAGCCCTATGGGCTGGAGGCGATGAACGAATATGAAGACATCATCGATCATATCTATGACGATTGCGAGCTGATGGGGCTCAATATCGACACGATGATTCACGAAATGGGCGCCGCGCAGCTGGAGGTGAACTTCAACCATGGCGATCCGCTGCGGCTCGCCGACGAGGTCTTCCTGTTCAAACGCGTCGTCCGCAATGTGGCGCGGCAACATGACGTCTATGCCACTTTCATGGCGAACCCGATGGCGGGCCAGCCAGGCAGCGCGATGCACATCCATCAGTCGGTCATCGATGCCGATACGGGTCGCAACCTGTTCGCGACCGCGAATGGCCGCGACAGCGCCGCCTTTCGGTCCTTTGTCGCGGGGCTCGTCCGTTTCATGCCGCAAATTGCGCCGCTCTGGGCGCCCAATGTGAACAGCTTTCGCCGGATGCGCCCCGACAGCGCGGCGCCGATCAACGTCCAGTGGGGCGCCGACAACCGCTCGTGCGGTTTTCGTATCCCGGTGTCCGACAAGCACAACCGCCGCGTCGAAAACCGCCTGCCCGGCGCCGACAGCAATCCCTATCTCGCGATCGCCGCGTCGCTCGTATGCGGCTATATCGGCATGGTCGACCGGATGGTCCCGCCCAAGCCGATCACCGGCAGCGCCTATAATCGCGCACGCACCCTGCCGCGCACGCTGGAGGCCGCGCTCGACCGTTTCGCCTCGTGCAAAAAGGTCCGCAACCTGCTCGGCGACGATTTCTTCGAGATTTTCTATGCCGTGAAGGATTATGAGCTGTTCAATTACCAGTCGGTGGTGTCGAGCTGGGAGCGCGAACATCTGCTGATGCGGGTCTGAACCGCCGATGATATTCTGCCCATCCTTCCCGTTCGCGTCGAGCGAGGTCGAGACGCCCATCGCGACGGCGCGGCGTTTCGACTTCGCTCGACGCGAGCCGGATTAGGGGTGGCGTCGGAATGAGCGACCCGCTGAACCACAGCTATTACGCCGCGACCGCGCACGAATGGCGGCCGCGCGATCATATTGAGGACGATTTCAGCTGCGACGTTGCGGTCATCGGCGGTGGCTTCACCGGGCTGAGCGCCGCGCTCGCCTGCGCCGAGCGCGGTTTTTCGGTCATTTTGGTCGAAGCCGAGCATGTCGGCTTCGGCGCCTCGGGGCGCAACGGGGGGCAGTTGATCCCCGGATTGCGCTGGACCGCATCCGAACTGGACACCGAGTTCGGCCACGAGCGCGCCGACGCGCTGTTCGACCTGTGCTGGCGCGACAACCGCGTGAAGGCCCGGATCGCAAAGCATGGCATCGACTGCGACCTCAAGTCCGGGCACCTTGAGGCGGCGTGGACGCCGGGCGACTTCGACGCGATGCGGCGCGAGGCGGACTATCTGGCGACGCGTTTCGGTTACGAAACCGAGGTTGTCGAAAAGGCGGGGATGGACGCGCATGTCGCCAGTCCGCGCTATCACGGCGGCGTTTATGACGCCCGCGCCGGGCATTTTCACCCGCTGAACTACGCCGTCGGTCTGGCGAAGGCCGCCGAGGCGGCAGGAGTCCGGATTTTTGAAGGCCGGCGCGCCACCTCGATCCGCGCGGGCGATCCCGGCCAACTGCTGCTCGGCAAGGTGGCGGTCGAAGCGCGCTATTTCATCGACGCCACCGACAGCTGGATCGGCGACCTCGAACCCGATCTCGGCCGCTACACCGTGCCGATCATGAACTATAATATCGCGACCGCGCCGCTCGCCAACGCCGACGAACTGCTGCCAAGCGACGCCGCGGTCGCCGACAGCCGCTTCGTGCTCAACTATTTCCGCCTGTCCGCCGACAAGCGCCTCATATTCGGCGGGGGCGAGCGCTATTCGCAGACGCCGCCGCGCGACATCGCCGCATTCGTGCGGCCCTTCATGACCGGAGTGTTCCCGCAAATCGCCGACGCGAAGATCGATTATGGCTGGGGCGGCGCGGTTGGGGTGACGATGAACCGCCTGCCGCATATCGGACGGCGCGGAAACATGTTTTTCGCGCACGGCTTTTCGGGGCACGGCGCGCTGGTGACGACGCTTGCGGGCGAACTCATCGCCGAAGCAATGGCGGGGACCGCCGAGCGCTTTGACCTGCTCGCGAACCTTCCCTCCCGCCCCTTCCCCGGAGGCAACTGGCTTCAACGCCCGCTCGCGACGCTGGGACTGCTTTTCTATGCATTGAAGGACCGGCTCGGATGATCGCCGGGGCCGCGATCGCGCGCGTCGCGGCGCGCGAGGCGGAGCGCTTTCGCACCCTCAATCCGCGCGCTTTCGCGCATCATGCGGCAGCAAAAGGCTGGTTCCAGGCAGTCCCCTTCCACTGGATGACCGACTGGCCGAGCCCGGTGCCCATCGTCGCTGCATCGGCGCGCGGCGCGACGCTGACCAGCATCGACGGCCAGCGTTACGACGATTTCTGCCTGGGCGACACGGCGAGCCTGTTCGGTCATTCGCCGCAGCCGCTTGCCGCGGCGCTGGCGCAACAGGCGAGCGAAGGGCTGAGCTATATGCTGCCTACCGAGCGCGGCGCGACGCTGGCAGAACGGCTCGCGGCGACCTTTGGCCTGCCGCTGTGGCAGGTGACGACCACCGCCAGCGAGGCCAATCGTGCGGTCATTCGCTGGTGCCGCGGCATCACCGGCCGCGCGAAGATCCTGATCTTCAACGGCGCCTATCATGGCGCGGTCGACGACGCCTTTGTCGATCTGACAGCCGGTCGCCCGGCGATGCGGGCAAGTCTGGTCGGACAGGTCCATGACCTGACCGCCACAACCGAAGTGGTCGAGTTCAACGACGAAGATGCGCTGGCGTCGGCGTTACGGCGGGGCGACATCGCCTGCGTGCTTGCCGAGCCGGTGATGACCAATATCGGCATGGTGCGCGATGCGCCCGGCTTTCTCGGGGCGCTTCGCGCACTCTGCGACGAAACCGGCACATTGCTGGTGTTCGATGAGACGCATACGGTCTCGTCGGGCCATGGCGGCCACGGCGTCACCCATGGACCACGGCCCGACCTGATGGTCATCGGCAAGTCGATCGGCGGCGGTATACCTTGCGCGGTTTATGGCTTCAGCGCCGCGGTCGGCGATCATATGGTCGCGCTCAACCATACGCGCCCGCCGGGGCACAGCGGGATCGGCACCACCCTGTCGGCCAACGCGCTCGCGATCACCGCGATGGATACCATGCTGGCGGAGGTCATCACACCGGCCGCCTATGACCAAATGCTACGCGGCGCGGCGCGGCTCGTCGCCGGGCTGGAGCAGGAGATTGCCCGCGCCGCGGTCGACTGGCACGTCACCCAGGTCGGCGCGCGCGTCGAGTTTCTCACCTGCCCGACCCCGCCGCGCAATGGCCGCGAAGCCAGGGCGGCGATGCAGCCCGAACTCGAAGCGGCAATCCACCTCTTCCTGGCGAACCGCGGGATTTTGCTGGCGCCCTTCCACAATATGATGTTGGTGAGTCCGGTGACGGGCGACGATCAGATCGACCGGCTGGTCGGCGCGTTCGCCGACTGCGTGAGCGCGTTGAAGGAGTAAGCGGGCGATGTCGAAGTCATCGGGCGTGATTGCGGACCGGTCCGAAGCCGAGGCCTTTTTCAAGGCGAACCCTGACGTCGATGCGATCGAGATGATCTATACCGACATGGGCGGCGTCCCGCGCGGCAAGCGGCTGCGCCAGCATGAAGTGATGGCCGTCTACGACAGCGGGCGCATGTTCCCCGGTTCGATCACCGTCGTCGACATCACCGGACAGGATACCGTCGAAACCGGACTCGTCTGGGAAGATGGTGATGCCGACCGCTCGATGAAGCCGATCCCCGGCACCCTCGTTCGCACGCCCTGGGGAGGCGACGGCGCGGCACAGTTCCTTGTCGATTTCTATGAGCTCGACGGGACGCCGCACGACCTCGACCCGCGCCATGTGCTCGGCCGCGTGATCGACCGCTTTACCGCCGACGCGCTCACCCCGGTGCTCGCGGTCGAGCTGGAGTTTTACCTTGTCGATCCGCGCCGCGCACGCGACGGCGGCATCCGCCCGGCCCGCCCCGGCTACAGCCGCAGCGCGCCGCGCAATGTCGAGGTATACGGCCTGCGCGAACTGGAGGATTTCCGGCCTTTTTTTGACGCACTCTACACGGCGACCGACGTGCAGGGCCTGCCGCTCGAAAGCGCGATCAGCGAATTCGCTCCCGGCCAGTTCGAGCTGACCTTGCGCCACAAGCCCGACGCGCTGCGCGCCGCCGACGATGCGATCATGTACAAAAGGCTGGTCAAGGCGATTGCCCAGCAACACGGCCTCGAAGCCACCTTCATGGCGAAACCCTTTGCCGATCAGGCGGGCAGCGGGATGCACATCCATGTTTCGGTGAACGACGCAGGCGGCACCAATATCTTCGCAAGCGAAGACCCCGAGGGAACCGACGCGCTGCGCCACGCGATCGGCGGGATGATCGGCAGCGTCGGCGACGCCTTCGCCATCTTTGCCCCCCACGCGAACAGCTATCGCCGCTTCAAGGCGAACAGCTATGCTCCCGTCGCGCCGACCTGGGGCGTCAACAACCGCACCGTGTCGTTCCGCATTCCCGCCGGCCCGCCGCCGAGCCGCCATGTCGAACATCGCGCGTGCGGCGCCGACGCCAACCCCTATCTCGCGGTCGCGGCGGTGCTTGCCGGGATGCATCACGGCATGACGACGAGGACCGACCCCGGCGCCGCGGTGGTCGGCAACGGTTATGACCGCGACAACAGCGGCGACGACAAGCCGCCGTCGAACTGGTTCGCCGCGGTCGACCGTTTCCACGATTCGGCGCTCATGCGCGACTATCTGGGCGACCGGTTCGTCGACATGTTCAGCATCGTCAAGCGCGTCGAACAGGACAATTATTTCAGCGTCGTGCCGGCGCTCGATTATGATTGGTACCTACGCAACGCATGAAAGTTTCATATTATCCTGGTGCAGCGCAAAAAAGCCTCTTTCCAAGCCGCGTTTAATGAGTCAGCTTGGCGCTTCACACAGGGAGGCTGGCCATGGACTTCAACGAACTGATCAAGCAGACCCGCGGGCGCCGCTCGCTCCTTCAGGCGCTTGGTGTCGCCGCCGTCGGGATCAGTTTCGGCGGGCTCGCCGCGTGCAGCAAGGAAGGCGGCAAGACGCTGGCGAATGGCGAAGAGGCCAGGCTCAACTTCTATAACTGGGACACTTATATCGGCGAAACGACGCTGGCCGATTTCGAGGAAGCGACGGGCGTCGCGGTGACGATGGACCTGTTCGACAGCAACGACGTGCTGTTCGCCAAGTTCAAGGCCGGCAATCCCGGCTATGACGTGATCGTGCCGTCGAACGACTTCGTCGAACGGATGAGCAAGGCCGACATGCTGATGCCGCTCGACCACAGCCTCATTCCGAACAAGAAAAATATCGACGCCGCCTATATCAACGTCGAATATGACCTGCAGCGCAAGTTTTCGATGCCCTACACCTGGCTCGCGCTCGGCATCGGCTATCGCAAGTCGAAGGTGTCAGCGACGCCCGACAGCTGGAAAGTGCTGTTCGACAGCCCCGAATATGCCGGCCGCATCGCCTGGCTGTCGGAGGCGGGCGACATGTTCCGCCTGTTCGGCAAATATCTCGGAAAATCGGTCAACGAACTGACCCCCGCCGACGTCGCGACGATCGAACGGATGATGATCAAGCAAAAGCCCAATGTGAAGAAGTTCCACGAGGATGACGGGCAGGATCTGCTGCTCAAGGGAGATGTCGACGTCGTGCTCGAATATAATGGCGACATCGCACAGGCGATGGTCGAGGATGACGATATCGACTTCGTCATCCCCAAGGAAGGCAGCCAGCTCAATTCGGACAATCTGTGCATCCCGAAGGGCGCGCCGCATCCGAAGAACGCCCATGCCTTTATCAACTATATCCTCGACGCGAATGTCGACAAGCATATCACCGAGACGATCCTCTATCCGACGCCCAACGCCGCGGCGAAGGCGCTGATGCCCGAAAGCTACAAGAACAACCCGGTGATCTTCCCGCCCGCCGATGTGCTCGCCAAGTGCGAATATGCACGCTTCAACCCCGAGCTTCAGCCACTCTTCGAAGAGGCGTTCACGCGCGTGCGGGCGGCCTGACGCGATCCAGGGACGGCGGGGGTGGCCGAGCAGGACTGGAAAACCAACAGGGGCGTTTTCGCGGCGGTGTCGCTGCCGACGCTCCTGTGGGTTCTGCTCTTCTTCCTCGTCCCCATGGCGATCGTCTGGCTCTACAGCTTTGGCGAAAACCGCGGGCTCACCGAAATCGCCATTTCGGGCACGCTCGACAATTACAAGCGCGCCACCGAGTGGCTCTACCTCACCATATTCGGCAAGAGTTTCGCGGTCGCGGCGCTCGTTACGCTCATCTGCCTGATCATCGGTTTTCCGGTCGCGATGGCGATCACCTTTGCCAGCGAGAAGTGGCGGCCGTGGCTGCTCCTCGGCATCATGCTGCCCTTCTGGACCAACCTGCTCATCCGCACCTATGCGCTGATGATGCTGCTCGGCACGCAGGGCTTCGCCAACAAGGGCCTCGGTGTCCTGTGGGAAGGCGCAAGCTGGATGAAGGCGCTTGTCGGGCTCCAGCCGCTCCCGACGTGGGAGCCGGTCGAACTGCTCTTCAACAATTTCGCGGTCGTGTTCGGACTCGTCTATGTCCACCTGCCCTTCATGGTGCTGCCGCTCTATGCCGCGCTCGACCGGCTCGACCGCAGCCTGATCGAGGCGAGCCTCGATCTGGGCGCCGGCCATTTCCGCACGATCATGCGGATCGTCGTCCCGCTCGCCGCCCCCGGCATCATCGCCGGGGTGATGATTACCCTGATTCCCGCGCTCGGCGCCTATCTTACCCCCGACCTGATGGGTGGCACCGACAGCCAGATGATCGCCAATGTGATCGAGCGCCAGTTCAAGAAGGCGAATGACTGGCCTTTCGGCGCCGCGCTGTCCTTTCTGCTCATCTACGCGATGTTCATCCTCATTGCGCTGCAATCGCTGCGGCGCCGCGCGCCGGAGGCGCATTGATGGCGCTCTTCGCCCGCACCCCGCGCGCACCGCTCGAATATAGCCGGACGCTGTGGATGCGCCTGTGGGTCGGCGCGGTGATGGTCTTTCTCTACGCGCCGCTGGTGGTGCTGATGATCTTCAGCTTCAACGACAGCAAGCGCAACGTCGTATGGCGCGGCTTCACGACGAAATATTATGAGAAGGCACTGGGCAACGACCAGCTGGTCGAGGCGCTGGTCAATTCGCTGACCATCGCCGCGCTGGCGACGCTCGCCAGCCTCGTGCTTGGCACGCTCGCCGCGGTGATGCTCTGGCGCTTTCGTTTCCCGTGGAAGGGCGCGATCGACGGCACCATCTCGTTGCCGATCATCGTTCCCGAAATCTGCCTCGGCGTAGCGTTCCTGATGTTTTTCGCGGCAATCGGCTGGCCGAACGACCTCGTCTGGCCGTTCAACCTCGGCGCGATCACCATCGCGCACATCACCTTCTGCTTCCCCTTCGTCACCATGGTCGTGCGCTCGCGCCTCGCAAGCTTCAACCGCGAGCAGGAGGAAGCCGCGAAGGATCTGGGCGCCAGCGAATGGCAGGTGTTCCGCGACGTGCTGATTCCGCACATGAAACCGGCGCTCGTCGCGGGTGCGTTGCTATCATTCACCCTCAGCCTCGACGATTTCGTCATCACCTATTTCACCAGCGGCCCCGACACGATCACTTTCCCGGTGAAGGTCTATTCGATGGTCCGCTTCTCGGTGACGCCAGAGGTCAACGCGGCATCGACCCTGCTCATCATCCTTACCGTCGTCCTGACCTTCGTTGCGCTGAAGGCGCAGGGTGTGAAAGCCATTGCGGAAACCCACTGACCATGACCGAACCCGCCCAACCGATCATCCAGATCCAGAACGTCTCGAAACGCTTCGGCAAGGTCACGGCGGTCGACAATGTCAGCCTCGACATCAACGCGGGCGAGTTCTTCGTGCTGCTCGGCCCCTCGGGCTGCGGCAAAACGACCTTGCTGCGGATGATCGCGGGGTTCGAACTGCCGAGCGAGGGTCGCATATTGATCGACGGGCAGGATATGGCGGGCATCCCGCCGAACAAGCGCCCGGTGAATATGGTGTTCCAGAGCTATGCGGTGTTTCCGCACATGAGCGTCGCCGACAATGTCGCTTACGGACTCAGGATCGCAGGCGTGAAGGGCGGCGAGGTCCGAGACCGCGTTGCCGAAGCGCTCGCGCTGGTCAAGCTCAGCGGATTCGAGGGCCGGATGCCCGACCAGATGTCGGGCGGGCAGCGCCAGCGCGTCGCACTCGCGCGAAGCCTGGTGATGCGGCCCAAGGTGCTGTTGCTCGACGAACCGCTCTCGGCGCTCGATGCGAAGTTGCGCGCGCAGATGCAGTTCGAGCTGTCGGAGCTGCAGGAAAAGGTCGGCATCACCTTCGTCACCGTGACGCACGATCAGGACGAGGCGTTGTCGATGGCGTGCCGGATCGCGGTGATCAACAAGGGCGACGTCGCGCAGCTCGCCACGCCGTCGGACCTTTACGAATATCCCGCCAACCGCTTCGTCGCCGATTTCGTCGGGTCGGTGAACATCTTCGAAGGCAAGCTGACGCTCGATGAGCCTGACAAGGCCGCGGTCGACTGTCCCGGCCTCGGCAAGGTCTATCTCAACCATGGGGTGACAGGACCGCATGGCGCCGACGTGTGGGTCGCGCTTCGGCCGGAGAAAATCTACCTCCACGTCCCCGGCGCCGGCAAGGCGGTGCGCGCCGCGGCGGAGGATGCCCCCGACGGCCACAATTTCGCGCGCGGGACGATCAAGGGCATGTCCTACCTCGGCGACATCACGCTGTTCGAGATCGAACTGGACAGCGGCGCACGCCTCCGCGTCTCGCGCCCCAATCTGTCGCGCCACGACCAGGAGGATTTCACCTGGGACGACAGGGTGTCGATGCACTGGCGCGCCGACAGCCCGGTGGTGTTGCTGGGATAAACTGGCCCCTCCCCTTCAGGGGACGGGTTGGGGTGGTGCCCAGAAACCTTGCGCTACGCCGATGCCCCCACCGGCTGCGACTAGGCAGCAAGCTGCCAAGTCTCGCTGCCCTCCCCTGAAGGAGAGGGCAAATTAGTGCTCCTTCTTTCCCGGCACCAGATGCAGTGCCGCCACGATCACTCCGCCCAGCAGCAGGCCGAACACGCCCGCGCCGCCGGCATTGATCAGCCATTCCCACACACCCGCGCCGGGCAATCCGCCCGCGACCGAATACGCAAAATCGTGCAGGCCGTGGCCCAGATTGCCGATATGATATTCGTCGAGGCCGTGGAGGAAAATCTGGCCGCCGACCCACAGCATCGCCGCGGTGCCGACCGTCGCCAGCGTGGCGAGCAGCTTGGGCATAAAAGCGACAAGTCCGCGCCCGATCGCGCGCCGGGCGTTATGCCCTTCCCTGGCCATGTGCAGCCCGATGTCGTCCATCTTCACGATCAGCCCGACAACGCCATAAACCGCAACCGTGATTGCGATGGCGACAACAACCAGCGTTGCCGTACGCATCAGCATCGCTTCGTCGAGCACCTCGTTGAGGGCGATCACCATGATTTCGGCCGACAGGATGAAGTCGGTGCGGATCGCGCCCTTGACCATGACCTCCTCATGGTTCGGATCGATCACGGTAGCCGCTTCTTCGGCCAGGCTGTGCTTGTCGGCGGCGAGCGAATGCCAGACCTTCTCGGCGCCCTCGAAACACAGATAGGCGCCGCCGACCATCAGCAGCGGCGTGATCGCCCATTGCGCCACCGCCGACAGCAGCAGCAGCGCGGGCAGGATCAGCACCAGCTTGTTGAACATCGACCCCTTGGCGATGCGCCAGATGATCGGCAGTTCGCGGTTCGGCTGAAAGCCGGTCACATAGCGCGGCGTCACCGCGGCGTCGTCGACCACCACCCCCGCGGCCTTGACCCCCGCTTTCGACGCTGCGGCACCGATGTCGTCGATGCTCGCCGCGGCAACCTTGGCAATGGTGGCAACGTCGTCGAGCAGGGCAAAGAGGCCGGAGGGCATAGGGTCTTGGTCCTTCTGAGGAGTCTGGAGCGACCCATCTACCCGTTCGTGTCGAACGGATTGATAGGAAAGCGCAAGTTTTCAGCTTGGCATCCGCAATTTCGGCATCACCTCATCCAGGGATTTGCGGATGATACCAACCATCTCGTCGATCTGTTCGGTGGTGATCACCAGCGGCGGGCACATCACCAGGCTGTCGCGGATGCCCCGCACCATCAGCCCGTTCGCGATGCAGGCATCGCGCGCCATCGGCCCCGCCGTGCCCTCGGCGCCGCCAAAGCGCGCGCGGGTCGTTTTGTCGGCCACGATCTCGACCGCGCCGAGCAGACCGATCGAGCGCGTCTCGCCGACAAGAGGATGGTCGTTCAAGGTCGCAAGCGCCTTTGCCAGATGCGGGCCGGTGACGTTGCCGGTGCGTTCGACCAATCCTTCACGTTCGATAATCTCGATATTCCTGAGCGCCACCGCCGCCGCGACCGGATGCCCCGAATAGGTAAAGCCATGGACGAAATCGCCGCCGGTCTTGAGCACCTCGACCACATGGCTCGTCACTGCCGTGGCCGAAATCGGCAGGTAACCCGACGACAGCCCCTTCGCCATCGGCATCAGGTCGGGCGAAAAGCCCATCGTCTCGTGCCCCCACATCTGCCCGGTACGCCCAAAGCCGCAGATCACCTCGTCGGCAACGAGCAGCAGGCCATATTTGCGCACCACGGCCTCGACCTTTGGCCAATATCCCTCGGGCGGAATGATCACCCCGCCCGCGCCCTGCACCGGTTCGCCGATGAAGGCCGCGCAGTTTTCGGGGCCGACCTCCAGTATCTTGTCCTCGATTGCCTGGACACAGGCGTCGCAAAACTCCTCCTCGCTCATCCCCTGCCCTTCGCCGAAATAATAGGGCTGGCGGACGTGCTCGACGCCGGGGATCGGCAGGTCGCCCTGCGCGTGCATGGCCTTCATGCCCCCCAGCGACACGCCTGCGACGGTCGAGCCGTGATAGGCGTTCCAGCGGCTGATGAAGATGGTGCGTTTGGGCTCGCCCTTCAACTTCCAGTAATGACGGACCATGCGAAAGACAGTGTCGTTGGCTTCGCTACCCGATGCGTTGAAGAAGATATGCGGCAGGCGGTTCTGTGTGAGCGACGCGATCTTCGCCGCGAGCGTCACCGTCGGCGGCGTCGCGGTCTTGAAGAAGGTGTTGTAGAAGGGCAGCTCGCGCATCTGCGCCGCCGCCGCTTCGACCAGTTCCTCGCGTCCATAACCGACGTTGACGCACCACAGGCCCGCCATGCCGTCGAGGATGCGGTGGCCGTCGCCATCGGTGATGTAACAGCCTTCGGCATGGGTGATGATCCGGCTGCCGCCGAGCTTTTCGATTTCGGCCCAGTCGGCCTGCGCGGGAAGGTGGTGCGCGACGTCGAGGCGGCGTAGTTCGGCGATGTCGTGATTGCGGGGCATTGAAAAACTCCTGATTCCGATAGACCGTTCGCATCGAGCGAAGTCGAGATGCCTCTCGGCCTTGCGCTGCGACGATGGGTGTCTCGACTTCGCTCGACACGAGCGGAACGAGACCCAGCTTTGAATTCAGGGCGAAAAGCTGATCCGCGCGAGATAGCGATCGTAACGGGTGACGCGGCGGTTCATAATTCGCCTCTTAGCGCGCGGCCGAGCAGGTGAAAATAGGTCTGGCTCCGCGTATCGGCGTCGGTCGCCCATTCGGGATGCCACTGCACCGCGAGCAGTGGCGCACCATTGGGTCGCGCGCTATAGGCTTCGACCAGCCCGTCGGGCGCGCGCGCCTCGACCGTCAGCCCGTCGGCGAGGGCTCCGATTCCCTGGAAATGGACCGAGTTCACCTCCAGCGACGGCATTTCATAGGCCGACGCGAGCAGCCCGCCCGCGACCAGATCGACCCGGTGCCGATGGTCGAACATCGCGTCGAACGAAACGCCCTCCGGTGCATGGTGGCGCAGCAGTTCGTCGTTCGCCGCCGTATCGCGGCGCAGCGTGCCGCCCAGTGCGACGTTGATCTCCTGAAAGCCGCGACAGATGCCGAACAGCGGCCGCTGCGCCGCGATCACCGCCGCGACCAGTTCGATCATCATCCGGTCACGATCGGGATCGAAGGGCCCTTCACCTGTCGCGGCATCGCCGTAGCGCGCCGGTTCGACATTCGATGGCGTCCCCGTCAGAAGCACGCCGTCGAGCCGCCCGACCACTTCGTCGGCGCGCATCAGATCGGGGAGCGACGGGATGATGAGCGCGGCGCAATCGGCATGACGCATCGCCGCGGTCGCATAGCGGTTCATCACTGCCTGCGCGGTTTCGACGCCGATGGTGCGGTTGCAGGCGATGATGCCAAGAACGGGGCGCGCGGACATGCGCCCTAGCTGCCGATTTTTGCGGCGCTACGCCAGCGGAATCTCAGCCATGCTGGCGAGCAAAGGCAGCCGCAGCGCCGAACAGCCCCGGCTGCGGATGCGTGATGAGCTTTACCGGCAGCGCCGCCATGAACCCCTCGAACCGCCCCTTTTCGATAAAGCGTTCCGGAAAGCCCGATCGCACCAGGCTATCGCGAATGCGCAGACCCAGACCGCCCGCGATAACCACCCCGCTCGCCCCCTGCGCCAGCGCGAGATCACCCGCGACGCTGCCGAGCGAGAGGCAGAAGCGATCGGCAGCCGCCGCGGCAAGACTGTCCCCGCCGCTCAGCGCAGCGGCCCAGATCGCCTTGTCGTCGAGCGGTGTCACCGCGCGTCCTTCGAGTGCGGCGAGCGTTTCGTAAATGTCTACGATGCCGGGGCCAGACACGACGCGCTCGACCGATACGCGGCGGTGCCGCTTGCGTAGCCGCGCGAGGATCGCGTCCTCGATGCTGTCGAGCGGTGCGAAGTCGATATGCCCGCCCTCGGTCGCCTGCACGCGATAGCCGCTCTCATCGCGCCAGATATGCGCGACGCCAAGCCCGGTGCCGGGTCCGATGACGCTGATCGTGCCGGTGGCCGGCAGCGGCTCGTCGGGGCCGGTCAGCCGCCCGAAATAGCTCTCGTCGGCCTGCGCGACGGCATGGCCCACCGCCTCGAAATCATTGACGAGTATATGGCGGTCGACATTCAGCTTTTCGCCGATCAGCGCGGGACGGATAATCCACGGATTGTTGGTGAAGCGGATGATTTCGCCGCGCGTCGGGCCGGCGATCGCGATCGCGACCGCGCGTGGCAGGGTGCCGCCTTGCCGGCCTTCGAAATCCTGCCACGCTGTCTGGAAGCTCGCATGATCCTTTGTATGCAGCGTCGTCGCTTCGCCCAGCGAACGGACGCGCCCACCCTCGATCTCGGCGATAGCAAAACGGGCGTGCGTGCCGCCAATATCGACCGTGACGATCTGTTCGCGCATGGCTCTCCCTTGCCGGCCTGTCGGACCCGTTGGCCCATGGCATGTCCGATGGCCGGAGGCGATGCAACAGGGCATAGCTATGCGCGCGCCGGGTGTCCGTTTGTCGGTGCATTTTTTTCCAAGGCTCACGCCACGCCGTTCCGTCTTGTGATTGTCGCCGGAATGCCTCCCGGCCCGATTTCAAGAGGAATCTGATGCGCAAGACCCTGCTGGCCTCGACCTGCCTGGCCACCCTTCTCTCGACCGCTGTTCATGCCGAAACGACGATCAGCACTGCCACGACCGCGCCTGTGCGGACGTCGACAATCAAGTCGGGCGCGCCCGACGACATCAAGATCACCTCCGCCGGGTCGATCAAGCCGACCGTCGCAGGACCCGCAGTCACGATCGACAGCAATCACAAGGTCGTCAACGACGGCACGATCGAGTTCAGCAATATCGATGGCGCAACAGGCATTCTTGCCGGCGCAGGGACCACGGGCGGCATCACCAACAGCGCGTCCGGCAAGATCACGATCGGCGAAACCTACGCCGCGACCGACATCGACAATGACGGCGACCTCGACGGCCCGTTCGCGATCGGCACAGGCCGCGTCGGCATCGCGACCGCTGGCGCGTTTTCGGGCAACATCGTCAATTCGGGTGCGATCGCGATCGAAGGCAATGATTCGGCGGGCATAAGGCTCGGCGGCCCGCTGACGGGCAATTTCACCAACGATGGCACGATCAGCGTGCTCGGCGACAGGGCGCTCGGCGTCGGGCTTCAGGACGTCACGGGCAATATCCGTCTTGCCGGAACGATTGCCGCCACCGGTGTCGATGCGATCGCCGCGCGGCTCGGCGGCGACATCACGGGCGCGCTCGTCGTGCAGGGCAATCTCACGGCAACGGGCTATCGCTTCACCGCGCCCCCGGCCGACCCCTCGAAGCTCGATGCCGACGACCTGCTGATCGGCGGTCCCGCGCTGGCGGTCGAAGGCGATGTGACGGGCGGCATCATTTTCGCGGTCCCTCCGAAGGATTCGAGCACAACCGACAAGGATGAGGACGATGACGGCATCGACGACGACAAGGAAGGGTCGGCGGTCGTCCGCTCCTTTGGATCGGCGGCGGCCATCCGGATCGGTTCGGCCGACCGCGATGTCGCGATCGGCGCGCTCGCGGGCACCGGAACCGGCCTCGGCGTCATCATCGACGGCTCGGTGCTCGGCAACGGGCTTTACGCCGGCAAGGATGGCAATGCGATCCGGATCGGCGGGCTTGGCGGCGCCGTGACGATCGCTGGCGGCATCGGCATCGGCGCCACCGGCAGCGTTGGGGCGCAGTCCAAAGATGCGGCGGCGACGGCAATCCGCTTCGGCAGCGGTGCCTCGACCCCCGAACTGCGTAACGCGGGCAAGGTCGAGGCGTCAACCGGCGGCAATGCGTCGGGGGCAGTAGCGACCGCGGTGATCGTGGAAGCGGGCGCCGACGTCGCGCTGATCCGCAACAGCGGCACGATCGCGGCCAAGACCGGCGGCGACAATGGCACGGCGCGCGCGATCGTCGACCTGTCGGGCAATGTCGATATGGTCGAGAATAGCGGCGCGATCAGCGCGAGCGGCGCGCTCGTTTCGTCGGATCGCAACATCGCGATCGACCTGTCGGCCAACAACAATGGGGCAACGATCAAGCAGACCGCCGTGGCCGCGGGTATCACCGCGCCGAGCATCGTCGGCGACATCCGTTTCGGCGGCGGCAACGACGTGTTCGACATCGCGGATGGTTCGGTGAAGGGCAACAGCATCTTCGGCGCCGGCAACAACAGGCTCGCGCTGTCGGGCGACGCGACCTATGCCGGCAACGCCCGCTTCGGCGCCGGCAACGACACGATGGCGCTGGCCGGAACCTCCAAGTTCACCGGGCTCGCCGACTTCGGCGGCGGCGCCGATGCGCTAACGATCGGCGGCACTTCGGTCTTTACAGGCACTCTTGCCAATTCGTCGGGACTGGCCGTGTCGGTCAATGGTGGCACCTTCGACGTGCGGGGCGCCGCGACGATCGCATCGCTTGCCGTAACCGACAAGGGCGTCCTTGGCGTCATGCTCGACACAGGCAGCACGGGCACCGCGCTGCAAGTGACGGGGAATGCCAGCTTCGGCGCGGAATCGAAGCTCGCGCTTCAATTGTCGAGCATCGAAGAGGCCGAGGGCGAGCACGTCGTGCTCACCGCCGGATCGATCACTGGCGCCAACAATCTGACCGCCTCGCAGACACTTCTTCCCTTTCTTTACAAGGGCACACTCACCTCGACTGCCACCCGGCTGATCGTCGATGTCGCGCGCAAGAGCACGAGCGAGCTCGGTCTCAACCGCTCGGAAGCCGGCGCTTTCGACGCTGTGCTCGATGCCGTCGTCGCCGAACAGAAGATCGAGGACGTGTTCCTCGGCATCACCGATGGCGATCAGTTCCGCAGCCAGCTTCAGCAGATGCTGCCGGAACACGAAGGCGGAGTCTTTGAAACCGTCACCTCGGGCTCGCGCGCGCTCGCACGCCACCTCCTCGACCCCAATGCGCCGTATCAGGACGAAGGCAAATGGGGCTATTGGGTGAACCAGGCCGTCTGGGGCACGTCGAAGGGAATCGGCAACACCGCGAGCTATGACGTCAGCGGCTGGGGCATCTCGCTCGGCGCGGAGATCGAGAGCGACGTCGGCAATTTCGGCGGCTCGATCGCCTTCCTCAGCGGCAAGGACAGCAACGGCAGCAACGCCAATGAAGTCAGCACGAGCCAGTTCGAAGGTGCGCTGCACTGGCGCCTGCGCTCGGACGGTTTCATGGCCAACGCCCGCGTGTCGGGCGCGCCGGTAAAGCTGAAGGGCACACGCATCTTCCGCGCCGAAGCGGGCGCCGAGGACATTGAAGAGACGATGAAGGGCAAATGGGACGCGACCCTGTGGTCGGCGTCGGGCTCGGTTGCCTATGACACGCGCCTCGGCGGGCTGACGCTGCGTCCGATGGTCGCGGTGGATTATTACAAGCTCCAGGAAGACGGTTATCAGGAAACGGGCGGCGGCGATGCGCTCGACCTCACCGTGCTCGATCGCGACAGCGACGAACTCGCGGTAACGGGCACGGTAACGCTCGGCCTCGAGTTCGGCGGCGCCGACGAATATGACGGCTGGACGCGCTTCGAACTCGAAGGCGGGCGCCGGCAGATCGTCAGCGGCACGCTGGGCGCGACGACGGCTTCGTTCAAGGACGGCACGCCCTTCACCCTGATCCCCGATGATCGCACGAGCGGCTGGGTCGGCCGCCTCCGCGGCATCGCCGGCAATTCGGCCTTTCAGGTCGCCGGCGAAGTGTCCGCGGAAGAACAGCAAAGCCATGTCGGCTGGGCGTTCCGTGCGAGCCTGCGGGTCGGTCTCTAGCCCCCCGGGCCGACCCCGCCCGCAAGGGGGAAGCGGATCCCCTACCCCGCTTCCCCCTTGCCTTGGTTTCAGGAAACGACACGACAGATGCTTGCAATCGCCCCTTTTCCTTTTCCTGCCCCGCAGTTGCGTGGCCGACGATGGGCGCTATATGACGGCAAGCTCAGGGGGACATTTGCCGCGTGGCGAGGCGGCCCGTTCCGGCAAGAAATGGCATTCCAAAGCAAGCAATTCATGACCGAGCCGCGCGATCAGAGCGACGCCCTGCAGGGCATTGAGGGCGTATTGCTCGCCCATCGCGACCGCATCCTGCGCTTCCTCGAAATGCGCGGTGCGGGCGACAGTGCGGAAGATCTGTTCCAGGATTTGTGGATGCGGCTGACCGAACGCGCGACGGGTCCCGTCGCCGATCCGCTATCCTATGCGATGCGCGCGGCCAACAATCTGATGCTCGATCGCTACCGCTCGGCGCGCCAGCGCGAGCTTCGCGACAAGGCGTGGGGCGAGAGCGCGGCGATGCACAGCCCGTCGAGCGAGGCGGCGCTCATCTCGCGCGAGCAACTCGCGCTCGCCGATGCGGCGATCGCGGCAACGGGCGAGCGGCCCGCGCGCATCTTTCGCCGCTTTCGCGTCGATGGCGTCCACCAGCGCGAGATTGCCCGCGAAATGGGCGTCAGCCTGAGCACGGTCGAAGCCGATCTGCGCAAGGTTTATGCGGCGCTGGCGGCGCTGAGGAGGCAGTTCGATGCCGGTTGAACCGAACGACGCCGCCGAAGCGCGCGCGATCGACTGGCTGGTTCGCCAGCGCGATCCGGCATTCGACGATTGGGATGGCTTCACCGACTGGCTGGCCGAAGACGCGAGCCATGCGGCCGTTTACGACGCGATCGCCAGCCTCGACCGCGATCTCGATGCGTTGCCGCCTATCGCGCCGACCCTGACAATAGCCGATACCCGATCGTCGCAACGTCTGTCGCGGCGGCGCTGGTTCGGCGGCGCCGTCGCCGCCGCGCTGGTCGGCGCCATCGGCCTGTCAGCGTCCGGCCTGCTCGGAAACGGCGACCGCATCGAAACCGCAGCAGGCGAGCATCGCACCCTTACCCTCGCCGATGGTTCGACGATCGACATCAACGGCGGTTCGGTGGTCGAGATCGACGACGACCGGCCGCGCTTTGCGCGCCTCGAATCGGGCGAGGCGATGTTCCGCGTCGCGCACCGCGACGGCGACCCCTTTGTCGTCGAAGCGGGCGGCGCGCGGATTGTCGACCTGGGCACCGCGTTCAACGTGGTGCGGCGCGATCGCGCGACATCGGTTGCCGTGTCCGAGGGCGTCGTCCTTTACAACCCCGACCGCGAAAATGTCCGGCTGGTGGCCGGCAAGGGACTCGATGCGCGCGACGGCGACGGCGGCCCGCCGGTGGTGAAGGACGTCGATATCGCCAATGTCGGCGGCTGGCGGAGCGGCCTGCTCGTCTATAATGGCGCGCCGCTGTCGGTCGTCGCCGAGGATCTGCGCCGAACGGCGGCGATTCAGATCAGTATTGCGCCCGACGCCGCGATGGTGTCGTTCCGTGGCGCGCTGATCATCGACAAGGATCGCGGTCGCACGGTCGCCGACCTCGCCGCCTTGTCGGGAACGCGCGCCGAACGGCGCGGCGAAGGCTGGATACTGACCCGCTGACGATGGAAACGCGCCTTGGCTTTGTCGCAGCAGCGATGGTGCTTTGCCTGCCGGTGCCGGCGAAGGCGGCCGAGGAACGCGCCTTCGACGTGCGCGGCGGCAGCCTGTCGGCCGTGGTGCCGGTCATCAGCCGGCAAGGCGGCGTCAGCATCAGCGTCGCCGACGCCCGGTTATGGAAAGCGCGGGTCCGGTCGGTGCGCGGACGGATGCCCGTCGACGAAGCGATCCGCCGCCTGCTTGCGGGGACCGACGCACATGCCGTTCGGGTCAGTGCGACGAGCTGGCGCATCGAACGGCGCCCGGCGCCGCAGCGTAGCCGCGCCGCTCCCGCTCCGCGGCAAGTGCCCCAGCCCCGCGCACGTGAACCCGCGAACGAGGTGGTTGCCGCCGCGGCCGATACGATCATCGTCACCGCGTCGAAGACCGACCTTCCTTACTCGCATTTCGCCGGCGTCGTCACCCAATTGGATGGCGGCGAACTGGCGTTTGGCGGGGAACGCGGGATGGACTCGATCCTGTCGCGCACCGCCACGGTCTCCTCGACCCATCTGGGTTCGGGACGCAACAAGCTGTTCATCCGCGGCATCGCCGATTCGAGTTTCACCGGCCCGACGCAGGCAACGGTCGGCCAGTATCTGGGCGACATCAGGCTGAGTTACAACGCCCCGGACCCCGACCTGCGTCTCTATGACATCGACAATGTCGAAATCCTCGAAGGACCGCAGGGCACGCTTTACGGCGCAGGGTCGCTCGGCGGGATCATTCGCGTCATTCCGAAAGCCCCCGATCCGCGCGGCCCGACCGTACAGGCGATCGCGGGCGCCTCGCTGACCCGGCATGGCGACCCCGGCGGCGACATCGCCGGCATTGCGAACCTGCCCGTCGGCGAGGACGGCCATGCGTTGCGCCTCGTCGGTTACATGATCACCGATGGCGGCTATATCGACAATCCACTCCGCGGACAGAATGACGTCAATCGCGTGCATATCCGGGGCGGCCGCGGCACTCTTCGGCTCGATGCGGGAGACGGCTGGACCGTCGATATCGGCGGCATCTATCAATCGAACACCTCCGACGATGCCCAATATGCCGACAAGGATGCACCGCCGCTCACCCGCCGCTCGATGATCGAGCAACCGGCGAAGGCGCGCTACGGTCTCGGCACGCTCGTCGTGATGAAGGATTGGGGCGATTTGCGCTTTCAATCGTCGAACGCCTTTATCGACCACCGGCTGTTCGAACGCTTCGACGCCAGCCTGCCGGTCGCGGGCGAACTGGACGGCTCCGGGTCGGGCAACGCCGTCGGGACCGTCGACGTCGAACGCCTCTTCGCGCCGATCGACATCACGCCGTCGCGCGACGTGCCGCGTCGGCTCGAACAGCATAATGCGACGCGGATGTTCGCCAGCGAAAACCGGCTGTGGCGTCCCTATCACGACGGGTTTGGCTGGGTCGCCGGGGCAAGCTTCATCACCAATCGCGCGCGACAGGAACGCGAATATGCCTATGGGCCGCTCCATACCCCGCTGCCCGGCGTGACCAACCGGATCACCGAGTGGACGGGCTATGCCGAGGCGACCAAGGAACTGCTGACGGGTCTTGTCGCCTCCGGCGGGCTGCGGCTGTCGCACGTGCGGCTTGGCGGCATGGCCGAGGATGTGCCGTTCGCGCTTGCCCAGGCGGGGCGAGCGACGACGGCATCGCGGCACGAGACCGACCTCTTGCCCTCCGCCTCGCTGCTTGCGATGCCGCTCGACAATCTGCGGCTCTACGCCCGCTATCAGGAGGGATTTCGCCCCGGCGGGCTTGCCGTCGACGGCAATTTTGTGCGGCGTTTCAGAAACGATCGCGTCCAGACGTGGGAAGCGGGGGTGCGCTTCGGCGACCGAAAGCAGACGCTGCTCGACGCGACCTTATCTTTGTCGCACAGCCGCTGGCGCAACATCCAGGCCGACTTCATCGACAGCAACGGCTTTCCGACCACCGCCAACATCGGCGACGGCCGCATCACCAGCCTGTCGGGCGCGCTCGCGATGCGGCCGACCGACGCGCTGACCCTTGAACTGGGCGCGGTCTACAACCACAGCCGCGTCGATGATTTGTCGCCGGAGATCCTGCCCGTTTTCGCCGCGACCCCTGCGCGGCTGGGGCGCATTCCCAATGTCGCAAGCCATGCCGTGCGCGGATCGGTCAACTATGCGACGATGATCGGCGATGAGGATTTTCGTATTAACGGATGGGCCAACTATATTGGCCCATCCCGGCTTGGCATCGGCCCGGTGCTGGGCGAAAGCCAGGGCGATTATATCGATACAGGGCTTGCGATGCGTGTCGGCAACGACCGCCGCGGCCTGTCGCTGACGCTCACCAACCTGTTCGATTCGCGGGGAAATCGCTTCTCGCTCGGCACACCCTTCGTCGAGGGTAATGCGGGTTTCCTGACCCCGCTCCGCCCCCGCACGCTGCGCATCGCCGTCGACGTCGCTTATTAGGGCTTCTGACCCTTAGGGTCAGGACCCATTAATTACCCGTTCGAGGTTTGAGGCGATTTTGCTCAGGGCGAGGAGGAAAGGCGTAGGAATATGAATATATTTCAAGACTTTTCGACGCTGCCATGGGCAAAATCGGTCAAATCCCGAAGGGACGCCGAAATGGCTTCAATCTCGGACCTTCGCGGCCTTGCGGGTAGCGATGCTACCCGCTGCACCCGCCAAGGCCCGATATCTTCGCCATTTCGACGCCTCGAACGGGTAATTAATGGGTCCTGACCCTTAGAGCGCGATGACGGCGCAAAGTCATTCGGCCAGTGTCAGCCGCTCGTAACGATCCATATGATAATCGGCGCTGCCGAACTGGCCCTCGATCATCGTCGCGCGCTTGAAATAATGGCCGATCGCCAGTTCCTGCGTGATGCCGATGCCGCCGTGGGTCTGGATCGCGTTCTGGCCGACGAACCTGGCGCCGCGCGCGACCTTGTTCTTTGCCGCCGACACCGCCGCCATGCGTTCGTTCGCAGGCAGGCCCAGCTTGAGCGTCGCCATGATCGTCATCGAGCGCGCCTGTTCGACCTCCATGAACATGTCGACCATGCGATGCTGGAGCACCTGGAACTTGGCGATAGGCACGCCGAACTGCTTGCGCTGCTGAGTATATTCGAGCGTGCCTTCGTGCAGTTTCTGCATCACGCCTGTCGCCTCCGCGCAGGTCGCCACCGTCGCTTCGTCGACGATCCGTTCGATCAGCGGCAGCGCGGCGCCCTCGCCGCCGAGCAGCGCATCACCAGGAATCGCGACATTTTCGAAATAGATTTCCGACGCGCGGCTGCCGTCGACCGTCGGATAGTCGCGGCGGACGATACCCGGCAGCTTGGCGTCGATCAGGAACAGCGAAATGCCGTCCTTGTCGCGCTGGCCGCCACCGCTGCGCGCGGTGACAAGCAGATGCGTCGCCCAGGGCGCCGCATAGACGACGCTTTTGTGGCCGTTCAGCACAAAGCCCGCCCCATCCTTCTTCGCGCTCGTTTTCAGATTGGCAAGGTCATACCGCCCCTGCGGTTCGGCATAGGCAAAGGCGACGATCATATTGCCGGCGATGATTTCGGGGATCATCGCATCGGCCTGTGCGCCGCCGACGGCCTTCAGCGCGCCGCCCGCAATGACGACGGTCGGCAGATAGGGCTCGATCCCGATGACCTTGCCCAGTTCCTCCATGACGATCGCATTTTCCAGGGCGCCGCCGCCGAGACCGCCATGCTCTTCGGCGAAGGCCGCGCCGAGCATACCGAGTTCCTGCGCCAGCGCTGTCCAGATTGCGGGGTCACGGCCGCTGTCCGAGTTGATGAACTTCTGGCGCGTCTCGAAGTCGCAGGTGTCCGCGAGAAAGCGTGCCAGCGTGTCGCGGATCATGTCCTGCGTTTCGGTGTAGGTGAAATCCATTTTACATCCCCGTCGCCCCCGCGAAGGCGGGGGCCGCTATAGATTTATACTGCGGCGCTGAGTCAGGCCGGTTGCGGCCCCCGCCTTCGCGAGGGCGACGCATTTCTCAAAGACCCAAAACCATCTTCGCAATGATGTTGCGCTGAATCTCGTTCGACCCGCCATAGATCGTCGTCTTGCGCATGTTGAAATAGGTCGGCGCGGCGCGATGGGCATAGTCGGGCCCGATCGGATGTTCGTTATCGCCTTCGCCGAAGCCGCGGAAATAGGGCGCGCCATAATGGCCGACGGCTTCGAGCGTCAGCTCGGTCAGCCGCTGCTGGATTTCGCTGCCCTTGATCTTGAGCAGGCTCGATTCGGGGCCCGGCCCCTTGCCCGCATTGGCACCGGCCAGGCTGCGCAGCTCGGTGAACTCCAAGGCGGTGAGGTCAACCTCCAGCTCGGCGACCTTGCGCTTGAAAAAGGGATTGGCGAGCAGCGGCTTGTCCCCGTCGAGTTCGGTGCGCGCAATCGCCTTCACCTTCTCGATCCCGCGCTTCGATGCGGCGACGCCGGCGATACCCGTGCGTTCGTGCGCGAGCAGGAACTTGGCGCAGGTCCAGCCCTTGTTTTCCTCATAAACGCGATTTGCGACGGGGACGCGCACATCCTCCAGCCACACTTCGTTCACCTCATGCTCACCGCCCAGGGTGATGATCGGGCGCACGGTGATACCCGGCGATTTCATGTCGATGAGGAGGAAGGAAATGCCCTCCTGCTGCTTCGCGTCCTTGTCGGTGCGGACGAGGAAAAAGCCCCAGTCGGCGTGCTGCGCCAGCGTCGTCCATGTCTTCTGCCCGTTGACGATATAATGATCGCCGTCGCGCACCGCGGTGGTGCGCAGCGAGGCGAGGTCGGACCCCGAACCCGGTTCCGAATAGCCCTGACACCACCAATCCTCGCCCGACAGGATGCGCGGCAGGAAATGCGCTTTCTGTTCGGGCGTGCCAAAGGTGTAGATGACCGGGCCGACCATCGACAGACCAAAAGGCATCAGGCGGATGCAATCGGCGCGCGCGGTTTCTTCCGACCAGATGAAGCGCTGCGTCGGCGTCCAGCCGGTGCCGCCATATTCGACCGGCCAGGCTGGGGCGATCCAGCCCTTCTTGTACAGAATCTTGTGCCAGGCGAGGAAATCCTCCTTGGACAGCTCTTCGCCCTCGTCCTGCTTGCCGCGAAGCTCGGCGGGATAATTGTCGGCGATGAACTGGCGCACTTCCTGCTGGAAGGCCAGGTCTTCGGGGCTGAACTCCATGTCCATATCGATTCTCCCATTGGGCACTGGCGCCCTTATATCGAGCGCTCACCTTTACGTAAACGGCAAGTTGCAGCCTGCAACGTTTCGCCGCCGATGATTGCGCGTTACGGGAGGCTTGTCCAGCGTCGGCGCCGTGCCCCGGAAGGCCCCGAATCAGCGCGCCGCGGTGACGGCGATCATCGCGCCTTCGCTGGCATAGGCGCCGCGGATTTCGGCGATCGACAGGGAGACGGGCAGCGCCGCTCCCTCGCGCGTCACCAGTTCGGTGGCGATGCGTTGGGCATTGCCGGTGCGAAACACTGACTCCAGTGTCTCGACAAAGCGCTGGCGCTGACCGGTCGGCAGCAGTGCCGAAAAGCGCACCCGCCGGATCGCCGCAGCGTCGACGCCGACCATCGCGAGCAACGCCGCATTCGCGCTCTCGACCGTTTCGCGTACTGAAATGCGCGCGTGGCCGATGCCGCCGTCGGCCTCGATCGCCTGCAACAGCGCCCGCCGCGCGTCGGCGGCGGCATGATCTTCCATCGCCGCGCTGATGTCGCGCAGAATGATCGCGCCGCCCACAGGAACGGGAAACAGGTCGACGCGCAGCCACTGGCCGGGCCGCACGACCCCCGGAATCTCGCCCGAAAAACGCTCGCGATGATCGATCAACCGATTGACACGGTGGGCGAGCAGGCCGGTTTCGATCCCCGGAAGCGCCGCCGCCAGAGCTTGACCGGTCAACGCGGCGGCCGATCGTTCGAGCAGGTCGCACCCCGCAGGATTGATCGCCACGACATGGCACGCCGGATCGATGAGGATCACCGCGTCGCGGATCGCTTCGACCAGCGCCGCATGCGAGGCCTGCAACGCATCGGTGCGCGCGGCGATGTCGCGCGCGGCACCGCCATCGAGCCGGTGATAATCGTCGAGCGAGATCAGCACATGCGCGTCCTTGCCATGATGCGTCACGACGACTGGCATGCGCGCCGCCTGCAATCGCCAATTGGCAAAGCTGCGGATGAAATCGGCCGCCGAGACCCGCTGCGGTTCCTGCATGGTCGCCAACTCGCCCTCCGATAACCGGCCTGCACTATTCCTCCTATAGCGCGCACGACCGCGCTTTCGGTCGGAATGGGACAGAAAAGCCCCGAAAATCTGTCCGAAATGGCGCCGCTGCGCGAGGCATCACACCAGCCGCGCACGGCCGCAGCGCAGCGCATTGATCCGCGTATCGGCCTGCCCGACATGCAGACCGAGCAGACCGGTGAGGTCGCCGAGGACACCGTCAATGACGGGCGCAGCGAGCGCGACCGTGTCGCCGACCGCAGAGGTCAGCGCGCCGAGATTGAGCCCCAGCCCCACCACATTGACGTCGAGCTCCAGCTCGTCGGACAGCGATTCGGCCGCGCCCGCGACCAGCCCGCTGCTCGACACCGTCTTCACCCTCCCGTCGTCGATCTCGCCGCGCGAAAAGGCGACGGGCTTTTCGTTGAGGTCCGACAGCGTCATTTCAGCCTGCGCGTCGATGCTGACGAGCGGCAGTTTGACGAGACGCGCGGGCATCGGGTCGAGCCGGCGCCGCATGTCGGCGAAATCGCCATCGTCGACCGTGCCGATCGCCACCATGGCGGGCGACGTGACGACGCCGAGCGTCACCGCGGCACTGCTGTTCGGGGCGCAATCGATATCGGTGATCCGCGCAGAGGCGGAGCCCAGTTCGGCGAGCAGCGGGACGCGAACACTCGCCAGCGGTGTCGCTATGCGCGTATCGATTTTGAGCCGCACCTGCGCGGTGCGGACGATCACATCGTTCGTATCGGTGACGGCGATCAGCGGCGAATCCGCAGGCGGTTCGCCGATCAGCAGCGCGACGTCGATCCCCGATCCGCCGGGCAGTTCGCTCGCGAGCGACAGGTCGACCTGTCGGTTCGCGCTGCCGAGCAGCAACATCGTGCGCAGCAGGCTCAGCGCATTGACCCTCACCGGGTTCGCGGCATCGACGCGGACGCTCGACGCGCGCGGGCCAAGGTCGATCGCGCGCGAGGGGATCAGGCCGCGTGGCAAGGCGGTATCGGCGATCCGCTCGAGCGCCGCCGCCGCATCACCGCTCGAAGCGCTCGCGAGCGCCGACACCACCTGCGGCAGCGTCACCTGGCTGTCGAGCGTCTGGCCAAAGGTCAGCACATCGGCGTCGATCTCGGTCCTGAGGGCGTCGGAAAAGGCGAGCAGGTCGATGTCGGTGCTGGCAAGCGCGTTATAGTCCATCACCGACAGGTTGACCTCGCTGCCGGTCAGCCCCGACAGCAGCGCATTCGCCACGCCGCCGTTCAGCGCCGCGACGCGCGACCCCAGCGAAAAGGCGGCATAACCGCGCCGCGCGCCCGTCGCGGTCGCGCGGATGATGCTGTCAGGCCGTCCTGTCAGGAAGCCGCCGAAAAACAGCGGCCGGTCCTGCGACAGCGTGATCCGCACCGCGTTAGGCGCCGCCCCGCCCGCTGCGAAGCGCGCCTCGGCCGGGCGCGCCGGATCGGCGGTATAGGTGCCGACGGTCAGCGCCTCGATACGGATGACGCAGGTGCAATTGGCGGCGATGATCCGCTCGACCGCCGCGCGCTCTTCGCCGGGGCGACCCGCCGCCGCCAGCGCCGCGGCATCGGCGATGCCCTGAAGCTTGCGCCGGTCGAGATAAAGCGAGCCGACATCGACCGCGAGCGCCGCCGCGCCGATCAGCATCGGCATACCGATCGCCGCAGCGATGCTGATTCCCGCGCGGCGGCAGCGGATCAGCGATGCGAGACGCGAGCGGATAGCCATGCTCAATCAACCGGCAGCTCGAAGGTCGCTCGCGCGCGGATCACATGATCGGGCGACGGCACGAAGCTGGATCGCAGAAAGGAGTCGTCGGCCGCAGTGAAGGTAACGGCGACGGTGATCGCATCGGCGGTTTCGGACACGGCGACGCTGTGCGTTCCCGCCGCCGGATCGATGCTGCGCGCCACCGCGCGCTCGGCGACGGCGCGTCGGTCGGCGGCATCGAGCCCGACGATCGCCGCGCGCGCGCCGTCGTTCGCCGCCTGCTGCACATTATGCGCGAGCATGAAATAATGCCCATAGACCAGGATGCCCATCAGCAACGCAAGGAGCAGCGGCAGCACCAACGCCATTTCGACGATGGCGGCGCCGCGCTCCCCGCGCGCCAGGGTCACACCAGTCAGGGCGATTGGTCGGGCAAACCGCGAAACTCGGGTCGAAACTGTCATGGCAGGCAGTTTGCCCGCGCGATGTAAAATCGGCGTCGAGCAGCCTCGTCGCCGATTTTACACAATTTACACAAAGTTCAGCCCGCGACGAACGGCGCAATCGGCCGGAAATCGCGAAGCTTTACCGGAATGCTAATGAACGCAATGGCGCGCCCTGCGCAAATCACACATTATCCGCCGCTTCGAGCTTGTCCTGCGTGCGCAGATCGAAATCCGATGCGTCGTGGCGCTCGCGAAGCTGGCTCGCCGGATCGCCGGTCACGCGGTTGACCATCCGCCCGCGCTTCACCGCCGGGCGCGCGGCAAGCTGGTCGGTCCAGCGCAGGACATTCTTGTATTCCTGCACCTGCAGGAACTCGCCCGCATCATAGACCAGCCCCTTCACGAGCGCGCCATACCAGGGCCAGATCGCCATGTCGGCGATCGTATAATCGGCGCCGGCGATAAACTCGCTCTCCGCAAGCCGCCGGTCGAGCACGTCGAGCTGGCGCTTCACTTCCATCGCATAGCGGTTGATCGGATATTCCTGCTTGGTCGGCGCGTAGGCATAGAAGTGCCCGAAGCCGCCGCCGAGGAACGGCGCGCTGCCCATCTGCCACATCAGCCACGACAGCGTTTCGGCGCGCCCGGCGGTGTCGGTCGGCAGGAAGGCGCCGAACTTTTCGGCCAGATGAATCAGGATCGCGCCCGATTCAAAGACGCGGATCGGCTCGGCACCGCTGCGGTCGACGAGCGCGGGGATCTTGCTGTTCGGATTGATCGCGACGAAACCGCTCGAAAACTGGTCGCCCTCGCCGATGTTGATCAGCCAGGCGTCATATTCGGCGCCGCTGTGCCCCGCGGCGAGCAGTTCCTCCAGCATCACCGTCACCTTCACCCCATTGGGCGTGCCGAGCGAATAGAGCTGGAGCGGATGCCTGCCGACGGGCAGGTCCCTGTCGTGCGTCGGTCCGGCGACGGGACGATTGATATTGGCGAAACGCCCGCCGCTTTCCTTGTCCCAGGTCCAGATTTTCGGCGGCACATATTCGCTGGTGTCGGTCATCGCGAGGCTCCTTGGCTGATTTTTATACCGAACGGTAACGTAAGTGACCGCGCTTGCGCTGTCCACCCACGCCCGATCAAATTATATTTGCTGCGCGCAAAGCCGCGATCGCGTCGACATCATAGCCGATCTCGGCGAGGATCGCGTCGCTATGCTCGCCAAGCTGCGGCGCGCGCGTCGCCACGACCTTGTCGCTTGCCGACAGGCGGATCGGTGCGCGGATGACGGGCACGTCGCCCGGCGCGCCTGGATAGGCGACGGGCTCGACGAGTCGTATTGCTGCGACCTGCGGCTGCGCCAGCACCTCTCCCGCGTGCAACACCGGCGCCGCTGGCACGCGCGCCGCGCCCAGCTCGGCGATGGCGTCAGTGCTGGTGCGCTCGATGCACCAGCGCTGCATGATCGCGCTCAGTTCGGCGCCATTGTCGCCGCGCAATATGTCGCTGGCATAGCGCGGATCGCCGACCAGCTCGGGTTGCCCGACGAGCGCCGCCCAGCGCGCGAATATGCCATTGCCGACGATCTGCGTGACGATCCAGCCGTCGCGCGTGCGAAACAGGTCGGTCGGCGCCGAGCTGAAGCTGCGGTTGCCGATCGGTTGGCGCTCGATGCCGTTCAGCGCGTGATCGATGGTGAGGGCGTTCGACAGCGCGAGGGCGGTGCCGAGCAGCGATCCCGATATGCATTGCCCTTTGCCCGTCGCCTCACGCTCGCGCAGCGCGAGCAGGATGCCGAAAGCGCAGTGCAGCGCCGTGGCGAAATCGACATAATTGACCTGCGCGCGATAGGGCTGGTCCGCCGTTCCGGTGAGGTGGACCGTCCCCGACATCGCCTGCCCCACCGCGTCGAAGCCGACGCGGCCCGCGAGCGGCCCCTCGCTGCCGAAGGCTGAGGCGGTCGCGAGGATGATGCGCGGATTGATCGCGGACAGGCTGTCATAGTCGAGCCCCAGCTTGACCAGCGCATCATGCGGCAGGTTGGCGACGACGATGTCGGCGGTTTCGACCAGACGGCGCACGATCTCGCGCCCCTCCGCACTGCCCGGCTTCAGCGTCAGGCAGCGTTTGGCGCGGTTCATCTGCATGAACATCGCACCCGACCCGTCGTCGGCGACGGGCACCGTGTAGCGGTCGTCATTGCCGCCGGGCGCCTCGATCCGGATGACATCGGCCCCATAATCGGCGAGCAGCGCCGCACAATAAGGCCCGGCGATATAGCGGCCAAAATCGAGCACCCTTATTCCCGTCAGCGGCACGCCATACCCTTCCCGTTTCCCATTGTTTCAATCCGGCTAGCAGCCGCCCGTCGAGCCTGCCAGTGGCTTCGTCGAAAGCGGCGGCTTGCATGTTCGCGCGGCGATCATAAGCTTGGCCGATAATTTCAATCGGGGATCATATCATGGCGCGCTTCGCTCTAGCCCTTGCGGCGACACTGGCTTGTTCAACCTCCGTCTGGGCGCAGATTGCACCCGCTCCCGCCGCTGCGACCAAAGAGGACAAATGGGACGTCAACGCCCCGCCGGGCATGACGACGCGCAAGGTGCCGATCGCGGTCGACGAGGGCAGCTGGATGAACGTCGATGTTGCCCCCGACGGCCGCACCATCGCCTTCGACCTTTTGGGCGACATCTATACGGTGCCGATCGAGGGCGGCACGCCGACGCGCATCGCCGAGGGGCTCGCCTATGAGCATCAGCCGCGCTTCGCGCCCGACGGCAAGCGCATTGCCTTCGTCTCCGACCGCGGCGGCGGCGACAATGTCTGGATCATGAACCGCGACGGCAGCGACAAAAGGCAGGTGTCGAAAGAGGATTTCCGCCTGCTCAACCAGCCGAACTGGTCGCCCGACGGCCAGTTCCTCGTCGCCAAAAAGCATTTCACCACCAGCCGCTCGCTCGGCACGGGTGAGGTGTGGATCTATCATGTGTCGGGCGGCGCCGGCGTGCCGCTGGTCAAGAAACCCGATGAACGGCATCAGAAGGAACTGGGCGAACCCATTTTCGCGCCCGACGGCAAAAGCGTCTATTACACGCGCAACGTCACGCCGGGGCCGATCTTCGAATATGCGCAGGACAGCAACCGCGACCTGTTCCACATCGAACGCTACAGCCTCGAGGACGGCAGCATCAGCACCGTGGCGTCGGGCAATGGCGGCGCGGTGCGCCCGACCCCGTCACCCGACGGCAAGCGCCTCGCCTTCGTCCGCCGCGAAGGCGCGCGCTCGAAGCTCTATGTAAAGGATCTCGCGTCGGGCGCCGAAACGAAGCTTTACGACGCGCTCGACCAGGATGTGCAGGAAACCTGGGCGGTCACCGGCGTCTATCCGAACATGGCGTGGACCCCCGACAGCCGCGACATCCTCTTCTGGGCGGGCGGCAAGCTGCGCCGCGTCGGCGCCGGCGGCGGCGAGGCGCGCGTCATTCCGTTCAGCATCGACGACGATCGCGTGATCGTCGACGCGGCGCATCCGGCAGTCGAGGTCGCCCCCGACAGCTTCACCACCAAAATGCCGCGCTGGGCCGAAGTATCGCCCGACGGGCGCAGCATCGTCTTTGAAACGCTCGGCAAGCTGTGGGTCAAGCCCGCGACCGGCGGCACCGCGCGGCGGCTGACCAGCGCGAAGGACGCGGCGATGGAGGCGTGGCCGAGCTGGTCGCGCGACGGCAAGTCGATCGTCTTCGTGCGCTGGACCGATGCAGGCCTCGGCGAAATCCATGTGACCGGCGCCAGCGGCGGAAGCTCGCGCAAGGTGACGGCAACGCCCGGCCATTATGCCGAACCGCGCTTCTCGCCCGACGACAGGACGATCGTTTTCGAGTGGCGCCGCGGCGGCGGGCTGGTTTCGGAACGCTGGGGTGAAGACCCCGGCGTCTATCGCATCGCGGCGACCGGCGGCACCGCGGAACGGATCAGCCGCGACGGGGCCAAACCGCAATTCGGCGCCGCGAACGACCGCGTCTTCATGGTCGCGTCGACCGACGGCAAGAGCCAGCTCGTCAGTACGGACCTGGACGGCGAGGACAAGCGCGTCCACGCGAGCGGCGAGCTGGTCAGCGACTATGAAGTATCGCCCGACGGTCGCACCCTCGCCTTCCGACAGAATTACGACGCCTATGTCACGCCGCTGATGCCCGGCGGGCAGGATGTGTCGCTCGGCATCAAGAGCGGGGCGCTGCCCGTGACGCGCGTGTCGGGCAGCGGCGCCGACTATATCCACTGGTCGGACGGCGGCCGCCGCCTGCACTGGAGCCGCGGCGCGACCTTGTTCAGCGCCGATCTGGCGAACCTCTTCGCCAATGCTCCCGTCGACGACAAGGCGCCGAAGTTCACGCCGCCGACCGATGGCGTGTCGCTGGCAATGACGCAGGCGGCGGCGAAGCACAAGGGAACGGTCCTTATCACCGGCGCCAGGATCGTCACCATGGCCGACAAGGACGGCGGAGTGATGGAGAATGGCGCGATCCTGATCGAGGACGACCGCATCGCCGCGATCGGCCCCGCGGGCGCGATCACCATTCCCGCAGGCGCGGTGACGATCGACGCCACCGGCAAGACGATCGTTCCCGGCTTCGTCGACGCCCATGCGCATGGCCCGCACGGCGCCGACGAACTGGTGCCGCAGCAGAATTGGTCCGAAATCGCCAATCTGGCGATGGGCACGACGACCAGTCACAATCCCTCGTCGCGCGCGTCGGAAATCTTCGTTTCGTCCGAAATGCAGCGCGCGGGGCTGATCCTCGCGCCGCGCATCTTTTCGACCGGCGAGATCATCTATGGCGCGAAGGCGGCGGGCGTCTATGCCGAGATCAACGGCTATGACGATGCGCTCGCACACGTCCGGCGGCTGAAGGCGCAGGGCGCTCACAGCGTCAAAAACTATAATCAGCCGCGGCGCGACCAGCGGCAGATGGTCGTCAAGGCGGCACAGGCGGAGGGGCTGACCGTCGTGCCGGAGGGGGGATCGCTCTACACGATGGACGTCTCGCTCATCCAGGACGGCAATGCGACCGTCGAGCATAATATCCCGCTGCACGTCTTCTACCGCGATCTCGTGCAGCTTTGGGGCCAAACGCAGGTCGATTACACGCCCACGCTGGTCGTCACCTATGGCGGCCCCGCGGGCGACCCCTATTGGCGCGCGCACACCAATGTGTGGGAGCATCCGATCCTGACGAAGCATATCCCGCCGACCGAACTCGCCGCCAACAACAAGCGCCGCGTGATCGCGCCCGAAAGCGACTATGTCGACGACGATGCCGCGCGCCAGGCCGGCAAGATCGCCGCGGCGGGGCGCATGGTGTCGATCGGCGCGCACGGCCAGCAGGCGGGCCTTGGCGCGCATTGGGAAATCTGGTCGTTCGTGCGCGGCGGCTGGAGCAACATCGATGCGCTCCGCGCCGCGACGATCATGCCGGCCACCTCGCTCGGCTATGCGAAGGACGTGGGCTCGCTCGAGGTTGGAAAGCTCGCCGACCTGCTTATCATCGACGCCGACCCGACCGAAAACATCCGCAATACCGAGCGAATCCACCGCGTCATGCTCGGCGGACGACTCTATGATCCCATCACCATGAACGAGGCCGAAACCGGGTCGCGCAAGCGCGATGCCTATTGGTGGGAAACGGAAAAGCCCTGATCGCGCATCCGGTCCGTCCTTTTTTGTGACCAAAGGGTTGCAACAAGGACGGACCGCCGCTAGGGGCGTCTCCTCTCAGCGAGGAGAGTTGGCTGAGTGGTCGAAAGCGTCGCACTCGAAATGCGAAGTGCCCGCAAGGGTACCGAGGGTTCGAATCCCTCACTCTCCTCCATTTTTCCCTGACCTGCCCCTTGATCGACGGTCACCTCGAACGGCAAACGGCGGTCTGGTTCACATTTGCGCGCCGAGCAGCGACGGCGCGGTGACAGAGCCAACGACCGCGCCGACGATGAGGAACAGCACGATCGCGATGACCACCACGACCGCGACATAGCCGACGGCCTTGTCCTGCGGCACCTTCATCAGCACCGGCAGGCCGAGGTAGAGGATGTAGAGGCCATAGAGCGCAAAGAGCAGCCCGATCAGGCCGAGCGCGGGAATCAGCCCGAAAATGCCGCCGACCCACGCCGCGGTGCCCGAATAGGCCGCGACCTTCAGCGCCTGGATCTGGTCCTTTTGCCCGCCGAAACTGGGCGCGAGCCCGTCGATCACGAGCGCCAGGACAAACACCATCGCCAGCGTCAACCCATAGGACAGGATGGCCGAGGTGAGCGCCGCTCCCATCGGCGGATGCCATGTGGTGCCCAGCACCGAGACGCCAACGAGTTGCCCGCCGATCAGCGAGGCGAGCGGCCCGATCGCCGCCAGCACGAGGACATAGGGAATATAGATGGACTGCGCCGTCGCCGGTTCGGCGGCGATCACCGGCCAGCTTTCCCTGGGCCTGAGCAATATGTCCCTGGCGCGCTGGACGATGCCCGCGGCGGAACCCGAACCATTGGGTGGTAAATCAGCCATCATGCGTCTCCCCTGCTAGGATGCGGCCCGCAACCCGATCGGGACATGCAAAAGCCACGGGAATGTTTAGCCCCGATGACCAACGCATCTGTAACCCCGATCACAACCGACTCGGCAAACCGCGGCCCCGCGACTGTAACGCACTTGAAACAGTCGTAAACCGCCATAGATTGAAGTCATGACACCCGAATCCGGCCCCGAAACCCCGATCACGCCCGTGACCCCGCTGGTCGCCCGCGCGCGTTTCGCGCCCGGCGACATCGTGCGGCACCGCATGTTCGACTTTCGCGGCGTCGTGTTCGACATCGACCCGGTCTTTGCGAACAGCGACGAATGGTATGAAGCGATCCCCGAGGAGATCCGTCCGGCGAAGGAGCAGCCTTATTACCACCTGCTCGCCGAAAATGGCGATTCATCCTATATCGCCTATGTCAGTCAGCAGAATCTGGTCGCCGACGGGGACGGCGGGCCGATCGACCATCCGCAGATCGAAACGATGTTCGACGGGATGGAACGGGGACGTTACCGGGTGCGCGCCATCCATCGCCATTGAGCGCTGCGTCAGGCTTTCAGTTTCCAGCCCGACGCCAGCAGGCGATAGGTTGCATAGCCCAGCACGACATTGACCGCGACGAGCACCAACAGCGCGGTCAGCACGGGATTGGCGATCGTCGCATCGACCGTGCCGATGAAGCCGTAACGAAAGCCCATGATTGCGTAATAGACGGGGTTCGCGTGTGCGATCCCCTGAAACCATGGCGCGAGCAGGTCGACCGAATAGAAAGTGCCCGACAGAAGCGCCAGCGGGGTCACGACGAAGTTGGTCACCGCCGCGGCATGGTCGAACTTTTCAGCCCATACCGATGTGATGAGCCCGAGGAACCCCAGCATCATCGCGCCGAGCACGCCAAAAACCCCAACCGCCCACAGATGATTGACCCCGACGTCGACGCCGGGCCAGAAGAGCATCGCGATCCAGAGCGCGAAGCCGACGAGGATCGCGCGCGTGATCGCGGCGCCGATCAGCGCGATGACCAGCTCGCCTACCGCGAGCGGCGGCATCAGATAATCGACGATCGTGCCCTGGATCTTGCCGACGAGCAGCGAAAAGCTGGAATTGGCAAAGCTGTTCTGCAGCATCGCCATCATGATGAGCCCCGGTGCGATGAAATCGGCAAAAGGCACGCCGATGACGGTGCGCCCCGCACCGCCGAGCGCGACGGTGAAAATGACGAGAAAAAGGAGCGTCGTGATCGCCGGGGCCCAGATAGTTTGCAGCTGGACCTTGAAAAACCGCCGCACCTCCTTGACATATAGCGCCTGCATGGCCGGCACGTTGAGCGCGCGGATGTGCGGGATGCCGGGTTCGGCAAAAGCCGGAACCGGACGGATATTCGCTGAGTCGGGGTTCGAAATTTTGGGCTGGTCGTTCATGGCGTTCTCGCCTATCGCCTCCCCGATCTTACCGCAAGCTGGGCCGTCGCGACAACGATCCCGAAAGGATCGCAAGGCACACGCTATGGCCCGTGGCGGGAAATGATGAGGAACAGAATATGTCATGGACCGATGAGCGCATCGAGCAATTGCGCAGCATGTGGGAAAAGGGCCTGACCGCCAGCCAGATCGCCGACGAACTCGGCGGGGTCAGCCGCAATGCCGTGATCGGCAAGGCGCACCGGCTGGGCCTGAAATCGCGCCCCTCGCCCGTCAAGGCGACCGAGAAGATGGCAAAGCCCGCGAAAACGGCAGCCCCCACTGCGGCGAAACCTGCGCCCGCCGCGACGGCGGCGCGACCCACCGCACCCGCCACGCCGCGCCCGGCATCGACTGTTCCGCGTCCCGAACCCAAGCCTGCGGCCGAGGCTCCGCACATCGAGAATGCCGCCGCCGCGCCGACGAAACCGGAAGCGCCGCGGATCGTGTCGATCGGCCCCGGCGGCTTTATCCGTCAAGGCCCCGGCGATCAGCAGGCGCCGATCCCGCCCGCACCGCCGCGTCGGCTGGTGCCCGCCAAGCCGAGCCCGGAAATCGCCGACAAGACGAGCCTGCTCGACCTCAACGACCGTATCTGCCGCTGGCCGATGGGGCATCCGGGCGAGCCCGATTTCCACTTCTGCGGCGAAGCGGTGAACCCCGGCTTTCCCTATTGTGTCGAACATTGCGGCCGCGCCTATCAGGCGCAATTGCCGCGCGGCACGCGCCGTCCGCCCCCGCCCCCGCCCTTCGGTGGTCCCCGGGTTCGTTAAAGGCGTCCGGTGAGGCCGTTCGGCCAGGATTTCGAATTCGCCCGCGCGCTCGGCCTGCAAATGATCGAGCGCCGCGACGGGCGTTGCACGATGGCCATCGATATTGAGCGCGAACGACATTTCAATCCGCAAGGCGTCGCCCATGGCGGTGTCGCCTATTCGCTTGCCGATACCGCCATGGGCGGCGCCCTGTTCAGTTCGCTGGACGAAGGTTTCTGGTGTGCGACACTCGAGATCAAGTTCAACTATCACGTCGGGGTGCGCGAAGGCCGCCTGATTTGCCAAGCAAGCGTGCTGCACAAGGGCAAGCGGGTGGCCAATATCGACGCGCGCCTGTTCCAGAACGACCGGCTCGTCGCGAGCGCCAACGGCAATTTCGCGATTTTTCCGGCGCCGGACGCCGGATAGACGAAAGGCGCCGGATCAACGACCCGGCGCCTTCCTTTTTGCTCCCGAAAGGTCAGAAGCGATAACTCAGCGTCCCGCGAACGCTGTGCGTGCGGAAATGCGGATCGCTGCGGCGGATGTCGGTGCCGCCGCCGTTCAGCAGGAACGGATTGGTCGCCGGCGCGCTTCCCGGGCCGACATTGACGACATAGTCCTTGTCCTTGACGTCGGTGTAGAGATATTCGAGCCCGATGCCGATGTTGTTGGTGACCATCAGTTCTGCACCGCCGCCGACGGTGTAACCCCACGCATTCGTCTTGCCGTTGTCGGCAAAGCTGTTCGCGGTGTTCGTGGTCGTGAACCTGTTGTCGAGCCGCGCATAGGCGCCGCCGCCGGTGACATAGAAAAGCGCGCCGCCGCCCGGCGTGTATCCTGCGCGCAGACGCGCGTTCGCCTGATAGTCGGCCTCGCGGCTCATGGTGTAACTCGCCGGTGTGGTCGAAAAGCCCGAAACACTGTCGCGCGCGACGCTGTGGCCGCCCTCGACCACCGCGCCGAGCACGAAATTGCCCATGCGCTTGTCATAACCGAGGCGCCCGAAAAACTCCGGACCGTCCTTGTCGTTGCGGCAGCCGACATTGGCGGTGCTCGTCGCAGCGCCGTTGCAGAAGCCGGGCGAAAAGGCATTGGTTCCGCCTGCGGTATTGACGGTGTCGCCATAGGTGCCGTCACGGTCGGTGTCGAACACCAAAGTTTCGCCGCGATCGTTGCCCTGCAGCGTGGCGCCGCCGCCGATCGAGATATAGGGACCGTCGAAGTCCCGAGACGGATCCCGATTGTCCTGAGCAACGGCTGGAACGGCCAGAACGGATGCCGCCGTGGCGGCGAGGAGAGCTACGAATTTCATGTTTTTACTCCATTTTTTATGACCTTGCAGTCGCCATCCAAACCCGGTGGTGACGCGGAAAGTTCCTTGCGCAGGCCGGAATGCGGTGAATCGATGCCGCGATGCGCCGGATAACGACCGTTAAAACCGCGCTTGCCAGTGCCCTTCCCCGACCCGTATAGCCATGCCATGAGTCACGATTTGTTCGACGCCGCGATCCCCGCTTCCGACAGCTATAATGCGTCGCAGATCGAGGTGCTGGAGGGGCTCGAACCCGTCCGCCGCCGCCCCGGCATGTATATCGGAGGGACCGACGAGCGCGCGCTGCACCATCTCGCCGCCGAGGTGATCGACAACAGCATGGACGAGGCGGTCGCGGGTCATGCGACGCGCATCGAGGTTACGCTCGACGTCGGCAACCGGCTCACGATCGTCGACAACGGGCGCGGGATGCCGGTCGATCCGCATCCGAAGTTTCCGGGCAAGTCGGCGCTCGAGGTCATCATGACCATGCTCCATTCGGGCGGCAAGTTCGAGGGCAAGGCCTATGCAACCTCGGGCGGCCTTCACGGTGTCGGAGTGAGCGTCGTCAACGCGCTGTCGGTCGAGACCGAGATCGAGGTCGCGCGCGCCAAACAGCTTTATCGTCAGCGCTTCGCGCGCGGGGCGCCGCTCGGTCCGCTCGAAGAATTGGGGGCCACGCCGAACCGGCGCGGCACCAGCGTTTCCTTTATCCCCGACCCCGAAATCTTCGGCGAGCATGGCCGCTTCAAGCCGCAGCGGCTTTACCGCTTGGCACGCTCGAAGGCCTATCTCTTCGCCGGCGTGGAAATACGCTGGAAATGCGCACCCGCGCTGATCGGCGACGACACGCCCAGCGAGGCGGTTTTCCAGTTCCCCGGCGGCTTGGCCGACCATCTCAAGGAGCAGATCGGCGCCCGCGAATGCGCGACTGCCGATCCCTTTGTCGGGCGACAGGATTTTCCGGGCGATCAGGGCCGCGCCGAATGGGCGATCGCCTGGCCACTGTGGTCCGATGGTTCCTACAGCTGGTATTGCAACACCATCCCCACCCCCGCGGGCGGGACGCACGAGGCCGGGCTGCGCGCGGCGCTGACCAAGGGCCTGCGCGCGTTCGGCGAGCTGATCGGCCAGAAAAAGGCGGCGCAGATCACCGCCGAGGACGTTTTCAACGGCAGCGAGATGATGCTCTCGGTCTTCATCCGCGACCCCCAGTTCCAGAGCCAGACCAAGGACCGGCTGTCCAGCCCCGAGGCCGCGCGCCTGACCGAAAATGCCGTGCGCGATCATTTCGACCATTTCCTGTCGGACAATATGGACCGCGGCCGCGCGCTGCTGGGCCTCGTTCTCGACCGGATGGACGAGCGGCTGAAGCGCAAGGCCGAGCGCGAGGTCAAGCGCAAGACCGCGACGAGCGGACGCAAGCTCCGCCTGCCCGGCAAGCTCACCGATTGCGCGAACGACGGCCCCGAAGGCACCGAGCTTTTCATCGTCGAAGGCGACAGCGCGGGCGGCAGCGCCAAGCAGGCACGCGACCGCAAGACGCAGGCGATCCTACCGATCCGCGGCAAGATATTGAACGTCGCGAGCGCCAGCGCCGACAAGATCCGCGCCAATCAGGAGATCGCCGACCTGGCGCTCGCGCTCGGTTGCGGGATGCGCAAGGATTGCGATGCCGACCGGCTAAGATACGAAAAAATTGTCATTATGACCGACGCCGATGTCGACGGCGCGCATATCGCGACCTTGCTGATGACCTTCTTCTTTCAGGAGATGCCCGACATCGTCCGGAACGGGCATGTCTATCTCGCGCAGCCGCCGCTTTACCGTCTGACCGCGGGCGGCCTCTCGGCCTATGCGCGCGACGACGCGCACCGCGCCGAGCTGGAGGCAACGCTGTTCAAGGGCAAGAAGGTCGAGGTCGGCCGGTTCAAGGGGCTGGGCGAAATGAACCCGAACCAGCTCAAGGAAACGACGATGGACCCCGCCACGCGCAGCCTGCTGCGCGTCACGCTGCCGCAGGAATATGAAGAGCGTCATCTGGTCAAGGACCTTGTCGACCGGCTGATGGGCAGGAACCCTGAACATCGTTTCCAGTTCATCCAGGCCAATGCCGCCAGCCTCGACGAGGCCGCGATCGACGCCTAGCGCCGATGATTCCGCCGTGGCGGAAGGCGCGCGAAATGGGGAGAATGATACCATGATCCGCCGCCGCATCGCCCGCTCATTCGTTGCCGTTCTGCTCACCTGCACGCCGCTCTTCGCTGCGGCACCGGCCCTCGCGCATCAATCGCCCGAGATGGCGGCGGCGGCCGACACCGCTTTTGCGCGGCGCGCCGACCAGCTTGTCGACCTGATCGCGGGGCGCATCGCCTTTGCCGACTATTTCGACGCCGGTTTCCAAAAAGCATTGCCCGAGGCGCAGTTCCGCGCGGTCACTGCGAACCTGATCGCCCAATATGGTGCGCCGGTCGCGGTGGACGGCGCGACGTCGTCCAACGGCCTGTCGGGCACCGTCCGCCTGCGCTTTGAAAAGGGCGTGGCGACCGTGCTACTCGACGTCGCAGCGGGGGCGGACGAAAAAGTCGTCGGGCTTCGGATCACCGACTTCACCATGGCGGACGACAGTTTCGACAAGGTCGCGGCCGAACTGGCCGCGCTGCCGGGTCACACCGGCTTTCTCGTCGCCGAGCTCGACGGCGGCGGCATCAGAAAAATCGCAGCGGCGAACAGCGAGCGCCAGTTCGCAATCGGGTCGACCTTCAAACTCTATATATTGGACGAACTGGCGGCGCAGGTCGCCGCGGGCAAGCGCAGATGGTCCGACGTCGTGCCTTTGACGCACGCCAGCTTTTCGTCGGCGGGCACGGCCGGCTGGCCGAGGGATATGCCGGTGACGCTCCAGACGCTCGCCAACTGGATGATCTCGGTCAGCGATAATGGCGCGACCGACACGCTGATCCACCTGCTCGGCCGCGAGGCGATCGAGGCGCGGATGAAGGCGGCGGGGCACAGCGACCCGTCGCGCAACATCCCCTTTCTGACCACGGTCGAGGCGTTCGCGCTCAAGGGCAATAATTTCGAGCGCGAGCGCGCGGCCTTCGTCGGCGCGAGCGATGCCGATCAAAGAAGACTGCTCGATGTTAACGCCGACAAGATGGTTCTGGCCAATGTTGACGGCGTCAGCTTTGCGGGCGGCCCGCGCTTCATCGACAGCCTCGAATGGTTCGCCAGCCCGTCCGATGTTGCGCGGCTGATGATCGACCTGCGCGCCCGGCAATCACCGGAAGCGATGGCCGCGATGGCGATCAACAATGGCGTCGGTCCGGCCGCCGCCGCCGAATGGTCATGGCTTGGCTACAAGGGCGGCTCGGAAACCGGCGTCCTGTCGATGAGCCTGCTCGGCCAGCGCAAGGGCGATGACAAATATGTCGTCGTCACGGCCAGCTGGAACAATCCCGACGCGGCGGTCGCCACCGAAACGATGGTCGCGCTGATCAAGCGCCTGCTGGCGCTTGCCGCCAAAGATTAGAAGCGGGGATTCTCACCCAAGACTTTGTCGGCCAGTTGCATATTCTCGGTCCGAACCATGTCTGGAATCAGGATCGCATCGATAATCCACCAAATACCCAGGATGACCCACGCGATACCGAGCGTCAGCCAGCCACCTATCCAGAGCAAGAGCTGTCCAACCGCGCTCCCACTCTTCCCCAAATAGAAACGGTGGCCGCCAAACGCACCCAAGAAAAACCACAGCAAATATGCTGCACCCTGCGACTTTTTATTTGCCTCAAAATATAGCTGAGACCGGACATCACGCTGATCCATACTCATCCCCCTTCGCCAAGTAGTGATATTGGCGTAGGGGGATGACGCGCGCAATAGAAGTTATTATGCCGTCAACGCGGCAACCAGCGCCTTGACCTTCGCCTGCCGCCATTGCGGGGTCGGCGCGACGAGCCAATAGCCGCGCTTGGTCGGCGCCGGCTCGCCCACCTGCCGGACGCGACCCGCGGCGATGTCTCCTTCGGCGAGCATTGCGGGGACATTGGCATGACCCAGCCCGTTCGCGGCGGCATCAATTGCCAGCCCCGCATCGCCCAGCCGCAGCGCGGGTTCGCCATCGGCGACCGGACAGCCGGGCCAGGCAATGCGCGTATCGCTGCCCCCTCCCGGTCCCGCGACGGTGACCATCAACGGCTCCGACAGCGCCACGCCCTCATGGTCGCCCGCACTATCGGTCCAGAAGATCGCAAGGTCGAGGTTCGCTTCGGTGAAATCGATGCCGGTATCGGCCGAAACCAGCGTGAAGCGCACGTCGGGCGCCTGCTGGCTGTAGCGCGCGAGCCGCGGGGCGAGCCATTTGGCGGTCAGGTCGCGCGGCGCGGCAATGGTCAGCGACTGCGACGATTGCCCTGCCTGCATCGCGCGCACCGATTCCTCGAACTGCAAGAATCCCTGCCGCAGCGCGTCGAGCCCGGCCTGCGCTTCACCGGTCAGTTCGAGCCCCTTGGGCGTGCGGCGGAACAGCACGACGCCGAGCATATCCTCCAGCGCGCGAATCTGCTGCCCGACCGCCGCGGGCGTCACCGCCAGCTCGTCGGCGGCGCGCGTGAAACTCAAATGCCGGGCAGCGGCATCGAAGACGCGGAGCGCGTTGAGGGGCAGGTGCGTGCGCTTCATGATGCCGTCGCGGGCGCCACCAGAGGGAAGTGCGGGATCGCGACGAGCATCTGCGATCCGTCGCTCATCTCCATCGTATAGCTGCCGACCATCGACCCTTCGGGCGTCGGCAGCGGGCAGCCGGAGACATAGTCATAGGCCCCGCCCGCGCCGATCAGCGGCTGTTCGCCAACCACACCCTCGCCCTCGACCTCGCTCACCTGCCCGCGCGCGTCGCTGATCCGCCAGTGGCGCGAGAGCAGCTGCACCGCGCTGTCGCCATGGTTTTCGACCCGCACATGATAGGCCCAGAACCAGCGACCGAGCGCCGGATGCGACTGTTCGGGCAGATAGCTCACCGCCACGCGCACCGTCACGGGTCCGGTGGTCGCCGAGAAGGGAAAGAAGGAGTCGATCATCGCGGCGCCAGATTCCCCTAAAGCCCGACCCTGGTCAATGCCTGGTCCAGATCGGCGATGATGTCGCGCGGATCTTCGAGCCCGATGTTGATACGCAGCATTCCTTCCACGACGCCCATATCGGCGCGCGCCTCGGCGCTGACACTGTAATGGGTGGTAGATGCGGGGTGACAACAAAGGCTGCGCGAATCGCCGATATTGTTGGAAATGTCGACCAGTTCGAGCGCGTTGAGAAATGCCATCGCCTGTTCGCGCCCGTCGAGAATGAAGGAAAAGATCGGTCCGCAAGCCTCCATCTGGCTTTTCGCCAGATCATGCTGCGGATGGCTCGCAAGGCCGGGATGCAGGATGCGCGGCACCCGGCTTTCGACAAACTTGCCGACGGCCAGCGCGTTTTCCGACTGGCGCCGCGCGCGCAGGTCGAGCGTCTCCAGTCCCTTCATCACCACCCAGGCGTTGAAGGGCGACAGGTTCGGCCCCGTGTTGCGCTGAAACGGCAGCAGCACCTCGTTGATGAACTTTTCGGTCCCACACACCGCGCCCGCGAGCACGCGCCCCTGCCCCTCCATCAGCTTGGTCGCCGAATAGGCCACGACATCGGCGCCGAAATCCATCGGGCGCTGGAGCGCGCTCGTCGCAAAGGCATTATCGACGACACTGGTGATTCCATGCGCCTTCGCCAGCGCGCACACATGCCGCATGTCGACAATATCCATCGTCGGATTGGCCGGGGTTTCAAAGAAAAAGACCCTAGTATTCGTCTGGATGGCCCGTTCCCACGCCTCATTGTCGCGGCCATCGACGACGGTGGTGTCGATCCCGAAGCGCGGACAGAGATGGTCGATCAACCAGCGGCACGAGCCAAACGCCGCCTTCGCCGCGACGATATGGTCGCCCGCCGACAATTGGCAGAGCAGCGCGGTGGTCATCGCCGCCATGCCCGTCGCCTGCGTGCGGCACGCCTCGGCCCCCTCCATCAGCGCGATGCGTTCCTCCAGCATCGCCACGGTCGGATTCTGGAGCCGCGAATAGGTCATGCCCTGCGCTTCGCCGGCAAAGCGGGCGGCCACTTCCTCGGCACTGTCATAGGTATAGCCCGAGGTCAGGAAGAGCGCCTCCGACGTCTCGCCATGCTCGCTGCGCCACGTGCCGCCGCGCACCGCCTGCGTCGCGGGATGCCACGTCTTCGTCTTGTTCCGGTCGAGACCCGTCGTCTTTTTCATCTGCCCTATCCGTTCAAAGCCGCCACGACCGCATCGCCCAAGGCCGCCGTGCCCATCGTTCCGCCCAGGTCGGCGCCGCGGCAGCCGTCGGCGAGTATCTGTGCCACCGCTGCCTCGATCCGCGCCGCATTGGCCTCGTCGCCCCCCGAATGGCGGAGCAGCATCGCAAGCGACAAGATCATCGCCAGCGGATTGGCAATGCCCTTCCCCGCAATGTCGGGCGCGCTGCCGTGGATCGGCTCATACAGCCCCCGCGTGCCGTCGCCCAGCGACGCCGACGCGAGCAGCCCGATCGAGCCGACGCACATCGACGCCTGATCCGAAAGGATATCGCCGAACAGATTGCCGGTGACGACGACATCGAACTGCCCCGGATTGCGTACCAGCTGCATCGCGGCATTGTCGACATACATGTGGGCAAGCGCCACGTCGGGATAGTCGGCGGCCACTTCGATCACGACGTCGCGCCACAGCTGCGAGGTTTCGAGCACATTCGCCTTGTCGACCGAGCAGAGCCGCTTGTTCCGTCCAGCGGCCGCCTTGAACGCGACATGCGCGATGCGCCGCACCTCGCTTTCGCTGTACGACATGATGTCATAGCCCTGCCGTTCGCCGCTGGCGGTCGTGCGCGTGCCTTTTTCGCCGAAATAGACGTCGCCATTAAGCTCGCGGACGATCAGCAGGTCGATCGCCGACGCGACTTCGGGGCGCAGCGCCGAACTATCCTCCAGCCCGGAAAACAGCTTTGCGGGGCGCAGGTTGGCGAACAGGCCAAGCTCGGCGCGCAGGCCAAGGATCGCCTGCTCGGGCCGCAAATGGCGCTCCACATTGTCGAAGCGCGGGTCGCCAACGGCACCGAACAGGATCGCATCGGCGGCCTTCGCCTTCGCCAGCGTTTCCGCGGGCAGCGGATGGCCGGTCGCCGCACAGGCCGCACCGCCCACAAGCGCGCGATCCAGATCGACGGGGAGTGCGAGCGCCGCGATGACCTTCTCGGCTTCCGCCATGATTTCCGGACCGATGCCGTCGCCAGCGAGCAACAGGATATTCAACAGTTCACCCTTCCCGTCCAAAAAAGGCCGTTCGCCCGGAACATGTCGAAGGGCCGCTCTTCTCTTCTGGCGCCGTCCGGTGACGGGACGGTGCTTCGACAAGCTCGGCACAAACGGAACGGGCGTGCGGCCTTGGTCTGACGGTGTCGCTCTAGACAGGGGCAGGAGTTCAGGCAACCACCCTACCCAGCCGGTCGATCAATCTTTGCCTTACGCCCGCCAAGGCACGATTGCGCCCGTCGAGAAGGTCGCGGTCGATGAAATGCCCGGTGACCGACAGGAAGTCGAGCATTTCGGCCATGGAGGGACTCGATGCCGCGCGGGGCTTGTCTTCGAGGCCGAACCCCAGTTCGGCGAGCAGCAACAGTTCATAACGGCCGAGCGCGAGCGCCCATTGCCGCGCCGATGGGGCAACGCCGATCGCTTCCAGCACCGCTGACAGCGCAATGTAAAGGGCCGGAAAGGGCTGTCCTTCGGGCAGGACGGCCACCGTCAGGCTGGTCACCCAGTCGATCGCCGCCGCCGCCAACGGTTCGCCGAGCAAGGGCGCGCGGCTTTCCAGCAGCTCGACCGTCGCGCCGCCAAGCTGCTCTTCGGTGCGCGACCGCAGCTCCAGCGCAACGCGGTTGCCCGGCATCAATATGGGCCGCAGCCGCCGCGATCGCCCGCCGCGGACATAGCCCGCGACCAGCCCCGCCTCGTGCGTCAGCGCACGCAGGATCGCGCCATGCTCGCCATGCGCGCGCACCGCGCAGACGATGGCGTCGGCGCTCAGGCTGGCCAAAGCACCAGCTGCGTCTGCGTCACCAGCGCAACGTCGGCGCCCTCGTCGGTACGAATGCGCGTCTGCCACACCGACAGGCGCTTGCCGATCTTCACCGGGGTCGCTTCCCCCGCCAGCACCGAACCGACAGGCCCGCCGCCGAGGAAATTCGTCTTGCTCTCGATCGTCGTCGTGCCGCTCGCGCCTTCAGGCAAGGTGAGGAAGGCTCCGACCGCGCCAAGGCAATCGGCGAACGCCATGATCGCGCCGCCATGGACGATGTTGCCCGCGGTGCAGATTTCGGGGCGCACGGGGAGCTTCCCCGCGACGCGATCCCTGCTCGCCTCGTCGATCGTCACGCCGAGCGTGCCCGCAAGCGGCATGGTGGCGGCGAAGTTCATATACATTCTCCTATTCCGTCACCCTGGCGAAGGCCAGGGTCTCGCCGTTGCGTCCGGGCGACAGGGTGAGATCCCGGCCTTCGCCGGGATGACGATGAAAAAATGCTCACCCTCCCGGATTGTAGAAATCATACACCGCCTGCGCCACCGCCGCGCTCACCCCCGGCGCCTTCTGCAAATCCTCCAGACTCGCGCCCTTGATCGCGCGCGTGGTGCCGAAATGCATCAACAGCGCCTTTTTGCGCGCCGGGCCGATGCCGGGCACTTCGTCGAGCGGCGAGCTTCCCATCGCCTTCGCGCGTTTCGCGCGGTGCGCGCCGATCGCAAAACGGTGCGCCTCGTCGCGCAACCGCTGGATATAGAAGAGCACGGCATTGTTGGTCGGCAGCGTGAACTCGCGCCCGTCGGGCAGGTAAAAGGTCTCGCGTCCCGCATTGCGATCGGGGCCTTTCGCAACGCCGACGAACGGGAGGTCGTCGATACCCAGCTCGGAAAAAACCGCCGCAACCGCCGACACCTGCCCCTTGCCGCCGTCGATCAGCACCAGATCGGGCCATTCGCCCTTCGTCCGTTCGGGATCTTCCTCGATCGCGCGCGCGAAGCGACGCTGGAATACCTCGCGCATCATCGCGAAATCGTCGCCGGGCTGCGTCTCGGCGCGCTTGATGTTGAACTTGCGATAGGCGCCCTTCATCCACCCCTCCGGCCCTGCGACGACCATTGCGCCCAGGGCGCTGGTGCCCTGGATATGGCTGTTGTCGTAAATCTCGATCCGCTGCGGCGGGTTTTCCAGATCGAACAGGTCCGCCAGCTCGCGCCCCAGCTTCGCCTGGCTGCTGCTCTCGGCGAGCCGCCGGTCGAGCTCCTCGCCCGCGTTGCGCACCGCCTGATCGAGCAGGCGCTTGCGGTTGCCGCGCTGCGGCACGCTGATCTCGACCTTGCGCCCCGCCGTCTCGCCCAGCGCCTCGGCCAGCAACGCGCTCTCGTCGGGCTCGCGGTCGACGAGGATCAGCTTCGGCGGCGGCACGCCCTCGTAAAACTGCATCAGGAAGCTCGCCATGACCTCCGTCTCGGGTACGCCGGCGACATGCGCCGGAAAGAAGCTGCGATGCCCCCAATTCTGCCCGCCGCGAATGAAGAAACCGGCGATACACAGCTGCCCGCCCTTCGCCGCGAGCGCAAAAACATCGGCATCGCCCAGCCCGTCGGCGTGGACCGACTGGCTGCCCTGGATGAAGGTCAGCGCCTTCAGCCGGTCGCGCAGCACCGCCGCCTGCTCGAAATCCATCGCGTCGGCCGCCCTGGTCATCGCTTCGCCGAGGCGTTTCTGCACCGCGGTCGAGCGGCCCTCCAGAAAGTCCTGCGCGTCGCTGACCAGCCCGGCATAATCCTCCTTCGAGATGCGATCGACGCACGGCGCCGAGCAGCGGCGGATCTGGTAAAGCAGACACGGGCGCGAGCGGTTGGCGAAAAAGCTGTCGGTGCAGCTGCGCAGCAGGAAGGTCTTTTGCAGCGCGTTGAGCGTGCGCGCGACCGACCCCGCGCTCGCAAACGGCCCATAATAGCGCCCCTTGGCGCGCCGCGCGCCGCGGTGTTTCTGCACCCGCGGGAAATCATGGTCGGTGCGCAGCAGGATGAAGGGAAAGCTTTTGTCGTCGCGCAGCAACACATTGTAGGGCGGACGATACCGTTTGATGAGTTGCGCTTCGAGCAGCAGCGCTTCGGCTTCGCTCGTCGTCGTGACGATCTCCATCGCGCGCGTCTGTGCGACCATCCGCTGCAATCGCTGCGGCAGGCGCGCGACCTGGGTATAACTGGTGACGCGATTCCTGAGCGCGCGCGCCTTCCCCACATAGAGCACGTCGCCGCGCGCATCGAGCATCCGGTAAACGCCCGGACGCGCAGGCAATTTGCGCACGACGCTGCGAATCACCTCGGCACCGCGGTCGAGATCGGGTTTGTCGCCCCCCTCGCCATCGCCGCGCACGACATAGGTGGCCTTTTCCTCGTTGAACCGGTCGGGAGCGTTGGGGCGAACCATGAATTGCATGTAGGCGAAGGCGAGGCGAGCCGCCATAGTGTGCGCGGCAAAAGCCCATGGGAGGGGTTGCATGAACTTACGCGGAATACTCGCGCTCGTCACCGGCGGCAGCGATGGCATCGGCCGCGAGATCGCGCTGCAGTTGCAGGCTGCGAGCGCCGATGTGATCGTCACCGGGCGATCGCCGGACAAGTTGCAGGCGATGGCCGCGCTGGGATTCGGGACCATCGCGGGTGACCTGTCGACAACCGCAGGAATCGACGCGGTGGTTGGCGGCGTCGTCGGCAAGCCGCTCGCGTTGCTCGTCAACAATGCGGGGATCGGCAGCGATTATGACCTCGATCGACTCGAAACGCTCGAAAGCGCCAGTCATTGCATTCGCACCAATCTCGACGCACCAGTTGCGCTTTGCACCCGCCTGCTCCCGACCTTGCGCGCCCGGCCCGAGGCGGCGATCGTCAATATCACCTCCGGCCTCGCGATAGCGCCGCGCGCAGGAAGCGCGATCTATTGCGCGACCAAGGCGGGGCTGCGCAGCTATACGCAGGCGATCCGGCATCTGCTGAAGGACAGCAATATCCGCGTGATCGAAGCGCTGCCGCCCGTCGTCGAAACGAACATGACGGCTGGCCGTGGAGGCAAGAAAATGAGCGCACACGCCTGCGCCGCCGAAATCGTCCACGGCATCCGCACCGGCAAAAGCGAAGTCAATGTCGGCATGGTGAAAATGCTCCAGCTCGTCCACAGCATCTCGCCCGCGCTGGCACGGCGGATCATGATCCGGTTTTGACTGGGCGGCTTTGGGGTGGGGTGCGGACGTTCCTCTCTTTCCGTTCGTGTCGAGCGAAGTCGAGACACCCATCGGCGCTAATCCTAGCCAGAGGGGCATCTCGACTTCGCTCGATGCGAACGGGTTAGGGAAAGGCGGCAAAGGAAACTATCGGTCGTTTCCAGCCATAACACCCCGGCGAAACCGCCCACGGCAAATCGCCCGCGGAAATCCGCGGGCGCTCTGTTTTTGGCAAGGCCGGAGCGATCACCCCTTGGCGATGCTCGCGATGGCCTGATCGACCAGCGCCTTGTCGGCGGCAACGTCATGCCTGTCGGCGATCAGCTTCGCGGCCGCTTCGGTCGCGGCCTTCACGGCCGCCGCGCGGACTTCGGCGAGCGCATTGGCTTCAGCGGCCGCAATACGGTCTTCGGCCATCTGCTTGCGGCGTGCGATCAGCGCGGTTGCATCGGCCTTGGCCTTGGCGACCAGCGCTTGGGCCTCGGCGTCAGCGCGCGCGCGCATCTCGTCGGCTTCTTTAGCCGCGTCGGCAAGCTTCGCCTCATATTCCGCCTTCAGCGATTCGGCGTCGAGGCGCAGCTGTTCGGCTTCACCCAGTTGCTTCGAAATCTCGGCAATACGCTTGTCGAGCATCGCGGCGATCGCGCCGGGCACGCCCTTCCAGACCAGAATGCCCAGAAAGACGAGCATCGCGATCGAGACCCATACGGTCGCGTCGAGACCGAAGGCCGTCGGTTCGACAACGCCTTCGGCAAGGATCAGGGTGAAATCAGCCATGAAGCACCGCCTTAACTGCCGCCTTGGCATCCGCCGCAGCAACTTTCACGCCCGACAGCTTGGCTACGAGTTCGCCCGCTGCTTCGGCTGCGACTGATTCGATTTCCGCCATCGCCGACGAGCGCGCTGCCGCGATGTCAGCCTCGGCCGCCGACAATTTGGCGGCGAGTTCGGCATCGATCCGGGCCAAACGCTTTTCGGCGTCCTTCGCGGCCTTGTCCCTGGCTTCGGCCACCGCCTTCTGCGCGGCGGCGCGGCTTGCCTCGCCCTGCTGGCGATAACTTTCCTCCAGCTTGTCGGCAGCGGCATGCGCCGCTTTTGCCGCCGCCAGATCGTCGGCAACCTTGCGGTCGCGCGCGTCCACCGTCGCCTCGATCTTCGGCAACATGCCGCGGCCGATTACGACGTAAATGCCGGCGAACACGACCAGCAGCCAGAAAAGCTGCGAGGCAAGATACCAATTGTCAGCGGTGAGCTGGGCTATCTGGGGCATGGAAGGCGAACCTTGAAAACTTGAAAAGCTGCTGTCGGCAACGCCGGTCCCGAAGGTCCGGCATCACCGATCGTCGAAATCAGACGACGAAGAGCAGGATCATCGCGACGACGAACGCCAGCAGGCCGAGAAGTTCGGCAGCGGCGAAGCCGATGAACAGGCGGCCCTGCTGACCGTCGGCGGCGGCCGGGTTGCGCAGCGCGCTTTCGAGAAAGCTGCCGAACACATTACCCACGCCGATGGCGGCCATGCCGGCACCGATCGCGGCGAGACCGGCACCGATCAGCTTTGCTGCTTCTGCGTCCATTATCGTAACTCCTTGGTATAAACGTTTGTTATAAACGGGATTAGTGGAGGTTGACCGCGTCATTGATATAAAGCGAGGTCAACAGGGCGAAAACATAGGCCTGAATGCCGGCGACCAGCAGTTCGAGCGCGCTGATGCCGATCATCAACGTGAAACTGAGCACCGACACGATCGAACCGAGCCACAGGGTTTCAGCGTTGAAACCGTTGATGACAAAGCCCGAAAGCACCTTCAGCAACACGTGGCCCGCCGTCATCGCGACGAACAGACGCAGACCGAGGCTGAACGGTCGGACCATGAAGGACACGAACTCGATCGGCGCGATGATCGGGATCATCGGCAGCGGCGTGCCGTGCGGCACGAAGAGCGAGAAGAAATGGAGGCCATGGCGCCAGAAACCGACGACAAGGACGATCGCGAAGCTGATCAGGGCGAGGACGCCGGTAATCGCAATATGGCTGGTGACGGTGAAGGGATGCAGCCCCAGCACACCCAGCGGCAACATGCCGAGCAGGTTGCAGAAGAGGATGAACATGAAGAGCGAAAAGACATAGGGCGTATATTTGCGGCCTTCGGTGCCGATATTCGCCATCATCATGCTCGAAATGAAGCCGGTGAAGCCTTCGACCGCGACCTGCCAGCGGCCCGGGACGAGCTGGCGGCGCATCCCGCCCCACATGAACAGGCCGAGCGTGATCGCGGCAACGACCATCCAAAGCGCGCTGTTGGTGAATAGAACCTCTTGCCCGCCAAGGTTGAAACCGCCGCCGAGCGGGGTCACCTCGAACTGGTGCATCGGGTCGATCTTGCCGGATTCCGCCGCCACTCTTCACTCCACGCGCAATGCGGGGCGGCGCGTCCGGCCGTCCCGCCAATAATGTCCTTTGCGTCCCGCTATTTGCGGGGCGTTGTTGTCAGGCGGATGATGTTCCGGAACGCCACGACGATCCCCATGAACAACATGCCCAACAGCCCCCAGGGTTCGGTGCCAGCGAACCGGTCGATCAGCCAGCCGATCAAGCCGCCGCCGATCAATCCGCCCAGCAGCTCCGCCAGCACCCGGTTGCCGAGCCGGTAATTGGCATCGGATTCCGGTCCGGCGTTCACTGCGGTCCGTTTTGCCTCTGCGGCTTCGGCCCGGTCCAATCGCTCTTCGAGCGAGACCAGGCGCGAATCCTCCGAGCCAAGTTCCGGATCGCTGCCCTTGCCCGTCATTCCCTCGCCATCCTTCTGAAACGAAACCGGAAAGCCCCGATTCCGCCTGCGAAAAAAGGCCCGAAAATTCGGGGTACCCCTAAGGCGCGGCCCGTTTAGGAACGCCGTCCCATTAAGTCAATGCTTCTGCTTATGCCCACAAAAATGCCGCCGCGTTTAGGGGCGCGGCGGCATCTGGAGGGCCCCGCAGGGCCCCGTTATGCGTCAAATCCTTATGGGCAGCGGGCGTCGCGCTCGGGCGGGCCTTCATCCCGCGTCTTCCACACGCCGCCGGGCGTCTGGTATTTTTCGCCGGGCCTGGTGCTCGCGATGAGGTTGCAGCCGCTCGTGAAGGCGAATTGCTCGACCGTGCTGCCCGTCGCCTGGGCGCGTTCGGTATAGGCGGCCTTGCGCTTGATATTGATGTCCTGCACCAGCGCGCGGATCGCCGGCGTCGGCGCGGTGACGAAACCCAGATAGCCGTCGGGCTGTTCGCCGATCTGCCCCGCGGCGCGCGCCGCAGCATAGGCCGGGTCGCGCTGTGCCATCGCCGACGGCACGGCGAGCGCAACCGCCGCGGTCGCGGCAACGGCGGCCAGCGCCCAACCGGTCGGCTTTCCCATTTTCAAACGCATCATAAGCTTTCCTGTCATCAGAATATCTCGCTATTCTGCTCGATGAGCTTCTTGGCATCGCCATCCAGCCTGTACACCACTTCCTGACGGATGTTGATATTCAGGTTGATTTCGATCGGCTTGTCGGGCGTGTCGATCTGGACGCAGCCCGCAAGGGTCGACATCCCCATCACCACCAGACAGCGCGACGTTACGGTCAGCCTCCTTGCTCCGGTCTTGGTCGATGTCATTGCACAGGCTCGCTTTCTGGGGGCTGAACGGGAACGGCGGTGCGGCGCGCGGCGGCCTCGGCTTCTTCCTGCGCACGCATCAGCGCGGGGAGATTCTGTTCGATCAACAACGACGGGTCGTAAAATCCCTTGGCAGATGTAAGCAACTGGCGGAAGGGCGCGGTAATCTTCACATTGAAGACCAGCGGCAGTTTGGCCACCTGGCGGGTCAGGAAATTGCGCGTCGCGCCCTCCCCCTGTCCTACGCCGCCGAATCGGATATCGGTCACCATTTCGCCGTCGAGATCCCCGTTGAGCACGATCGTCAGATCGTCATATTTCAGGCTGCGCAGCGCACCAAAGGCAAAATTGGCGATCGTGCCGAGATTGCGGTTCGATAGTTCGCCGACATAGGCCAGCGTACCGCCGCCCTTGCGCGCGTCGATCCGCCCGCCGACGATCCGCCCACCCAGCCCGTCGAACACGACCGGCAACGTACCGTCGAACTTGCCCGTTGCGTTGATATTCTCGAAGTCGAAGCTTTGCAGAAACACCGCCGCATCGACGCCCACGACGTCGAAGGTCATCCGTCGCGGCTGGTCGGCGGCGAAGTTCAGCGTCGTCGGATGGAGCAACAGTTCGCCGCCCGCAAAGGGCCAGCGGCCGCCCTCGATCCGCACGCGATTGTCACCGAGCAAGCTATATTCGATCACGCCTTCGCGCACCGGGATGCCGGGGTTGACCTCATCGATCCGCGCAATCTGATGCGGCGCCGAGCGGAGGCCGATCAGGTCGTCGAAGCTGAGCGTCGCAGTGAGCCCTTTCACCGGACCAAAAGCGGCGGCAAGGTCGGCGCCGGCGGTAGCAAAGGTGCCGCGACTGGTGACGCCCGCGGCGCCCCACTCGATCCGGCCGTCACCAACGACCGATCCCTGCACATTGGCGACGACGCCCTTGGCGAGATAGGTGAGCTGATCGGGCTGGAAGGCCTCGTCGAAACGCAGTTCGTCGATCGTCAGGTCGGCGGCGCCGCTACCGTCGGCGAAGCGGTGACGGATCACGGTGTCGAGGATCCTGGTCCCCGTCGTCCGTTCGGCAAAGCCCGCGGTCGCCTCGATCGCACCATCGGCAAAGCGCAGCGCCGCATCGCGGCTGACCAGCGGATAGAAGCGCGCATCGGGCGCCGCGGCATCGGTCAGCGTCAGGCCGCCATCCAGCGTCAGCGCGCCATTCGCCCAGCGCCATTGCCCGGCGATCTCGCTCATGTCGAGCGGAACCGCACCGATTTTTGCTGCTGCGCCCGAAAGCTCGCCCGCCATTGCCCCTCCCGCCGGGCGTCCCGCGATACGCTCGGCGGTGAAGCGCGTAACGCTCTCACCTTCGCCCAGCCGGACATCGGCGTCCGAGAGCGACCAGCGCAGCGTCGCCAGGTCTATGGCCGCGGGACCGCTCGCAATCCGAAGCGGTGATTCGCCGCTCGTTCCGGCGAATGCGATGCGCGGTACGCGAATCGCGCCGCGCAGCCCCTGCGGCCCGGTGCTCAGTAGGGGCGCGCCCGGACGGCTGCACAGGTCGAGCACACTGCGCGCCAGCCGGACGCCGCCGACTTCGATCCGGTCGGCGCCGACGCGGTGGCACCCGCCATCGAGCGCGAACGCACCGGTCGGCGCCAGCGTCCCCGCGAGCGGCACACGCAGCCGTTCAACCCGGCCATCGCCAAGCGGTCCTGACAACAGCGCCGTCGTGGCGAAGCGCAAAGCGCCGCCGGGACCGCCCGAAAAGCGCACCGGATCCAGCGCCAGTCGGCTGTCGCCGGCTTCATACGCAGCCAATCGCGCTTCGCCCTGAAGCGTGCCGTCGGCGCGCCGGTCGAGATTGAGCGTCCCCGAAGGCAGGTCGCCGCCACCGAGACGCCATTCGCCCGCAGCAAGCCACGCGGGCCGCTCGGCGGCATAGAGATAGCCGATGCGGCTGTCGGCACTGCCGACAAAGCGCGCGCCGCTCGCGCTGGTCAGGCGCGGCGCGATCAGGTCGATGCGCGCCAATGGCCCTTCGCCCGCGAGCTGGAACGCAGCGCCGCCGTTCACGCTCGCCAGCGCGCGCTCGACCGCCACCGCCGCCTTCGCCGCGAGCGGACCCAGCGGCGTATCTCTGGCGCCGCGCAAACTGCCGGCGATCGCGCGCCGCGCCGACAGGCTCAGGCGGGCGTTCGCGAAATCGACCGTCCCGTCGAACCGCGGCGCGGCGCTGCCGACGCTACCCTTCACCGCCAGCCGCAGCTTGTCCGCGGCGAAATCGGGGCCGCGCAGCCGCGCCATTTCGGCATCGAGGTCGATTCTGGTTTGCACCGCGCTGCCATTGAAGCGCGCCAGCACGCCGAGCCGGTCGGCGCGGAGCGAAGCGGCCGCGAGCGAGGCCATGCCCGCGTCGGCGCTGCCGCGCCAGGCCTGCAAATCCTCCGAGAGCGACAGGTCGAGCGCAATCGCGGGCGATTCGGCGCGCAGCGCCCCGTCGCCACAATCCAGCGACTGCCCACGCAGCGGCCCCACCAGCGTGGGGCGCACGTCGCGCACGCGCAGATCGCCGTAAAAGCTGACCCCGCGCGCATTGCATCCCGCCGCAGACAGCTCCGGAGCGACGAGCGCGAGCCTGCCGGCAAAATTGTCGCGCAGATTGCCCGAACCGTTCAGCGCCGCACCGACATCACCCCACGGCGTCTCGACGCGCGCGCGCGTCGCGCAAGATCACGGCCATGTCGGGCAAGGCAAAGGGGTCGGTGCTTTCGGGGTCGCGGAACCTGTCGAGCACCCCGAACGACAGGCGGCCATCGACAAAACGACCATGGAGGCGCACGCCTTCGGCGCGGATCTCCGACACATAGGGGCCAGCCAGGCCATAGCCGAGCAGCACCTCGACCGTTGCGGCGGTCAGGTCGGGGCGTGCGGGATCGCCGATCACGATGTTCGACAGTCTTTCGCTGCGAAAACCGATCGCGTCGATGCGATATTGCGCGGGAACGGCGCGGCTTTCAAGCTGGCTGCGAATGAACTCGTCCGCGATCGGCTCGCGCGCCAGCCATGTTGCCGCCGCCAGCGCAGCCACCGCACCCGCTGTCATCCAGCGCTTCCTGAACAGCAGTTTCCCGCGATGCCATCCACGCCGTGTCGACGAATCACCCCCCGTCACGTCATCGCTCGTGAAAAGGCGGGCACCTGCTGCCGGATCGAAAAGGCGTCGAATGACGTCATGGCGTACGACATATGGTCCCTCGGCCCCACCCCGCGCAGGACAACAACGCCGGAAATCGCGTTTCGCTCCAGCAAACTGGTCCGCTTTGCCATCTTGTCGTCCTATTGCCGTTGAGTGCACCGGACAAGGCGGTTATTCCCGGCTCGATGGGGGACAGCGAGACACCGGACCACGTTGGGCATCGCGCACGGCTGCGATCGCGCTTGCTCGAAGACGCCGACGGTCTCGCCGACTATGAACTGGTCGAATATCTCCTCGCGCTCGCCATTCCGCGCCGCGATACCAAACCGCTCGCCAAGGCGCTGCTGCGCGAGTTCGGTTCGCTGGCGCAGCTCGTGAGCGCCGACCCCGAATCGCTGCGCCGCGTCGACGGGTTGGGCGACACCGGCATCGCCGCCCTCAAAATTGTCCAGGCCAGCAGCCTGCGCCTTCTGAAAGGCGAGTTTCGCGACAAGCCGCTGCTGTCGAGCTGGGACGCATTGCTCGACTGGCTACGCGCCGATATGGGGCCGATCGACGTCGAGCGGGTGCGGATCCTCTATCTCAACTCGCGCAACATGTTGATCCGCGACGAGCTCGCGAGCGAGGGGTCGATAGACCAGTCGGCCATCTATGTGCGCGAAGTGATCCGGCGCGCGCTCGAACTTGGCGCTTCGGCGATCATCATCGTCCACAACCACCCAAGCGGCAGCCCCGAACCCAGCCGACAGGACATCGCAGTCACGCGCGAGATTGCCGAGGCCGGAACGCGGCTGGGTATCGTGCTGCACGACCATATCATCGTCGCCGGATCGGATTACCGCAGCTTCCGCGCCCTCGGCCTGCTCTGAAGCCCGCTCGGAGAAGCGCCTCGCGGGTCTGGTCCATGCCGGGGACATCATCGCGCCCGGACGATCGGCAGCGGCTCGACAGCACCCCAAAGCAGCCGCCGGATCGCTCCGGCGGCTGCTCGTTCGCGCGTGAGCACGGGCACGCGAGGGAATTAGTTGCCGCGCGACAGGAAGGCGGTGAGTTCGGCCTTGCTCACCGCGCCCGACCTGTCGGCGTCGGCGGCGGCGTGGGCCTGTCCGATCCACGCCTTCACCGCAGCCGATTCGGGATCGGCACTCGGATCGGTCGCGGCGCGCAGCTTTTTCATCCACGCGGCGAATTCGGCTTCGTTGAGGTCGCCATTGCCGTCCCCGTCATAGGTTGGGAACTCCCTGTCGACGATCTGCGCGATCTGCGCCGGGGTGGCCGCCGTTCCCGAAGGCGCCGCCTCGCTCGCGGCGGGCGGGGTCGAGGCATCGGGAGCCGGAGCCGGAGCGGTTGTATCGGGCATGGGCGCGGGAGCGGTCGGTTCCATGGTCGTCGGCGGGTTGGCGGAATCGCCGGTCGGCTGGGTCGTCTGCGCCAGCGCCGGGATACTGACGGCGGCGGCGCCGATCAAAAGAAATTGTTTCAGCACGATCATTCTCCTCTGACGGCGACGTTGATGGTTTGTGGCCCGTCGCCTTGATGATGGGGCACGAAAGCAACCCGCCGCTTTTCGCCAAAGTTGCGGCGCCGCGGCATTTGGCGAAACGCCCCGTCCCTGCTAGGGGGCGCCCCGTCGCGGTTCCGCCGGGAATCCGCGACAAGGCGCCAGAAAAGGAAGGAAATTCAATGGTTCCGCGTTATGCACGGCCGGAAATGACGGCGATCTGGTCGGCGGAGAATCGCTTCTCCATCTGGTTCGAGATCGAAGCCCACGCGACCGACGCGCTCGCCGAACTCGGCACCGTGCCCCCATCGGCGGCAAAGGCGCTGTGGGACTGGTGGGCGACCAGGCCTGCGATCGACGTCGCTGCAATCGACGCGATCGAGGCCGTGACCAAGCATGACGTCATCGCCTTCCTTACCTGGGTTGCCGAAAATGTCGGCGAGGAAGCGCGCTTCATGCACCAGGGCATGACCAGCTCCGACGTGCTCGACACCTGCCTCGCGGTCCAGCTGGCGCAGGCCGCCGACATATTGCTCGCGGACCTCGAGGCGCTGCTCGCCGCGATCAAGCGCCGCGCGTTCGAGCACAAGCTCACCCCGACGATCGGGCGCAGCCACGGCATCCACGCCGAGCCCGTCACCTTCGGGCTCAAGATGGCCGAAGCCTATGCCGAGTTTTCGCGTTGCAAGGCGCGGCTCCAGACGGCGCGCGCCGAAATCGCGACCTGTGCCATTTCCGGCGCGGTCGGCACCTTCGCCAATATCGATCCGCGCGTCGAAGCGCATGTCGCCGCCAAGCTGGGCCTGTCGATCGAGCCCGTCTCGACGCAGGTGATCCCGCGCGACCGTCACGCGATGTTCTTCGCGGTGCTCGGCGTGATCGCCTCGTCGATCGAGCGGCTTGCGGTCGAGGTGCGCCACCTTCAGCGCACCGAAGTGCTGGAGGCAGAAGAGTATTTTTCGCCGGGCCAGAAAGGTTCGTCGGCGATGCCGCACAAGCGCAATCCCGTGCTCACCGAGAACCTCACCGGCCTTGCCCGCATGGTGCGCAGCGCGGTCACGCCCGCGATGGAGAATGTCGCGCTGTGGCACGAACGCGACATCAGCCATTCGTCGGTCGAACGCTTCATCGGCCCCGACGCGACGATCACGCTCGACTTCGCGCTCGCGCGCCTCACCGGGGTCATCGACAAGCTGCTCGTCTATCCCGACCGGATGCAGAAAAATCTCGATCGCATGGGCGGGCTCGTTCATTCGCAGCGGGTGCTGCTGGCGCTGACGCAGGCGGGCGCCAGCCGCGAAGACAGCTATGCGCTCGTCCAGCGCAACGCGATGAAAGTATGGGAAAGCGACGGCCAGCTCTCGCTGCTCGAACTGCTCAAGTCCGACGCCGACGTCACCGCGCGCCTGTCGGCCGATCAACTCACGGAACTTTTCGACCTCGACTATCATATGAAGCATGTGGACACGATCTTCGACCGGGTGTTCGGCGCCGCCTAGCGACAGGGTGGAATCGCCGCGCAATCTGTCATACTGTCCGCGCCGGACCGACGAGGGAGAAGACGACGTGGGCATCCTGCGAACGATCATCTGGGTGGTGCTGACCGCGGTGCTGGTCATCTTCGCGATGGCGAACTGGCAGGTTGTCACCGTGACGATCTGGCCGGGCTGGGAGGCGGAGACCAAGCTGCCCGTCGTCATCCTCGCCGCCTTCCTGATCGGCGCGGTGCCGATGTGGATTGCGCTGCGCACGACACGCTGGTCGCTGAAACGCCGCCTCGACGCCATCGAGCGGCAGGCCGCCGACCTGCGCGCGCTCGCGCACCGCCCCGTCGAACCGGCGCCCGCGCCCTCGGCCACGGCACCGGTCAACGACATTCCCCCTGCCCCCACCGACCTTTTCGCCCCGGACAAGCCATGACTTCGCCCATCTATCTCGCCATCGACACCCCGCATCTCGACGCCGCTCTGACGCTGGCGCAAAAGGTGCGGCATCATGTCGGCGGGCTGAAGCTGGGGCTCGAGTTTTTCTGCGCCAACGGCCATCATGGCGTCCATGAAATGGCGAAGCTCGGCCTGCCGATCTTCCTCGACCTGAAGCTGCACGACATTCCGAATACGGTGGCAAAGGCGATCCAGGCGCTGCGCCCGCTCGAACCCGCGATCCTGACGGTTCACGCCGCGGGCGGCCGCGCGATGCTCGAAGAAGCGAAAGCGGTTGCGGGCAAGGATACCAGAGTGATCGCCGTCACCGTGCTCACCAGCCTCGACGCGCCCGATCTTGAAGACATCGGCCTCACCGGCACGCCGCACGATCAGGTCGTACGCCTTGCCGCGCTGGCGCGTGAGGCCGGGCTCGACGGCATTGTCTGTTCGGGTCAGGAAGTGAAATCGGCGCGCAAGGCGTGGCCCGGCGGCTTCTTCGTCGTCCCCGGCGTGCGCCCCGCAAACGGCCGGATCGGCGACCAGAAACGCATCGTCACGCCCGCGCAGGCGATGTCCGACGGCGCCTCGATCCTCGTCGTCGGCCGCCCGATCACCCAGTCGTCCGACCCCGACCTTGCGGCGCGCGAGATTGAAGCGACGCTCTGATTCATTTCCGTTCGTTTCCATAGCCATCGTCATTGCGAGGAGCCAAAGGCGACGAAGCAATCTCCAGCTATCGAGATTGCGCTACGCTAATAGCTGGAGATTGCTTCGCTCCGCTCGCAATGACGTCAAATGAGACCAACAATGTCCCCTCTCGTCAAAATCTGCGGCCTTACCACGCCTGAAAGCGTCGATGCCGCCATCCGCCTCGGCGCGACGCACATCGGCCTTGTGCATTATGAGCCAAGCCAGCGGCACGTCGACCTCAGGACCGCGGCCGAGCTCCGCAAGCGCGCGGGTCCGCACGTCAAGGTCGCGCTGCTGCTCGTCAACGCCTCGCAGCAACTGACCGGCGAGGCGCTTAGCATGGTGCGCCCCGACATCGTCCAGTTCCACGGCAGCGAGACCCCCGAATGGCTGACAGTGGTCAAACGGCTGACCCCCGCCGAAATCTGGAAGGCGATCGGGCTCAAGGACGCCGAAACGCTGACCCGGATGCAGAAATATCACGGGATTGCCCACCGCATCCTGTTCGACGCACCCGCCGCCGCGCTGCCCGGGGGCACCGGCACGCGCTTCGACTGGTCGCTGCTGAAAAATCACCGGCATACAATGGATTGGGGTATCGCAGGCGGTCTGACCCCCGCCAATGTCGCCCAGGCGATTGCCGAAACCGGCGCGCCGCTCGTCGATGTCTCGTCGGGCGTCGAAAGCGCGCCGGGCGTCAAGGATATGGACAAGATCGCCGCTTTCCTTAAAGCGGTCGGCAGATGACCACGCTGCGACCCCTCGTCCTGCGCATCGGGAAACGATGGCGCTGATCGCTTGAGACCTGCTCTTCAAGTGAATGCCCACCCGTAACCGATGGATATGACGATGACCGACGCCCCGACCCTGCCCAACAGCCTTCGCTCCGGTCCTGATGATCGCGGCCATTTCGGCCGGTTCGGCGGCCGCTATGTCGCCGAAACGCTGATGCCGCTGATCCTCGACCTCGAACGCCATTATCGCGCCGCACAGGCCGACCCGGCGTTCAAGGCCGAGTTCGATTATCTGCTGAAACATTATGTCGGTCGCCCCAGCCCGCTGTGGCTGGCGCAGCGGCTGACCGACGACCTCGGCGGCGCGAAAATCTACCTCAAGCGCGAGGATCTGAACCACACCGGCGCGCACAAGATCAACAATTGCATCGGCCAGATCCTGCTCGCCAAGCGCATGGGCAAGACCAAGATCATCGCCGAAACCGGCGCGGGCCAGCACGGCGTTGCGACCGCGACCGTCGCCGCGCTCTTCGGCCTGCCCTGCACCATCTTCATGGGCGCGGTCGATGTCGCGCGGCAACAGCCCAATGTGTTCCGCATGAAGCTGCTCGGCGCCGAAGTCGTCGCTGTGACAAGCGGCGCCAGGACGCTGAAGGATGCGATGAACGAGGCGCTGCGCCACTGGGTCGGACATGTACACGATACTTTCTACATCATCGGCACCGTCGCCGGGCCGCACCCCTATCCGCAGCTCGTCCGCGATTTCCAGTCGGTGATCGGCGACGAAGCGCGCGAACAGATACTGGAGGCGGAGGGCCGCCTCCCCGACATGCTGATCGCCCCGGTCGGCGGCGGATCGAACGCGATCGGGCTGTTCCACCCCTTCCTCGATGACACGGACGTCGAAATCGTCGGTGTCGAAGCCGCGGGCGAAGGGCTGGACGGCAAGCACGCCGCGAGCCTCGCGGGCGGAAAACCCGGCATCCTTCACGGCAACAAGACCTATCTGTTGCAGGACGCGGACGGCCAGATCACCGAAGCGCACAGCATCTCGGCAGGCCTCGACTATCCGGGCATCGGCCCCGAACATAGCTGGCTCCACGACATCGGCCGCGTCCGCTACGAGCCCGTCACCGACGCCGAGGCGCTGGCAAGCTTCCAGAAGCTCACCAGGCTCGAAGGCATTATCCCGGCGCTGGAGTCCGCCCACGCGATTGCTGCGGCAGAGCGCATCGCGCCGACGCTGGGCAAGGACAAGATCATCATCGTCAATTGCTCGGGGCGGGGGGACAAGGATATTGCAACGGTCGCGGATGCGTTGGGGGTGAAGCTGTGAGCGCCCATGCAAACCCTTCTCCCTTGAAGGGAGAAGGATACGAAGCCTTGGCGGCGCAGCCGCCTAGGCGCAGTTGGATGAGGGTGAGCGAGCCTCTGGCTCGCGCGATTGCGCAGCGATCGCATACCCCTCACCCAGCTACGACTAGCGAGCAAGCTCGCAAGTCTTCGCAACCCTCTCCCCCAAGGGGAGAGGGGAAATGAGCACCCGCTTCGCCGCCGCCTTCGCCAAACCCCATCCCGCGCTCGTCGCCTTCATAACCGGCGGCGACGGCGACACCGCCGCGAACCTCGACGCGCTCGTCGCGGGGGGTGCCGATGTGATCGAGCTCGGCATGCCCTTCACCGATCCGATGGCCGATGGCCCCGCGATCCAGGCCGCCAACCTGCGCAGCCTCGCCAGGGGCACGACCACCGCGGACATCTTCGCCATCGCCGCCGCCTTCCGCCAGCGCCACCCCGACACCCCGCTCGTCCTGATGGGCTATGCCAATCCGATGACGATCCGCGGGGGCGACTGGTTCGCGGCCGAATGCGCCAGGGTCGGCGTCGATGGCGTCATCTGCGTCGATGTTCCCGCCGAGGAAGACCCCGAACTCGGCCCCGCGCTCCGCGCCATGGGCATCGACCTCATCCGCCTTGCCACGCCCACGACCGACACCGCGCGCCTGCCCACCGTCCTCGATGGCGCGGGCGGCTTCCTCTATTATGTCTCGGTCGCCGGCATCACCGGCCAGCAACAGGCCGCACAGGCGAGCATTGACGAGGCCGTCGCGCGGCTCAAGGCCGCGACCGACCTGCCCGTCGCCGTCGGCTTCGGCGTCCGCACGCCCGATCAGGCGGCGCAGATCGCGCGCGTCGCCGACGGCGTCGTCGTCGGATCGGCCTTCATCGACATCATTGCCGCGCATGGCGACGCCGCGGCCCCGCATGTCGAGGCTTTCACCCGCACCCTCGCCGATGCTATTCATAGCGCCAAGGAGATCGCCGCATGAGCTGGCTCGACCGCGTTCGCAACGCCCTGCCCTTCACCGCCAAGCGCGATACCGCCGACAATCTGTGGCACAAATGCCGCCAGTGCCAGCAGATGGTGTTCGTCAAGGAATGGGAGGATAATCTCAACGTCTGCCCGCGCTGCGACCATCACGACCGTATCGGCGCGAAGGAACGCTTTGCGCAGCTGTTCGACGGCGGGCTGCACGAAATGATCGCCGCCCCCGCGGCGCCTGAGGATCCGCTCAAGTTCCGCGACACCAAAAAATATGTCGACCGCATCAAGGCGGCGCGCGCGCAGACCGGCGACCGCGACGCCTATCAGAACGCCTTTGGCCGCATTTCGGGCCAGGGCGTCGTGATCGGCGTCCAGGATTTCGCCTTCATGGGCGGTTCGATGGGCGTTGCCGTGGGCGAAGCCTTCGTCGCGGGCGTTGAGGACGCGATCCGGCGCGGCGTTCCCTATATCGCGATCACCGCCGCGGGCGGCGCACGGATGCAGGAAGGCACTCTGTCGCTGATGCAGATGCCGCGCGCGACGGTCGCGCTCGCCCGCCTGCGCCGCGCGGGTCTGCCCTATATCGTGCTGCTCACCGATCCGACGACCGGCGGCGTCACCGCCAGCTATGCGATGCTCGGCGATGTGCAGATCGCCGAGCCAAAGGCGCTGATCGGCTTCGCGGGCCAGCGCGTGATCGAGAATACGATCCGCGAAAAGCTGCCCGAAGGCTTCCAGCGCGCCGAATATCTGCTCGACCACGGGATGATCGACATGGTCGTGCATCGCAAGGATTTGCCGGAGACGCTGGGCAGGCTGATCGGCTATCTGGCGCCGGAGAAGGCGGCTTAACTTCCCTATCCCCTTCAGGGGAGAGGGTTAGGGAGAGGGGGACTCTCTCGAATGTTGATCAAGGCCGGTCTTTCGGAGACGCCCCCTCTCCCCGGCCCTCTCCCCTGAAGGGGAGAGGGAGAATCCATGCCCGACCACGCGCACAGCACCGACCCCGCCGTCCAGGCCCAGCTCGACCGCCTCGCCGCGCTGTCGCCGGGGCGCGACATCCTCGGCCTCGAACGCATCACCGAGCTTTGCCACCGCCTCGGCGATCCGCAGCACCGGCTGCCGCCCGTCTTCCACGTCGCGGGAACCAACGGCAAGGGTTCGACCTGCGCCTTCCTGCGCGCCGCAATCGAGGCGCAGGGCCTGACCGCACATGTTTACTCCAGCCCGCACCTCGTCCGCTTCAACGAGCGCATCCGTCTTGCCGGAGCGCTGATCGACGACGCGCTGCTCGCCGCGCTGCTCGCCGAAGTGCTCGACGTCGCAGAAGACCTGCAAGCGAGCTTTTTCGAGGTCACGACCGCCTCCGCCTTCCTCGCCTTTGCGCGCACGCCCGCCGACGCCTGCATCGTCGAGGTCGGGCTGGGCGGGCGGCTCGACGCGACGAACATCATCGCCGCACCGACCGTCTGCGGCATCGCCTCGCTCGGCATCGACCATGAGGCGTTCCTGCTCGCGCCCGAGGCCGATGTGCCCGCGCCGCCGCACGACCGCATCGCCTTTGAAAAGGTCGGAATCGCCAAGCCGGGCGCACCGCTGGTGACACAGGCCTATCCGGCGTCGATGCGCGCGGTGATCGCCGCGCGCGCCGCCGCCGTCGGCGCCCCGCTCATCGAACGCGGCGCGGCATGGGATGCCGCCATCGCCGACGGGTGCCTTGCCTATCGCGACGCGCGCGGCGCCCTCGACCTGCCCCTGCCCGCAATGGCCGGCGCGCATCAGGCCGACAATGCCGCGCTCGCAGTCGCGATGCTCCGCCATCAGGACGCCGTCCGCATCGACCAGGCCGCTTTCGCCGCCGCCATGACGCATGCGACCTGGCCCGCCCGAATGCAGCGGCTCGGCGCAGGGCCGCTGACCGACCTGCTGCCACAGGGCACCGCCGTCTGGCTCGACGGCGGTCACAACCCCGACGCGGGCATCGCCCTTTCCCGCGCGCTGGAAGGCGTGGCGCCGCTCCACATCGTCTGCGGCCTGCTCGCGAACAAGAATGCGATGGGGTTCCTGCGTCCCTTCGCGGACCGCATTGCCTCGTTCAGCGCGGTTCCGATCCCGGGCCACGAGCATCATGACCCCAAGGATCTGTGCTGGTGGGTGCAGGACGGGCTTGGCATTGTCGATGCCCGCCCGTGCGACAATGTGCCGACCGCGCTGCGCCAGCTTGCGGACGCGCGCGGCGACGTCCTCATCTGCGGCTCGCTCTATCTCGCGGGCGAAGTCCTTGCCGCGAATGGCGAGGTGCCCGAATGAATCATCAGGCGGCCGGCTCTTTCGCAGCGCTTCCTGCCCTGCCCGCCGTGCCCACCGACAGGTCGACCAGCCCGCTGCGCATCATCAGCCAGAAAAGGATGATGCCCGGCAAAGCCGCCGCCACGGTGAGCAGATAGAAAGTCACATTGCCGAACGCATCCATCATCGCGCCCGCTGTCGTGCCGGTCAGAAAGCGACCGACGATACTGGCCGCCGAACTGATGAGTGCATAATGGGCGGCGGTAAAGCGAAGGTCGCATAGCGCCGAGAAATAGGCGACGACGACAACGCCCCCGATCCCGCTGGCGATATTTTCGAACGCGATAGCGCCTGCGAGACCCCAATTGCTGTGCCCGGCGGCGGCGAGCAGCGCGAAGCTGAAATTGCTGATCGCCATCAGGATGAGGCTGAGCAGCACCGATTTCTTCATGCCGAGCCGCGCATAGAGAGCGCCGCCGATAAAAATGCCGATCAGATAGGCCCAGAAGCCGATCCCGACGTCATAAATGGCAATCTCGTCATTGCTGAACCCCAGATCGTCGAGCAGCAGCCTTAGCGTCAGATTGGCGAGCGTGTCGCCGATTTTGTGGAGCAGGATAAACAGCAGCACCAGCCACGCGCCGTGGCGGCTGAAAAATTCGGCGAAGGGGCCGACGATACCCGCGATGATGCCCGGTCGTCCCTCGCGCTGCACCGCCTCGCGGTGGCGCTCGGGCTCGCCGACCCACAGAGCCGCAAGCACCGCCGGTAGCGCGAGCAGCGCGCAAACCAGATACGCCGCTTCCCAGCCTTGGCGTGCCGCCACGAACAGCGCGATGGCGCCCGCCCCCGCCGATCCGATGCGCCAACCATATTGCGACATGCCCGACCCGACGCCAAGCTGTTCGGGCTTCAATATCTCGATCCGATAGGCGTCGATCACGATGTCGAACGTCGCGCCGGCGAGTCCGACGAGCACCGCCCCCATCGCCATTTCGAAAAGGGCAGCAAATTCGCCCTCGCGGCCGAGGCCGAGCCAGATCATCATCTGCCCGACGGGCGACTGGCCGACACGCGCGGGGTCGACCATCGCGAGGTTTGCGACCGCCAATATCACAAGCGCGGCGGCAAGGATCATCCAGCTGACGCGCTGGCCGACGAACCGCGCGCCCGGCAGGCGCACCGCGTCGACAAGCCACGCCCAGAGCGGTTTGAAATTATAGACGAGGAAAGCGAGTGAAAAGGCGGTGATCGAAGATTTCTGGAATCCGTCCTGCGACAGCCGCGTCGTGAGCGTCGCGCCGATCATGGCGTAGGGAAAACCGGATGATATGCCGAGCAGCAACGCCGCGAGCGGCGCACGCTCCAGATAGGGGCGGAAGCTGTGCCACCAGTCTTGCGGCGGCGCCGTTGTCACATCCTGCGGCAAATCGTTCGTCTCCCCGGCGCGGCCGAGGACCGGCGCAGCACCCAGGTCACGGGCCTAAAGCCTCCCTGCCAAATTGGAAGCGGGTAATTGACCCGCCCACCGGTCTGCCGTGCTCAGGCCGCGGCGGGGCGCCACCAGGTCGTCAGGCCCGCGACCTTGCGCGGCGCCCGATTCTTGCAGATCATCGTTTCGAGCGCCTTCAGCGCGGCGACCAGCGCCGACGGGCTGTGCGGCTTGTCGAGGCAGGCCATGGCGATGTCGCTTGCGTCCTCGGGGCATCGACCGGTGACCAGCAGCACGGCGATGCCGCGGTCGCGCGCCAGCCGCGCGACGTCGCGCCCGGTCATATCGCCAGCGAGGCCGAGGTCGAGCACCAGCGCATCGATCTGTTCCGCCGCGATAAAACGCACCGCCGCCTCGCCCGAATCGACCGTCGCGACGACGTCATAGCCCGCGTGCTTCAGCGTATGCTCATTGTCGAACGCCGTCAGCGGGTCATCCTCGATGACCAGCAGCCGCTTGATGCAGGAAGGACGCGGACCAAAGAGCATGCAATCTCCCTTTCGATGCGCCATGGCTCGCTCCGCCGCGTCGTGCAATATCGCTTCTGCTTGCCATCGACGAAGCGACACTTTTCCGGCTATGAGCGTGGCCACGACGCCACAGTATTTTCCCGCATAACGACAAGAAAGCCGCATCCGTTCCGATGACGACCCGCCGTCCGCCCCGCTCCGCCCCGCGCCCCGGCGCCGACCGCTCTGCCGCAGCGGCCCCGCGCGGCCGCCGCGCCGCGCGTGCCGACGCGCCGCCGCGCAAGCTTCCCGCCGACACTGAACGCGAGGACGGGCCGCAGCGCATCGCCAAGCTGCTCGCGCGCGCCGGGGTCGGCTCGCGCCGCGATGTCGAGCGGATGATCGAGGAAGGCCGGATCGCGCTCAACGGCGAAGTCGTCACCCAGCCCGCGCCGCTCCTCGCGTCGCTTGAAGGGCTGACGGTCGACGGCAATCCGGTCGCCAAACCGGTTTCGACGCGCCTCTATCGCTTCCACAAGCCGGCGGGCTGCCTCACGGCGGCGCGCGACCCCAAGGGCCGCAAGACGATCTATGACGTGCTGCCCAAGGGATTGCCGCGGCTGATGCCGGTCGGCCGGCTCGACTATAATACCGAGGGGTTGCTGCTGCTCACCAACGACGGCGCGTTCAAGCGTCAACTCGAACTGCCCGCGAGCGGGGTCGAGCGCACCTACCGCGCCCGTGCCTTTGGCGACATCAGCCAGGCGCAGCTCGAGGAGCTGGTGATGGGGATCGAGATCGACGGGATTCGCTATGGGAAAATCGACGCCAATCTCGAACGCCGCACCGGGCGCAACCAGTGGATCGAAATGACGCTGACCGAAGGCAAGAACCGCGAAGTGCGCCGCGTGCTCGAACATCTGGGGTTGCAGGTCAGCCGCCTGATCCGCACCCGCTATGGCGAGTTTACCCTCGCCGGACTCGACATGGGCGCGGTCGAGGTCGTGCCGCGCGACGAATTGTTCAAGTTCCGGCGGCAACTGGCCAAATGAGGGTCATCGCCGGCGAATGGCGCGGTCGCAAGCTGCTCGCGCCCAGAAACGACGCCACCCGCCCGACCGCCGACCGCACACGCGAAACGCTCTTCTCGATGCTGACCAGCCGCCTCGGCAGCTTCGAGGGGCTTTATGTCGCCGACCTTTTCGCGGGGTCGGGCGCGTTGGGGATCGAGGCGCTGTCGCGCGGCGCCGAGCAATGCCTGTTTGCCGAACAGGACCGCGAAGCACTCGATGCCCTCCGCAAAAACCTCGCCGCCCTCGGCGCAGGCCCACGCGCCGATGTCCGGGCCGGATCGGTGCTCGCGCTCGGCCGCGCGCTGCGAACATTTGACCTGCTGCTCATCGACGCGCCCTATGCCACTGGCGCGGGCAGCGTCGCGCTCGACAAACTCGCCCGCCTCGGCTGGATCGCGCCCGACAGCTGGATTTCGATCGAGACGGGCGAGCGCGAGTCGGTCGAGATCGCGGGTTTCGAGATCGACGCCGAACGCAGAGTCGGCAAGGCGAAACTCACGCTCCTGCGCCCACTCTAACGGAGCCGCGCGCGCAGCCGCTGCAATTCGTCCGCAGGCACGGGCGCCAGCGCCGCAGCGGCCTTGCCCTCGCGCAGCCGCTTGCGGTCCTTTTCCGACGGCTCGACGCGGCGCACGCGCACCGGCGCATGACCCTGCGCCCGCAACCCCAGCGCCTCGGCGGCGCCGCGCGACAGGTCGATGATCCGCCCGCGCCCCGCGAAGGGGCCGCGGTCGTTGACGCGCACGATGATCCGCCGCCCGGTATCGAGCGCGGTCACCTCGACATAGGTTGGCAGCGGCAGGGTTGTGTGCGCGGCAGTGATCCAGTCGGGACGGAACCGCTCACCGTTCGCCGTCCGGTCGCCCGACTCGCTTCCGTACCAGCTCGCATAACCCACCGCGTCATAGTCGGGCGCGGCGGCAGGAACATAGGTGGCGCCACGGATCGTATAGGCCGGCCCGATCCGTACGGGCGTGTCGGCCACCGGGCGGTAACCGCCGCCGGCGCAGGCGGCAAGCGCCAGAAGCATCACCGCCGTTCCCGACGTCCGGATTCCCGAATGTCGCCGCATCCACGTCCCTCGGCACCCCTTCTTTAACAAACCGCACCTTCCTGTCGACTGGCTGATTGCCACGCAATTGAGCGCGGGTATGCGCGCGTTCAAAATTGCCTCGCCGCTCCGCAGCGATCAACCTGCGTCGGGACAAAGCGACCGGATGTTTCGAAATGACGCGAAAGGGTCGCTGGTGGAGCCGAGGGGAATCGAACCCCTGACCTCTGCAGTGCGATTGCAGCGCTCTCCCATCTGAGCTACGGCCCCGCGACGGGCGGCGTCTTAACGGCACTGCCCGGCAGTGGCAACGGCTTTTCTGACCTTTGTCGTCGCCACGAAGTTTTTTCGAGGAATGGGGGGGGATTCCGATGAAAGCCTGGCATCTGACCAGTCGTCCGCAGGGGCTGCCGACGATCGACAATTTCGCGCTCCGCGACCTGCCCGACACGCCGCTCGACAAAGATCAGCTCCGCGTGCGCAACCTCTGGCTCTCGGTTGATCCCTATATGCGCGGGCGGATGAACGACGCCAAAAGCTATGCCGCGAGTTTCCAGCTCGACCAGCCGATGACGGGCGGCGCGATCGGCAAAGTTCTCGAAAGCCGGATGGAGGGCTTCGCCCCCGGCGACCTCGTCCTCCACATGGGCGGCTGGCGCGAGGGCGGCGTGATCGGCCTCGACATGATGCCGAACAAGCTGCCGACCGCCCTGCTCGACGCGGGGCTGCCACCGCAGACCTTCCTGCACAATATGGGCCTCACCGGCGGCACCGCGTGGATCGGACTGCTGCGCGTCGCTGCGGCGAAACCCGGCGATACCGTTTTCGTTTCGGCCTCCGCGGGCGCGGTCGGATCGGCGGTGGTCCAGATCGCCAAGGCGCGCGAGATGACCGTGATCGGCTCGGCCGGTGGCGCCGAAAAATGCGCCTGGGTGACCGAACTCGGCGCCGATGCCGCGATCGATTACAAGGCGGCGCCGGTCCTGCCCCAGCTCGCCGCCGCGCTCGAACGCCTCGGCAAACCCGGCATCGACGTCTATTTCGACAATGTCGGCGGCGAACATCTCGACGCCGCTTTTGCGACCGCGAATGATTTTGCGCGTTTCGCCATCTGCGGAATGATCGACGTCTATAACGACGCAAAGCCGCAGGAAATGAAATATCTCATCCGCACCATTCCCGCGCGCATCCGCATGGAGGGTTTCATCTACACCGACCAGTTCATCGATTGCATGGAAGAATTCTACGCCGACATGAGCGGCCTGATCGCAAGCGGCGCGGTGACGATCCGCGAGACGGTACATGAGGGGATCGAAGCAGCGCCAGAGGCCTTCCTCGGCCTCTTTTCGGGTGAGAATATCGGCAAGATGCTGGTGCGGGTCTAGGTGTTTGGTCCCAGCATGTGATGGTTGGGTTTGACGATAAAGACATCGGGCTTTGATTTCCAGAGTTCCTCGATGGCTTCATATGGTGTCCTGAACTTGAGAGCCTTGAGCTGCTTGGCGAAGTTGTAGGCGATCAGCCAGTCGCTGACGTGTCGTCGCAGTTCCTGGATCGAGGCATAATGGAAGGATTTGACGGTCGCTTCCTTGATGGTTCGGACCATCCGCTCGGCTTGACCATTGGTCCATGGGTGGTAGGGCTTGGTCAGCCGATGCTCGATGCCGTTTTCGAGGCAGACCCGCTCGAAGATGTGGATCAGCCATTGCCGGCTCTGGCCGCGCTGGGGCTGGACGAACTGGACGCCATTGTCGGTCAGCACGGTGTGGATCCTGTAAGGCACGGTCTTGACCAGCACCTTGAGGAAAGCTGCGGCGGCAAGCTTTGTGGCCTTGCGATAGATGCGGGCGAAGACCAGCTTCGAGGTGCGGTCCACCGCCACATAGAGGAAGGCCTTGCCGCCCTCATAGCGTAGCTCGGCGATGTCGATGTGGAAGTAGCCGATCTCATAATCCTTGAACTTCTTCGGCTTCTCGCGGTCCGCTTTGGGCAGGCGGCTGATGCCATGCCGTTGCAGGCAGCGATGCAGCGACGAGCGCGTCAACTGCGGGATCACGTCCTTTAGCGCGATGTAGACGTCGTCGAGCGGCAACCGCGCCTGAACCCGCAACGCCACGATGGCAGCTTCTTCCATAGGCGAGAGGACGGTGCTGCGGCGCTCCTTCGGCCCCATCGGCATGTCGTCCACAGACTGCCGATGGCGCCACTTCAAGACGGTCTTCTCGTTGATCCCGTACTTCCTCGCGAGGCTCGCGACCGAAGCTTGCGATCGCTGTAGCTCGCCTCGAATGGCGTGCGTGGTCTTGGCGCTCCCGTGTAAAATCTGTCCCATAGCTCCCTCCGCTGCAACGGCGACAAGTCTACACCATCACATGCTGGGACCAAACATCTAGGCTGTAGTGACAATTTAATCATTTGAGCCACAACATTATGCTTGCGAGTTTGATGAAGCCAAGGAAGTTTGCGGCGAGTTTGTCATGGCGGGTGGCGATGCGTCGCCATTGCTTGAGTTTGGCGAAGAAGCCCTCGATGCCCCAGCGCTGTTTGTATGCGATGCGGTCGTAACTGCGCTGGACCTTGCGGTGGCGGCGGGGCGGAATGACCGGTTCGCCGCCTTGTTCGGTGATGAGATCGCACAGGCTATCGGCGTCGTAGGCGCGGTCGGCCAGCACGTGTTCGGCCTTCAGGCCGCGGATCAGGTCGCAGGCCGGGGCCATATCGTTCTGCTGGCCGGGGCCGAGCATGAAGCGCACCGGCAGGCCGAGAGCATCGACTACAGCGTGGATCTTGGTCCCGAACCCGCCTCTTGAGCGGCCCAGAGCCTGGGCTTGAACGCCCCCCTTTTTACCCTGGCCCCGGCGGCCTGGGCTTGGGCACGGATTACGGTGGCGTCGATCGCCAGCCATTCGATGTCGGGGTCATCGGACACGGCTGCGAATATCCGGTCGATCACCCCCTGTTCGATCCAACGATAATAGCGCCGCTTTACAGTCTGGTAGGGGCCAAATCGCTCGGGCAGATCACGCCACCGCCCACCCGAATGCGCCAGCCACAGCAAAGCATCCAGAAACCGCCGACCATCGCTGCGCGGTCCGCGCTTGCCCTTGCGGCCACCAGGCACAAACTCCCGAAGCCGCTCCCACTGATCGTCCCTGAGAACCTCGCCTTCCACACCAGCCTCCAAAAGCCAGTGTTGAATCAGAACTCGCGTCAGTTGGGAATCCCTAAATTGTCACTACAGCCTAGGGCGAGAGCGCGGAAAGAAAACATTCCGCAAGCTTGAAAACATCGTCATTCCCGCTTTCGCGGGAAAGACGAAGGTGGAAGACCGCCGCCCCAACCCCAGAGCCGTGTTCTGGGCAGGTCCAGCACTTCAGTAGAGCTTTTGCTCAGCTCCCGAACCCAACCGACAGGAAACCCGGCATCGGGCCATTCCAGCCGTCGTCGGAGCCATCGTCGTCCTGCCGCGCGGCGGGCGGCGGCTTGCGGCCCGCGTCCTTTTTCCTGGGAGCTTCGTTGCGCTTGTCGTCCGCGCGTTTCGCGTCCGGGTCGGCAGGCTTGGCACGACCGCGTCCACCACGGGCCGGACGGCTTTCGCGGCGCGGTTCGCGCTCCTCGCGCGGCTCGTCCTTCGCCGGGGCGGCGTCGGCCGTGGCGGTCCCGTGGACGGGGATATTGTAACCGGTCAGCTTCTGGATATTGTCGATCGCCTCGTCATCCGACGGCGTCACCAATGTGAAAGCACGCCCTTGTGCCCCCGCGCGGCCGGTGCGGCCGATGCGGTGGACATAATCGTCGGGATGCCAGGGCGCGTCGAAGTTGAACACATGGCTGACGCCCTTGACGTCGAGCCCGCGCGCCGCGACGTCCGACGCCACCAATATGTTGATCGTTCCCGCCTTGAACCGGTCGAGTTCGGCGATGCGGCTCGACTGGTCCATGTCGCCATGGATCTCGCCGGCCCTGTAGCCGGAGCGCTGGAGCGATTTCGCCAGCTCGCGCACGGTGGTCTTGCGGTTGCAAAAGACGATCGCGGTCGACAGATCCTCGGCCTCGATCAGCCCGCGCAGCGTATCGCGCTTGCCGCGTTCGGACGTCTTGACCACGAACTGCTCGATATTCTCGTTACGGCTCGCGGGGCGCGCGACCTCGATCGTCTTGGGGTTCGACAGGAACTTGTCGGCCAGCTTCTTGATCGGCGGCGGCATCGTCGCCGAGAACAGCAGGGTCTGGCGATTGGCAGGCAGCTTGGTGCAGATATTCTCGATGTCGGGAATGAACCCCATGTCGAGCATCCGGTCGGCCTCGTCGATCACCAGCAGGTTGCAGCCGGTGAGCAAGATCTTGCCGCGCTCGAACAGGTCCATCAGCCGCCCCGGCGTCGCGATCAGCACATCGACACCTTTTTCGAGCGCCTTGATCTGGTCGCCCATCTGCACGCCGCCGATCAGCAGCGCCATCGACAGCTTGTGATACTTGCCGTATTTTTCGAAGTTTTCGGCGACCTGCGCCGCCAGTTCGCGCGTCGGCTCGAGGATCAGCGAACGCGGCATCAACGCGCGGGCGCGGCCGTGCGCCAATATGTCGATCATCGGCAGCACAAAGGAGGCGGTTTTCCCCGTTCCCGTCTGTGCAATGCCGATCATGTCGCGCATCATCAGGACAGAGGGGATGGCGCCCGCCTGGATTGCAGTCGGTTCGCTATAGCCCGACTCGTCGATCGCGCGCAAAAGTTCGTCGGAAAGGCCGAGGTCGGCAAATTTCATGTGGCATCATGTCCGGAAGATAAGGGTGCGCCCAGCCGCCCACGCAGGCAAGCGCTGCCGCGGCCATTGGGCAAAGAAGCAGGAAAAGTCAAGAAATGCCGGTGAAAAAGACGCTCAATCGCCGTCGCGCACCGGAACCAGCAGCCGAAACTTGTCAACCTCGCACTTCGCGCCCGTGCGCGCGTGGATTTCGTCTCGATCTTCACAAAGCTTTCCGTCCTTGCTCCCCTGCATGTAAAAGCCCGCATAAAAATCGAGCGCGCGGCACCCGCGATTGAGCTGTGCCCGCAACCGCTGTTTCTGCCGCGTGATCAGGTCGATGCTGTCGCGCTGCACCGCATCCAATCCGACGATGTTGCGCATGGCAACGCATTTCGGAGCTTTTTTTTCTTTCCATACAATGGGGACGTCGGCGACGCGGGGCGGCGGCGGGGCGGCGAAATTGTTGAGCTGCGACCGCTGCGCAGGCACGCGGATGATCATCTGCTGTTCGATCACCACCTGCCAGAAGGAGAGCGGGGAGTCGGGCGCCAGGGGGACGACGGCGGGCGTCAACGCCTCGGGAACGGGAGCAGGCGATGCCACATCGGCCGCGGGGGCGACCATGATCCAGAGGAATGCCGCCGTCAGCACCGCCACGCCACCGCCGTTCGCACATCGTCACCCATAATGCTGCTCACTCGCCGCTCCCGCATCCATCCCCGCCGGATGTAAAGACATTATTTGTCGATCGCAGCTTTAGCGTCCATGATTGAACATCCAATGAACTGCAACGCCCGGCCGGATCGGCCACGAACACGGGCAAAACGGAACCGAACGCCATGCCACGCCGCCCTTCCCCCTCGCTGCTCCGGGCGCTTTCCGATCTCCTCGGCGTCAAGGGATTCAGCACCGACGCCGACGCGATGGCGCCATGGCTCACCGACTGGCGCGGCAAATATCATGGCCGCGCCGCGGCGATGCTGTCGCCCGCCAGCACCGAAGAGGTCGCCGCCGTGGTGCGCCTGTGCGCCGAGGCGGACGCCGCGCTGGTGCCGCAGGGCGGCAACAGCGGCATGGTCGGCGGCGCGACTCCCGATGCCAGCGGCGATCAACTGCTGCTCAGCCTCCGCCGCATGAACCGCGTCCGTCATATCGACGTCGCCGCGGGGATCGCCATCGCCGAGGCGGGCGTGATCCTCCAGTCCTTCCACGACGCCGTGCTGACACATGGGCTGCGCTTTCCGCTGACGCTCGGCGGCAAGGGATCGGCGACGATCGGCGGACTCGTTTCGACCAACGCGGGAGGAACACAGGTGCTGCGCCACGGCACGATGCGCGCGCTCGTCGCGGGGATCGAGGCGGTGCTGCCCGATGGCAGCATATTCGACGGCCTCGCTCCGCTGAAGAAGGACAATCGCGGTTATGATCTCCGGCACCTGTTCTGCGGCGCCGAAGGCACGCTCGGCGTCGTCACCGCCGCGGCGCTGCACCTCGTCCGCGCGGCCACCGCGCGGCGCACGGCGTGGATCGGCGTCGAATCGCCAGAAACGGCGCTCGCGCTGCTCCGCCGCCTCGACGCCGCGATCGGACGCACGCTCGAGGGGTTCGAGCTCATCCCGCACGCCTGTCTCGACGCGGTGCTGCGCCACATTCCCGGCACGCGCGCGCCGCTCGCCGACGCACACCCATGGTATGTGCTCGCTGAGCTTGCGGGCGACGACGACACGGCGCTTGGCGATGCGCTCGAAGGACAGCTTGCCGCCGCGCTCGATGCCGGGCTGGTCCGCGATGTCGCACTCGCCAAGAATGACCGCGAGAGCGACGATTTCTGGCGCCTGCGCGATTCGATTTCGGAAGCCGAGCGCGCCGATGGCCCGGCGCTTCAGCATGACATCAGCGTTCCCGTCGACCTGATGCCCGCCTTCATCGCCGACAATCCCGTGCGGCTGGGGGCCGCCTTCCCCGGCGCTCGCGCCCTCTCTTTCGGCCATCTCGGCGACGGCAATGTCCATCATCATGTCCAGCCGCCGCACGGCATCGACGGCGCGGCATGGATCGCCGCGCACGGCGCCGATGTCAGCCGCCTCGTCTACACCCATGTCGTCGAGCTGGGCGGGTCGATCTCGGCCGAACATGGCATCGGCCAGATGAAGCGCGACATCCTCGCCGAGCTCGACAGCCCCGCGCGACTGGCGGCGCTGCGCGGCGTGAAGCACGGGCTCGACCCCGCGGGCATCTTCAATCCCGGCAAGCTGATCGGCTGACGCTTCCCTCGCGTCGCGTCATCGCCCCCTTGCGCCGCGCGCGCCGGGTCAATAAGGCGCCTTATCTTTTTGCGTCCCCGTCCGCGGGACTTTTACCGGAGTTCGACCATGGCCACCGCGCCCGCACCTGCCAACCTGCCGCTGTTCTACAAAGACCTCACCCCGCTTTCGAGCGTCGATCATGCCGATTTCCACGCGCGCCCGCTCGACAGCGCCGCGTTCCTGGTCGGCCAGCACGCGGTCCCGCTGACCTCGGACGAGTTTGTTTCGGCGTGCCGCTTTTTCCCGATCGTCTTCTCGGCTGGCGACAATCCCGTTCCGCTCGCGCTGATGGGCCTCAACGAAGGCATCAATACGTTCGTCGACGATCAGGGCAAGCTGATCAATCCGGTCTATGTCCCGGCCTATATACGCCGCTATCCCTTCCTGCTCGCCAAGCTTCAGCCGAACACCGACGAGCTGTCGCTCTGTTTCGATCCGACATCGGGCGCAATTGGCAAGTTCGACGAGGGCGACGCGCTGTTCGTCGACGGCCAGCCGTCGGACCAGGTCAAGGCGGTGCTCGAGTTCTGCAAGAATTTCGAGGAAGCCGGCCAGCGCACCGGCATGTTCATGGAAGAGCTGAAAAAGGCTGACCTGCTGATGGACGGCGAAGTCGCGATCCAGCAGGAAGGCAATGACAAGCCCTATATCTATCGCGGGTTCCAGATGGTGGACGAAAACAAGCTGCGCGAGCTGCGCGGCGATGTGCTGCGCAAGCTGATGCAAAACGGCATCCTTGGCCTCATCTTCGCGCACCTCTTCTCGCTGCAATTGATGCGCGAAGTCTTCGCCGAACAGGTGAAGAGCGGCAAGATGCAACTCGTCACCGAAGCTCCGGCCGTCTGAGCTTCATCGGAAAAACACCGCCTCCCCATCAAGCGGGGGGCGGCTTTTTCCCGCGTCGGTCAGAAATCGACAGCAATCCCCCTCAATTCCCAATCGCCATAGCGCACCGGATTGCGACCGCCGGGTTGATCCTCGGCGCGATCCTCACGGATCGGCGCGGGCGGCGGCACCGGGCTACTGGTCCAGCCTGCGGGCGGCTTTACATGCGGCGGGCGCTTTACAGCGCGCGGGGTTCCGCCGATGGTCGCCTCTTCGCTCTTGTCGGTCATGCCCGTCCTATAGGATCATTGATGCGTCTCGCCAACCATGCCACGGCCCGTCATGGCTGATCGCCGTTCCTCCCGGAGGCGACCGCGCGGCGAGGCCGATCCGCCGGGCCTCGCGCCGCGCCGCGCCGCGCTGCGCCTGCTCGACGCGATCGTGCGCCGCGGCGACCCGCTCGACGTTGCAATGCACGCCGCGGCGCAAGGGCTGGTCGGCGCCGACCGTGCCTTTGCCGTCGCCATCGCGTCCGAAGCGCTGCGCTGGATGACCGACATCGACGCGCTGGTCGACGGCGCGACCGCGCAGCCGTTGCCCGACGATGTCAAATCGCGCGCGGTGCTCAGGATCGCACTCGCGCAGTTGCTCGTGCTCAAAAGCCCCGGCCACGCCGTGGTCGCGACTGCGCTTCCCCTCGTCGATGGCGGCCCGCGGCGTCTTGTCCACGCGATCCTGTCGCGTGCACAGAAGGAAAAGTGGGAACTGCCGGCGCGTGCGTCCTTGCCGCCCGCCGCGGCAGAGCGCTGGACCGCGCAATGGGGCGCCACGATGATCGAAGCCGCCGCCGAAAGCTGGAGCGTCCCGCCACCGATCGACCTCAGCTTCGCTGCCGAACCCGCCCCCGACGAATGGCCCGATGCCGTCGCCCTCGCACCGCGCCACCGCCGCCTTCCGCGCGGGCAGGCGGTCGAGGCGATGCCGGGTTTCGCCGAAGGCGGCTGGTGGGTGCAGGATCTCGCCGCCAGCCTGCCCGCGCGCCTTCTCGGCGCGGGCGCCGGGCGGACCATTCTCGACCTTTGCGCGGCGCCCGGCGGCAAGACGATGCAGCTCGCCGCCGCCAACTGGGCGGTCACCGCGGTCGACTCGAGCGCCAGGCGCCTCGAGCGGCTGCGCGCCAACCTCACGCGCACCGGCCTTGCCGCCACAATCGTGCAAGGCGACATCCGCACATGGGAACCCGATGCCGCGGCCGATGCCGTGCTGCTCGACGCCCCCTGTTCGGCGACGGGCATTTTCCGCCGCCATCCCGACGTGATCCACCGCATCGAGCCGCGACAAATCGAAGAAATGGCAACGTTACAGGCCGGATTGCTAGCGCGCGCCGCGAAATGGGTCAAACCCGGCGGCACACTCGTCTACGCGACCTGCTCGCTCGAACGCGCCGAGGGCGAGGATCAGGTCGCGGCCTTTCTCGACGCGCATCGCGGCTGGGCGATTGACGCGGCGCGACCCGACGAACTGGCAACGGGCATCACCCCCGACATCAACGGCTGCGTCCGTACGCTCCCCGGCCAGATCGCCGACGCGGGCGGACTCGACGGCTTCTTCATCGCCCGCCTTCGTGCGCCAGACGCTTGATCGCGCCATCCGACGGTTTCCGCCCGAACGCTTGGCAGCGCTGACATCTGGACAGCCGCGAAAAGCCGTTTAGAGCGGCGTGCCGTATATCTGATTCACCGAGACGGAGCCGATTTGGCCCAGCGCGAGAAGAGAGGAGGGAGCGATGCTGCCGCATAGTGACCGACGATCGACGCTGCGATGGGCCAGGATCGGCCCGCCGCCTGCGGTTGCGTCAGGAAGCATCTCGGCGAGGAGCGTTGTGCAGTCCGGGCTGGTTGCCCGGACAAGCAGTGCGACAAAGTCCGAGACGCTTCCTGACGCAATCCCGGTGGGTCAGATATACAGCACGCCGCTCTAGGGGGCAGGCGCGATGGCATCGATCCCTCCCCCCGAAGGCGAAGATCCGGTGATGCCGGAAGCGACGCCCCACGCCCCCTCGCCGCTCAGCTTTCCCGACTTTCGCTATTATTGGTTTGCGCGTTTCACTGCGGTCATGGCGACCATCGCGATGGTCGTCGTCATCGGTTACCAACTCTACGACACCGCGCGCTCCGACTATGGCATGTCGATCAAGGAGGCGTCGTTCCAGCTCGGGCTGCTCGGCCTTGTCCAGTTCGTCCCACTCGCGCTGCTCACCCCCGTCGCCGGCTGGGCCGCCGACCGCTTCGAGCGGCGGCGCGTCGCGATCTTCTCGAACCTCATCGACCTCCTCATCGCCGCAACGCTGGGCTGGTTTACCTGGGTCGACGGGCTGACGCTCTGGCTGCTTTTTGCGCTCGCCGCATTGCACGGCGTCGCGCGCGTCTTTTCGGGTCCCGCAATGAGCGCGATCGCGCCGAATATCGTTCCGCCCGCGGTCCTGCCGCGCGCCATCGCGATGAGCAGCATCGCATGGCAGTCGGCATCGGTGATCGGCCCGGCTGCGGGCGGGCTCATCTACGCGGCGCACCCTGCGTCGGTCTATGTCTTTGCCGCCGTGCTCCTTGCCGTCTCGGCCATCACCCTGAGCCGTGTGCGCCCGGTGCAGCCCCCGCCCGCCGCGGTCCGCCGCCATCCGCTGCGCGAGATGGTCGACGGGCTGCAATTCGTCTGGATCGAACGCTTCCTGCTCGGCACGATCACGCTCGATTTGTTCGCGGTGCTGCTCGCCGGGGCGACCGCGATGTTTCCCGTCTTCGCGCGCGACATATTGGACGCGGGGCCGGAGGGCGCCGGACTGATGCGCGCCGCCGTCGCCCTTGGTTCGGTCGCGGTCGCGGTGGGCCTCGCGATCCGTCCGATCGAGCACAATGTCGGGGTCAAGATGCTGTGGGCGGTCGCGGTGTTCGGCGCAACGACGGTCGCCTTCGGCTACTCGACAAGCCTCCTCCTCTCGCTCGCCCTGCTCGTCGTCATGGGTGCCGCCGACATGTTCTCGGTCTTCGTGCGCGGCACGCTGATTCAGCTCAACACGCCAGACCATATGCGCGGCCGCGTCAGCGCCGCATCGGGCCTCGCCATCTCGGCCTCGAACGAGCTTGGCGAAATGCGCGCGGGTGCGATGGCCGCGGCACTGGGACCGGTCGGCGCGGTGGTGATCGGCGGTGCTGGCGCGATCGGCGTGACGGCGCTATGGGCGTGGATATTTCCCGAACTGCGCCGCGCGCGTACCTTTGAACCTCAATTCAAGGCAGGATCGACATGAAAGCCAATTCCATCCTCGAAACCATCGGCAACACGCCGCACATTCGCATGGCAAAGCTTTTTCCCGACGCCGAAGTCTGGGTAAAATCGGAACGCAGCAACCCCGGCGGCTCGATCAAGGACCGCATCGGCCTGGCGATGATCGAGGCGGCCGAACGCGACGGCAGCCTGAAGGAAGGCGGAACGATCGTCGAGCCGACCTCGGGCAATACCGGCATCGGACTTGCGATGGCCGCGGCGGTCAAGGGCTACAAGCTCGTGCTCGTCATGCCCGAATCGATGTCGCTCGAACGCCGTCGGCTGATGCTTGCCTATGGCGCGACCTTTGACCTCACGCCGCGCGAAAAGGGCATGAAGGGAGCGATCGAGCGCGCGATCGAACTCGTCGAGACGACCCCCGGCGCCTGGATGCCGCAGCAGTTCGAAAATGAAGCCAACATCGACGTCCATATCCGCACCACCGGCCCCGAAATCCTTGCCGATTTCCGGGATACGCCGATCGACGTGCTCGTCACCGGCGTCGGCACCGGCGGCCATATCACCGGCTGCGCGCAATTCCTGAAAGAGCATTGGCCGAACCTCAAGGTCTTCGCGGTCGAACCCGAAGCCTCACCGGTCATTTCGGGCGGCCAGCCCGCGCCGCACCCGATCCAGGGTATCGGTGCCGGCTTCATCCCGCGCAACCTCCACACCGACCTGCTCGACGGCGTCATCAAGGTCGATGCTTCCGCCGCAAAGGACATGGCACGCCGCGCCGCGACCGAGGAAGGGATGCTCGTCGGCATCTCGTCGGGCGCCACGCTCGCCGCGATCGCGCAGAAGCTCGCCGAACTGCCGCCGGGCAGCCGCGTACTCGGTTTCAACTACGACACCGGCGAGCGTTATCTGTCGGTGCCCGACTTCCTGCCCGAAATCTGACCTTCCGCCATGGGCGCTGCAAGCGATCAGCCGGCGCGGCGGCGGCACGACTGGACGGGCTGGCTGTTCGTCCTGCTCGCGATGCTTGCGATCGGCGGTGTCCTCCAAGCGAGCGGCGACAGCGTCCCGCGCTCCCTGCGTCCTCAGCCGGTCGCGCCGCCCGCCGATGTCGTCCCTGAAGCGCCGCCAATGGTGCTCGCACCGCTTACCGCGGCGGACGCGCGCGCCCAGAACGCCGAAATCGACATCATTACCAGGGGCTTCGCGGCCCCGCCCCCCTTCGTCTACGCCGGGAACGGCGATGCCCGTGCCCGCGCGCGCGACTGCCTCGCCGCCGCGATGCTTTACGAGGCGGGAGACAATGCGCGCGGACAGCAGGCGGTGGGCCAGGTTGTGCTTAACCGTGCGCGCCACCCCGCCTTCCCGAAATCGATCTGCGGCGTGGTGTTCCAGGGTTCCGAACGCGCAACCGGCTGCCAGTTCACCTTCACCTGCGACGGCGCACTCGCGCGCCGCTATTCGGACGCCGCGTGGCAGCGCGCGCGGAGCAATGCAGACCTGATGCTGTCGGGCGGCACCTATCCAGCGGTCGGGCTCGCGACCCATTATCACACCGACTGGGTGCGCCCCTATTGGAGCGACAGCCTGGAAAAGATCGCGATTGTCGATACGCACCTCTTTTTCCGCTGGCCGGGCTATTGGGGCACGCCGGGCGCCTTTCGCGGCGCGGTGTCAGGCGGCGACGGGCCGGTCGCCAAACTCGCCGCCATTTCGCCGCTCCACGCGCTCGCGCTCGGCCTGCGTGCCGACATGGCGGCCGTCGATGCCAACGCCGCGGTCGGCGCGGCGCGCATCGTGCCGGGCATGGGTGCGGCGGCGGGCCGCGACACCATCTATATCCAGCTCGACCGCCGCGCCGCGCCCGAAAGCTTCGTCGCCACCGCGCTGCGCCTCTGTGGCGACCAGCCCTATTGCAAATTCATGGGCTGGACCAATCCGGTGCTGAAGCCCGACAGCGATGCGATGACCGACACGCAGCGCGCGGCGATGAGCTTCTCCTACCTCCGCGACGACAAGGCGGGATTCGAAAAGGCGCTGTGGAATTGCAGCGAATATAAGCGCGACGACGCGCGCCAGTGCATGAAGCGCTGAGCGCGCACTCGCTTGGGGCTTCCGCCCGCGCGCCGCACGGCCTATAGCGCGCCATGCTTCTCTCCGATCGCGTCCTCTTCCTCGATGGCGAAGCCCTCGTCATCGACAAGCCCGCCGGCCTTCCGGTCGATGCCCCGCGTGACGGCAGCCTCAGCATCGAGAACCATCTCGATTTGCTGCGCTTCGGTTTCAAGCGCTGGCCGCTGCCCGTGCACCGGCTCGATCGCGACACTTCGGGCTGTCTGCTACTCGCCCGCAATCCCAAGGCGCACGGCCGTTTCACCCGCGCCTTTGAAAACCGCGAGGTCGAAAAACAATATCTCGCGATCATCGACGGTGTCCCCGCCGACGATGGCGGCACGATCGACCTGCCGCTCGCCAAGACCTCGACCGCCGAAGCGGGCTGGCGGATGGTCGTTGACCCCGCTGGAAAACCCTCGATCTCGCACTGGGAAAAACTCGCGGTCGCCGATGGCCGCGCGCTGCTGCGCTTCCGCCCCGAAACCGGCCGCACCCACCAGCTTCGCGTCCACGCGATCGAGGGGCTTGGCTTTCCACTCGCGGGCGACCCCGTCTATGGCCGCGGCGGCGCGAAGGGGCGCACATTGCTTCACGCCGAACGGCTGGTCGTCAGCCGTGACGTCAAGCCGCCAATCATTGCCGAGGCGCCCTTTCCGGAGGCTTTCGCGGCAATGGGATTCCAGCCGCCCGAGGGAGCCGCGCCGACCCGTGGCTGAGCTGCCCGAACAGGCGATCCGCGAAAAGTTCCTCGCGGGGTCGGGGCCGGGTGGCCAGAATGTCAACAAGGTCGCGACCGCGTGCCAGCTCCGCGTCAATGTCTACGCGCTCGGCCTGCCTCCCGATGCCTTCCGCCGTCTCAAGGCGCTCGCGGGCAGCAGGCTCACCGCGGACGGCGAACTCGTCATCCTCGCGCGTCGCTTCCGAACGCAGGAGGCGAACCGCGCCGATGCGCGCGCGCGCCTGTCCGAACTGATCGACGCCGCGCTCGTCCGCCCCGAACGCCGCATCAAGACCAGGCCGAGCAAGGCGGCAAAGGCGCGGCGCGTCGATGGCAAAAAGGCGCGAAGCGCGGTCAAGGCGGGGCGCGGTCGCGTGCGACCGTCCGACTAGATGTAGGCTTTCAGGAGGTTGTTCATCCGGTCTGACCGGGCCAGACTGATGTCGCGAAACGTCAGCGCTGGAGGAATGACCGGATGAACAACCTCCTGAAAGCCTACAACTAGGGTTCCGACCCATTATGGAACAGCAGCGCGCAAGCCTTTACCATATGGCTTCATTTCGGGGTAACCAACGCAGACCTATCCTGCCTGTCAGACAGCGACAAACGGGGATCATGGCCGTGTTGGAATATAGCAGCATCGAAATCGGATCGGCGCCCCAAAGGGCACGCGGCGCCGAGCGCGCGCCGGTCCGCGGCCGGGCGCGCTATCGCGAGCCGGGGCTCAATCCCTTCGACGTCGAACTGTTCGACCTGTCGTCGACCGGTTTTCGCATGGTCACTTTTTTCCGGCCGCAGATCGGCAAGCATATCTGGGTGAGTCTGCCCGGTCTCCAGCCGCTCGAAGCCGTCGTGCGCCGCGCCGACGGCAATAATTACGGCTGTGAGTTCGTCCACCCGCTCCACCCGTCGGTCGCGAAACATCTGCAGATCAACCTGCGCTGATTTCTGTGCGTTCGATGACGCGATCATCGGCAGGATGTTCAGCCCGCCGCCGTCTCCGACATCTTCAAAATCAGCTGCCATTCGGTCGGCGTCACGCGTCCGACCGACAGGCGCGACTGGCGGATCAGGTCCATGTCGGCCAGTCGCGGCTCGGCCTTGATCGCCGCCAGCGTCACCGGGTGCGTCAGCGCGCGCACGGGCGCAACGCGCACCACCACCCACGGTGATCCTTCCTCGGCGGTCGGGTCGGGGAAGCTCTCTTCGGTGATCTCCATAATCCCGACGCATTCCTTGCCGATATTGCTGTGATAAAAAAGCGCTTCGTCGCCCTTCTTCATTGCCATCAAATTCAGTTTCGCGGTGTGATTGCGCACCCCGTCCCAGATGCCCGTGCCGTCCTTGACGAGCTGGCCCCACGCATAGGCGTCGGGTTCGGATTTCATCAGCCAATATTGTTTGCCCATGCGCGGGCACTTAGCTTAGGCGCGCGCGCGGCGAAACCGCCTTTTTCCCTTTAACCCGCGCGTCGCAGCGCCTAAATCGCGAGTCATGACGCGCCGCCTGGCGCCGCCCCTTGTCAAATGGATTTCATTGCATGACCGCTGCCGTCCCCGTCATTTCCCTGGCCCTTTCCGCCGACCGGTTTGCCCGTGATTTCGGAGGATCGTTCGAACGCTTCGGCTTTGCGATGATCACCGATCACGGCATTGACCTCACGCTGATCGACGAGGCCTGGACCAAGGCCAAGGCGTTTTTCGCGCTGCCGGAAGCAGTCAAGCGTGCCTATCATATCCCCGGCGGCGGCGGCGCGCGCGGCTACACACCCTTCGGAACCGAAATCGCCAAGGGCGCGAAAGAGGTCGACCTGAAAGAGTTCTGGCATGTCGGGCGCGACCTGCCGCCCGGCCACCCGCTTGCCGCGCAACAGCCGAACAATGTCTGGCCGGCAGAGATCGAAGGGTTTCGCGCCGTTTTTGAGAGGCTGTTTGCCGAGTTCGACCGGGTGGGCGGCCAGCTTTTGTCGGGCATCGCACGCTATCTCGGCCTCGCCCCCGATTTCTTCGATGACACGGTGAAGGACGGCAACAGCGTCATGCGCCTGCTTCACTATCCGCCGGTCGAGGCGCCCGCCAAAGGCATCCGCGCCGAAGCGCATGAGGACATCAACACCATCACCCTCCTGCTCGGCGCCGAGGAAGCGGGGCTCGAGATTCTCGACAAGGACGGCAGTTGGCTTCCCGTTTCGCCGCCGCCGGGCGCGATGGCGGTCAATGTCGGCGACATGCTTCAGCGGCTGACGAACAACCGCCTCCCCTCGACGACGCACCGCGTCCGCAACCCCGACGAAGGCCGCGCCGGCGTCGCGCGCTATTCGATGCCCTTCTTCCTGCATTTCCGTTCGGACTATCTGATCGAGACGCTGGACAACTGCATCGACGCCGATCACCCCGACCTCTACCCGACACCGATCACCGCCGACGATTATCTGCAGGAACGCCTGCGCGAAATCGGGCTGAAGAAATAGGCGGTTATTCCCTTAGAGCGCGATAGAGCGGCGTGCTGTCGTCATTGCGAGCGAAGCGAAGCAATGACGCCGAGGGAAGAATGAGGTGAAGGCGGGCAACCGCCCTCTCCTCTCGCTCGCTTGTACACCAAAACGAAAAAGGGCGCCGCGTTGCCGCAGCGCCCTTTTCACGAACTGGATCCCGAACGGGAACGGGTCTTACTTGATCCCGTCGCGCTCCATCCGCTTGCGTTCCATCTTGCGGGCGCGGCGGACGGCGGCGGCGCGCTCGCGGGCGCGCTTTTCGCTGGGCTTTTCGTAATGACGGCGCAGCTTCATTTCGCGATACACACCCTCGCGCTGCAGCTTCTTCTTGAGCGCGCGAAGGGCCTGGTCGACATTATTGTCGCGAACGATGATCTGCATAAACCGTGTCGTCTCCTGTTCGTCAAAACAGTCCGGGCCGCCGGGTCATCCGGTCTGCCGCAAACCGCCGATATTCGGGCAATAAAAAGAGCGCCGCGAAAGCGCGACGTTCCGGTTGAGGGCCAACTAAAGGGATTCGCCCCGAAATGCAAGCGTAAAGGGGGTGAAGCGCGCTGCCCGCTCCGCACACGCCCTGTGTCCGCACGCGGGATTGTGCCGAACATGCGCCTTGTGGCATAAGTAGCAGGACGAAACCAATCATCCAAGGGACAGGAACATGGCCACCCAGCTCAAGCGCAACAGCAAATATAGCGAAGCCGAATGGACCGCACGGCAGGAACTCGCCGCCTGCTACCGCATCTTTGCGATGATGCGCTGGGACGAGCTGATCTTCAACCACATCACGGTGAAGGTGCCCGATCAGGACGGCGCCTTCCTCATCAACCCCTATGGCATGCACTTCAGCGAGGTCACTGCATCGAGCCTCATCAAGATCGACATCGACGGCAACAAGCTCGACGAGGATAATCCCTGGCACGTCAACAAGGCGGGTTTCGTCCAGCACAGCCTGTTCCACCGCATATTGCCCGACGCGCACGCGATCATCCACACCCACACCACCGCGACGATGGCCGTATGCGGGCTCGAGGGAGGACTCCAACCGACCAACTTCTATGCCTGCAACTTCATGGGGCAGCTCGCCTATCATGATTTCGAGGGTGTGACGGTACGCGAGGAAGAGGGCGAGCGGCTGGTCAGGAATCTCGGCGACAAGCGCATCCTGATGCTGCGCAATCACGGCCCCGTCGTGATGGGCAAATCGCTCACCGACGCCTTCATCAAATATTGGGCGCTCCAGCGCGCATGCGAGATCCAGCTCGCGACGATGAGCATGGGCAAGCCGATCCTTGTCGACGAAGAGGTCATCAAGGTCCACCAGCGCGACCTTTATATGGCGGCGATCCCCGGCCAGTCGGGCAAGGCCGAGTTCGACGCGATGGTACGCAAGGTCGACAAGATCGACACAAGTTGGCGTGACTAATCCGCTCGCTGCGCTAACAGGGGCGGCATGACGCGATTCTCGGTCAACGACCGTCCGGTCGAATATCGCATGGAGCCCGAAACCCCGCTGCTTTGGGCGCTGCGCGATGCGTCGAACCTTACCGGCACCAAATATGGCTGTGGCACCGGCGATTGCGGTGCCTGCACCGTCGACATCGACGGCGAGGCGATCCGCAGCTGCCTGGTCACCATCGCCGAATGCGAAGGCCGCTTCGTCACGACGATCGAGGGCCTGACGCGCGACCGTAGCCACCCCGTTCAACAGGCGTGGGTCGCCGAACAGGTGCCGCAATGCGGTTTCTGCCAGTCAGGGATGATCATGGCCGCCGCCGTGCTGCTCCGCAAGAACAGCAACCCAAGCGATGCCGAAGTCGATGCCGCGATGACCAATATCTGCCGCTGTGGCACCTATCCGCGCATTCGCGCCGCGATCCGCCTCGCAGCGCGGGTCATGCGCGGCGAGGAACGCATCGCCGCCGCGCCGCCGCCCGGCATCCGGCCCGAAGACGCCGCGCGCGCGGTACCGGCGCTGCGCCCCGAAAGCTGAACCGCGGGCAACGGCGCGGTCAGCCATCGATCATCTTGCCTCGGGTAAGAATCGATTCATCATCCCGGCTGGCGTCTCCAGCGATCGGGACGTGAGTTGGAGAATGGCGAGATGAAAAAGATGTTTGGAGGGTTGCTGATCGCCGCGACGATCCTGACCCCGATCACCCCCGCCGCAGCGCAGTCATCGGGCGAACGAATCCAGATCGCGCAGCGCGACGATCGTGGCCCGCGCGGTCCCGAGGTGCGCCGCGGTGGCAATCGCGGCGGCGAAACCCGTCCGCAGCGCCAGCATCGCAGCGAAATGCGCGCCGAGCGCAATAGCGAGCAACGCCAGCAGTGGCAGGGCCGCGACGACCAGCAGCGTCGGGCGCAGCGCCAGCAATGGCAACAGCAGCGCGAGGCGCGTCAGGCCGAGCGCGATCGTGGCGGCGCCTATGATCGAAACCGCGACGGGCACATCGACCGTCGCTGGGACCGCAACCGCAACGGCGAAGTCGATCGTCGCTGGGACCGCAACGACAACGGCCGCGTCGACCGGCGTTACGACCGCAATCGCGACGGCGACCTCGATCGCCGCTGGGATCGTAACAACGACAACCGCGTCGACCGGCGCTGGGATCGCAACCGCAACGGTTACGTTGACCGCCGCTATCGCGACGGGCGCCACGACCGCTGGGACCGCAACCACAATCGCTGGAACCGCGACTGGCGTAGCGACCGCCGCTACGACTGGCGCAGCTATCGTGATCGCTACCGCAGCTATTACCGGATGCCGCGCTACTACAACCCCTATCGCGGCTATGGCTACACGCGCTTCTCCATCGGTTTCACGCTCGGTTCGCTGTTCTACAGCCCGCGCTACTGGATCAACGATCCGGGCTACTACCGCCTGCCGCCCGCCTATGGGGGCTATCGCTGGATCCGCTATTATGACGACGCGCTGCTCGTCGATACCTATACCGGTGAGGTGGTCGACGTGATCTACGATTTCTTCTGGTAATATCCTTTCGGTTACCGGAATGACAAACTGGGGGCCGGTTCGCCGGCCCCCTTTTTCGCGCCGTTTCAGCGGCCCTTCCAATAATCGAACACCGCCTGCTGTTGCTCGCGAACGAAGCGCGCCGCCGCCGCGCCCTGCCACGGCCCGTCGTAACCGAGCAGCAGCGCCGTGCCGCCGACCCACCACCCCTGCCCCGGCAGCCGGTCGCTCTCGCGCACCACCAGCACCGCGAGGTCGGGCTCGCCGTCGAGCGCACACAGCCGGTCGACCTCGGCCAGCGTCTTGCACAATGCGCGCATCTTGGGCCGTGTGAAGCGGAACCCCAACTCGCCGAGCAGCTCCGAATAGCTGATGCTGCGCTCCGCGCGCGCCGCTTCGATCAGGATCGCGCGAATGCGCGGCGCGTCGCCCAGTGCTTTCGCGTCGGCCGCGGCGACCGCGCCGCCTAGACCTTCGTCTTTGGCGGCCATGGCACGAACCCCGACGTGCGTTCAACATAGGCGGCATAGTCGGGCCGCGTCTTGTGCAGCCCCTTTTCGAGCAGCGCCTTGCCCGACCATTTGGTGAGCGTGAAGGTCAGAAAGACCGGACCAATCAGGCTCGCCAGCGCCGGCGGCCAGCCGATGTCGAGTACGACGATCCAGATGCCCCACCAGCTCAGCGCGTCTCCGAAATAATTGGGATGCCGCGTATAGCGCCACAGCCCCGTGTCGAGCACCCGCCCCTTGTTCGCGGGATTACGGCGAAAGGCATGGAGCTGCGCGTCGCCGATGCTCTCGAACGCGATGCCCGTCAGCGCCGCCGCCGCGCCGACCCAGCCGATGATGCCGACGCCCTCCCCCGCGCTCGCCCAGATGCCGATCTGTGCGGGCAGGCAGGTGACGAACAGCAGCGGCGCCTGCGTCAGGAACACGGTGAGCAGCGCCGCCTTTGCCCAGCTCCAGCCGCGCGTCTCCATCGTTTTTGCCAAAATCCGGGTGTAGCGCGGGTCTTCGCCCTCGCGCACCCAGCGCAGCGCCAGATGGATCGCGAGCCGCAGCCCCCACAGCGACGTGAGACCGAGCAGCAGCTTTGCATGGGCGCCAACGATCTCCGCCTGCGCGGCGCTCCCCCATGCGAGCAGCACCATCCCGAACGCCCAGAAGGCGTCGATGAACGACACGTCGCGGATCGTCGCCGCAAATGCCCAGAGGAGAAGGATCACCGCCAGCAGCCCCGTGAAATTGACCGCCAAAAGTCCCGCTATCTCGCTCATATCGGCCTCTCTTCGTCCGTGTCGCCCCCGACAATATCGTCGATCGAGCGCACCGCCCGGTCGGGATATTTGGGGATACAGCTTTTATAGACCTCGAACACCTTTTGCATGTCGGCGCGAAAATCGCCCGTCGGCCAGATCAGCGGCCCCAGCCCGCCGGTCTTGGTGCCATAATCCATCAGCCCGACGACCAGCGGGACCTTGGCGCCGAGCGCAATCTGGTAAAATCCGGTGCGCCACTTCGCCGCCTTGCCGCGCGTACCTTCGGGCGCGACGGTCAGCATGAACTCCTCGCGGCGGGCGAACTCGCCAATCATCTGCACGACGTCGCCGCCGCCGCCGCGCCGATCGACCGGCACCCCGCCCATCTGGCGGATAAAGCCGCCGATCGGCCAACGGAACAACGACAGCTTCGCCATGAAATAGGGCCGCAGCTTAAGGTCGGCGGTGAGCCCCAGGAAGTTGACGAAATCCCAATTGCTCGTATGCGGCGCCGCAATGATGATAAAGCGCCGCGGTTCGGGCACCACGCCCACCGCCTTCCACCCGCGCATCCGATAGAGCAGCAGCAACAGGCGGCGCACCGCGCGCGCCACCACCCCCGGCGGATTGTCGTCGATCCTCGTCACGCCGGCTCCTCTCTCCCGACGTCGGATTGCGCGAAAGCCGCGCCCCGCGCAAGGGGGGAGCCAGGCCGCTTAGCCCACGAAGGCCCGTTCGATCACAAAATCGCCCGGCGCGGCGTTCGACCCTTCCCTGAAGCCCAGCGCCTCGAAGCGCGCCTCGAAGTCGCGGATCATCGCCATGCTGCCGCACATCATCACGCGGTCGGTCGCGGGGTCGAAATGCGCAGGGCCGGTCAGCGGATGGCCAAAGAGCTGCCCGCCGTCGATCAGCGCATCTATACGCCCCGTGGTGCGGAACGGCTCGCGCGTCACTGTCGGCAGGTAATGGAATTGCAGCAGCGCCTGGTCCTGCACCAGCGGATCGCCCGCGAGCTGGCTTTCCAGCGCATCGCGGAATGCCAGGTCGCTCACCTGCCGGACGCAATGGACAAGCTGGATCTGGCTGAACCGCTCGTAAATATCGGGATCGCGCACCAGACTCAGGAAGGGCGCCAGCCCCGTACCCGTCGACAGCAGGAACAGCCGCTGGCCGGGAAGCAGCGCATCGGCAACGAGCGTCCCCGTCGGCTTGCGGCCGAGATAGACCGGATCGCCCGGCTGGATCAGCTGGAGCCGCGAGGTCAGCGGACCATCAGGCACCTTGATCGACAGGAACTCCAGCTCGTCGGCATAGGCGGGGCTGGCGATCGAATAGGCGCGCAGCAGCGGCCGCCCCTCACCCGGCAGCCCGATCATCACAAACTCACCCGACCGGAAACGAAAGCTCGGCGGCCGCGTGATCGTGAAGCTGAACAGATGCTCGTTCCAGTGCCGCACCGACCGCACGTTCTCGACGGTCAACGAGGCGGAGGGGGCAAGTTTGGCGGCGGCGGCAATACGGTTACTCATTGTCTCGGCTTTCCTGATGGTCGTCGCACCGGTCGCGCGCGATGTCGCAGCGCACCGGCGTCCGGGTTTCACCCAAGCGAAATCCCGGCGTCAGGTCCAAGCAGAATTGCTTGCGTCACTGAAACCGGAAGGCGCGGCGAATCATTCCGTTCGGCGTCCGATATATATGTTAGTGCAACTCATTTGCAATAAATGAAGGCGTCGGCCGTCGGAACCTCTTCTTCGAGCCGATCGACAGGGTCTCGGCCGGACTGTCTGCCTTGCCGACGGATGGCCGTCTTCGCGCTGATCCCCTGCGGTTTCGCGAACCGTGCGACCAACACCTGTGGTCGCTGCCGCTCCGCTCGAACGGCGTCCGCGGCCCTGGCGGCGCCGTGTCCGATCTGGCCGACAATGATTGCCATGGCGAAAATGAAGATCCTGCACGATCACGCGCGGGAACCGAACACCCGGCGCGTGGACCATTTTCTCCTCGACCTCCAGCGTCGATCGCCCCGCCCGGCGGCTGGATCGCGCCCGTTTGGGGGGCAGCGGACGTTGCCGGCGCTTGATAGTTGCACCGTCGCTCGCGCTCTGGCAGGGTCGTAACATTATTACAAAGAGGAGCCTTATGCCTATCCCCCCCCCGCTCAAGGTCGCCGGCCTTGCCGCGCTGGCGTTGCTCGCCGCGTGCAACGGCAGCGCCGACCCACAGAAAAATGCCGCCACCGCGATCCCCGATGTCGAGATTCCCCAACTATCGCTCGCAACCTTGCAGGAAGTAACGAGAGAATTGTCGTCCGACGCCTATGAAGGGCGTGCGCCCGGCACCGCGGGCGAAGAAAAGACCGTCGCCTACATCATCAAGAAATACAGGGAAGCGGGCTTGCAGCCCGGCAACAACGGCCGCTGGACACAGGACGTGCCGCTGGTTGAAATCACCGCGAAGAACGCCACCCCGCTGACCTTCACCGGCGGCAAGACGCCCGTGACGGCACAATATGCCAAGGATTATGTCGCGTTCAGCTACCGCGTCCAGCCGAGGACCGAAGTCAAGGACAGCGACGTCGTGTTCGTGGGATATGGCATCAATGCCCCCGAAAAGGGCTGGAACGACTATGCCGGGCTGGATGTGAAGGGCAAGACGGTCGTTGTCCTGGTGAACGATCCCGACTGGGAAAACAGGGAAACCGAAGGCCCGTTCAACGGCCGCGCCATGACCTATTACGGCCGCTGGTCATACAAATATGAGGAAGCTGCGCGGCAGGGAGCCGCCGCCGTGCTGATCGTTCACGACACCGAGCCTGCCGCCTATGGCTGGAACGTCGTCGAATCGAGCAATACGGGCACGCAATATCTGGCCGAAAGCAAGAATGGCGGCGCCGACCAAACGATTGCCAATGGCTGGATCCAGTTGGCCAAGGCGAAGGAACTCTTCGCAAGCGCGGGACAGGATTTCGACAAGCTGCGCGAGGCGGCGAAACAAAAGGGGTTCAAGCCCGTGCCGCTGGCCGGGGTGAAGGCGAGCTTTGCCTTCGACAATGACATCGCCAAGAAAATGTCGCGCAACGTCATCGGTGTGCTGCCGGGCGCCAAGCGGCCCGACGAATATGTGCTTTACACGGGTCATTGGGATCATCTGGGCCGCTGCACGCCCGTCGACGGCGACGACATCTGCAACGGCGCGGTCGACAATGCGAGCGGTATCGCAGGGCTCGTGACGCTGGCGAAGGCGTTCAAGCAGGCGGGCGCGCCCGATCGCAGCATCGTCTTTCTTGCCGTCACCGCCGAGGAATCGGGCCTGCTCGGATCGAAATACTACGCCGAAAACCCGGTCTTCCCATTGTCGCAGACGGTCGGCGGCGTGAATATGGATGCGCTGAACGCGGTCGGGCCGGCGAAGGACATCGTCGTGGTCGGGGCCGGCAAGTCCGAACTTGACGCCTATGTCGAGAAACTCGCCCGGATGGAGGGTCGCACGGTCAAGCCCGAACCGACCCCCGAAAAGGGTTTCTATTACCGGTCGGATCATTTCAGCTTCGCCAAGCTGGGCGTCCCGATGTTCAATTTCGGCAGCGGCGACGATCTGGTCGATGGCGGCGTCGAGGCGGGTCAGAAAGCGGCCGAAGACTATGAAAAGAATCGCTATCACGCCCCCGACGACGAATATGAGGCGATCACCAACTGGGAGGGCATGATGTCGGACCTGCGCCTCTATTATGCGGCGGGGCGGATGCTCGCGATGACCGATGCGTGGCCGAACTGGAACGAAGGCGACGAGTTCCGCGCCGCCCGCGACAAGTCGCGCGCCGCAGCAAAATAATCCGGAAAGCGCGCGCCCATGACGCTGAGAATGCCTGCCGAATGGGCGCCGCACAGGGCCGTCTGGATCGGTTTCCCGCACCTCGCTGAGGAGTGGGCGGGCGCAATCGACGAAGGACGGCGCGATGTCGCCGCCTTCGCCAACGCCGTCCACGACGGAGGCCGCGGCGAAGAAGTGCGGCTGGTCGTCAATGACGAACGGCAGGCGGACATCGCCGCGGCACTCATCGATCCGGGCGTCAAGATCCTCGTCCAGCCGCTTGGCGACATCTGGCTGCGCGACACCGGCCCGATCGTCGTCGGTACCGGCGCAGCGCGACGCGCCCGCAATTTCCGGTTCAACTGGTGGGGCGAGAAGTTCGTCATGCCGGGCGATCTGGAAGTGGGCGCTGCGCTGGCCGGTCAGAGCGGCTTGCCGGTCGATGATCAGGACTGGGTGCTCGAAGGCGGCGCTATCGACGTCGACGGCACGGGGCTCTGCGTCACGACCGAGGAATGCCTGCTCAATATCAACCGCAATCCGTCACTGACACGCGAGGATATCGCGGTGCGGTTGCACCAGTCGCTGGGGATCGAGCGGCTGTTGTGGCTCGGCCATGGCCTCATCGGCGATCACACCGACGGCCACGTCGACAATCTCGCGCGCTTCGTCGGCGAGGGGCGCCTCGCGCTGCCGGTCGCGGCGGGCGATGACGATCCCAACGCCGCCGTCTACGCCGATGCGCGCGCGCGAACGGTGGCGTTCGGCGGGGTCGAGATCGTCGACCTGCCCTCGCCCGGCCGCATCGAGCTGAACGGGGAGATCGCCGCGGCGAGCTATATGAACTTCTATATCGGGAACAGCACCGTGGTCGTGCCGACCTATGGCGTCGCGAACGATCAGGCCGCGGTCGATACGCTCGCCGCGCTCTTCCCCGACCGCCGCGCGGTCGGCGTCCCCGCCCGCGGCATCATCGTCGGCGGGGGCAGCTTCCATTGCTCGAGCCAGCAGCTTCCGGACTGAGGCGCGCGGGTCAGTTCGTGCCGACGCGAACCAGAGTTCAGGAAAGTTCAGCCGGGTGCAGCCCCCGGATTTGCCACGCCCGGCATATCCACGCCCGGCATATAATGCCGCGACCGGTTCCTGCACGCACCCCCACGCCGGACAGTGACTGCTTTGTCCCCATGTTGAAAGAACCGCACCGCTACTGGCACAGCCCATCCATGCAGGACAGTGCTTTGGACGGCGGATGGGCGCATCGGGGCCGGGAGGTGATTCCCGTCATCAGCTTATCCGTCATCCCGGCCTTCGCCCAAATGACGATGGAAGACGTGCCCGCTGTTCCAACGCGATCCTTCGCGCAAAAAAAACGCAGTCGGTGGTAGCCGCTGTTTCCGGTTGCAACCCGGACAAGCGCGCCGCTCCCGAATGCGACGCTCAATTCTGGCCGCTGGCCGGCTTCACCGTGGCGACCACCGGCTTTGGCACCAGGGCCTCGGCGGCAACGACGCGCTTTGACGCATTGGCGGCGATCGTCTTTTCGAGTTGCGCGACCCGCGGGCATTCGCCCTTGCACACGCGCTCAGCCTCGGCGAGTTTTTCGCGCGCCAGTTCGAGCGCCCCCTTGTCGGCCAGTGCTTCGCCCTGTCCGGTCAGCGCGACAATGTCATTCGGTTCGAGCAACAGCGCCTCGCGATAAAGGCCGATGGCCTTCCCCGGCAGGCCCTGCGCGCGCGCAACCTGCGCCAGCGCGATGATCGCCGAACGGTTGCGCGGATCGGCTGCGAGCGCCGATTCATAATAGTCGATTGCAAGGTTCAGATCGCCGACCTCCTGCGCCCTTTGTCCTTCCTGCTGGAGCGCGATCGAGCGCGGGAGAATGTCGTTGTCGGCGCGCTGTGCATCGGAGGCGGTCGGCAGGCTGGCCAGAACAAGACCGGCGCCAAGGGCCAGCAAAGTGATGCGCATCGCTCTCTCCCATCGGTTGAATGCCGATGATGCTAACATGGCGATGTCAGCCGTGCGAGAAAAAATCCGTCGCAGCCGTCGTGCGCCGGAGTCAGCAGGAAACCGGCGCCCGCGGCGCGCCCGACACCGCCGGGAAGATAGTCGGCGTCGGCCGTCCAGCCGGGATGCCGGTTCAGAAAATCAGCCACCTGTGCCCGCCCCTCGCGCGCGATGATCGAGCAGACAGCATAAAGGAGTTTGCCGCCCGGCGCCACCAGATCGGCGCCGAGGTCGATCAGCTTCGCCTGATCGCCGAGATGGCGGTCGAGCCGCGCAGGGGTGAGCCGCCAGCGCAGTTCGGGGCTGCGCCGCCAGGTGCCGCTGCCCGAACAGGGCGCATCGACGAAAACGCGATCCGCCCTCCCCTGCCAGTCGGCGAGCATCGCAACTTCCTGCCCCGGATTGAGCAGCCGGGTTGCGATCCGCGTTGCGCCGGCCCGTTCGGCACGCCGCGGCAATTGTTGCAGGCGCGCACGATTGGTGTCGCAGGCAAGGATGTCAGCCGCATTGCCGGTCAGCGAAGCGATCGCGAGCGTCTTGCCCCCGCCACCGGCGCACAGATCGACGATCGCCTGCCCCGGCGCGGCGGCCAGCGCGGCCGACGCGTACTGGCTTGCGGCATCCTGCACCTCGAACGCGCCTTCAGCATAGGCGGGGTGCTGGGCTGCGGCGGTTTCGGGCGGCAGGCGCCATCCGTCGGGCGCGCCGGGGATCGGCGCGCCTTCGGGAAACAGTGTCTCGAGGTCAGCGCGCCCCGCCTTGATCCGATTGACGCGAAGGTCGAGCGGCGCGCGTGCCAGCAGCGAGTCATGCTCTTCCTCGCCGACGAGCGGGTCGAAGAGGTCGATCAGCGCCTCGGCGGCAACGCCTGTCTGCGCGCGCGGCTCGTCGGCGGCGATCGGCGCCGGGCCATAAGCCGAACCGTCGAACAGCGCCGCTAGGCCGGGCTGCGCATCGGCAAGCGCGAGCATCGCCGCGCGGCCCGACTCGGGCGCCGAGCGCACGGCGCGGATCACGTCATAGACGAGCGCGCGGATCGCACGGCGGTCCTTCGACCCCGCATAGCGGCGCGCGCGCATCGCTTCGGCAAGGATCGCGTCCGCAGGCGCCCCGCCCTCGCGCGCGGCGGCAGCGATGGCGTCGAGGATTTCGATGGCGGTCTGGATGCGCGCAGCGGGGGTCATTGAACCTGCGCCCTCGCCTTCAGGGGAGGGCAGCGAGACTTGCCAGCTTGCTGGCTTAGTCGCAGCGGGTGGAGCTCATCGGCCTTGCGCAAGGCCGATGAGCCCCACCCCAACCCCTCCGCTGAAGGGGAAGGGCTCGCCGAAGCAACGTCGCCGCGCATTCTATTATCCTCAGCCCGCCGGGTAATTCGGCGCCTCGCGCGTGATCGCGACATCGTGGACATGGCTTTCGCGCAGCCCCGCGTTGGTGATGCGCACGAACTTCGCGCGCTCGCGCAGATCCTTGAGCGTCCGGCTTCCCGTATAACCCATCGCCGCCTTCACGCCGCCGACAAGCTGGTGAATCACGTCCTTCGCAGGCCCCTTGAACGGCACCTGGCCTTCGATCCCTTCGGGCACCAGCTTCATCTGGTCCTTGATATCCTGCTGGAAATAGCGGTCGGCGCTGCCGCGCGCCATCGCGCCGACGCTGCCCATACCGCGATAGCTTTTATAGGTGCGCCCCTGAAAGAGGAAGGTTTCGCCCGGCGCCTCGGCCGTCCCCGCGAGCAGCGAGCCGACCATGACGCTCGACGCGCCCGCAGCCAGCGCCTTGGCGATGTCGCCCGAGGTGCGCAAGCCACCATCGGCAATCACCGGCACGCCGAGCTTCGCCGCCGCCTCGACGCTGTCGAGGATCGCGGTCAGCTGTGGCACGCCGACCCCCGCGACGACGCGCGTCGTGCAGATCGAGCCGGGGCCGATGCCGACCTTGACCCCGTCCGCGCCCGCATCGATCAGCGCCCTGGTCGCGTCGCCCGTCGCGACATTGCCCGCGAGAACCTGCACCCGGTTCGACAATTTCTTGATGCGCTCGACGGTCTGCCCGACGCCCTTGCTGTGGCCGTGCGCCGTGTCGACGACGATCAGGTCGCATTCGGCGTCCAGCAGCGCCTCGGCGCGCTCGACCCCGCTGTCGCCGGTGTTCGTCGCCGCCGCGACACGCAGGCGGCCGCTGGCATCCTTCGTCGCATCGGGGAAATTGACCGCCTTTTCCATATCCTTGACGGTGATCAGGCCGATGCAGTGATAGTCGTCGTCAACGACCAGCAGCTTTTCGATGCGCCGCTGGTGGAGCAGCCTGCGCGCCTCGTCCTGCCCGACGCCTGGGCGGACGGTCGCCAGATTTTCGGCGGTCATCAACTCGCGCACCGGCTGGCCCGGATTGTCGGCGAAACGCACGTCGCGGTGCGTCAGGATGCCGACGAGCTTGCCGCCGCTTTCGACGACGGGAATACCCGAAATCCGGTGCTGGTTCATCAGCGCGGTGGCATCGGAAAGCGGCGCGTCGGGGGTAATGGTGATCGGGTTGACGATCATCCCGCTCTCGAACCGCTTGACCTGCCGGACGGCGGCGGCCTGCTCCTCGATGGTCAGGTTGCGATGGAGGACGCCGATGCCGCCGATCTGCGCCATCAATATCGCCATGTCGGCTTCCGTCACCGTATCCATCGCCGACGACAGGATCGGAATGTTGAGGCTGATCTCGCTGGTCAACTGCGTCGCCAGATTGGCGTCCGACGGCAAGATGTCCGACGCGCCCGGCACCAGCAGCACATCGTCGAAGGTCAGGCCGGTGATGATTTCCATGGGTCGCCACTTTCTGCTGCAAGGCGGTGCGCAAACCCCTGTGGTCGAGTGCGGCACGCGCGAATCATTTGGTGGCGGCCCATGTAACCAGTCGCGCCCGCGCGCGCCAGTGGGCGGCGACCGATTATTGCGCGCGGCTTTCAATCCGATTGGGGGCCGTGGGCGAAACCGTTCGCAGGCAATGAAATGTAACCGATTGCATTGGTTCCGGCGTCCCGTTAGACCGGTCGCATAACATAGTTTCGGCGAAGAGGATATTGTGCATGGACGTGCCGCATCAGCCGTCCGCCCGGCCCGGCGGGCGATCGATCGCGCGGGCCGAGGCGACGTCGGAGCTGCTCTGCACCGCGATCATCGGCAGCGCGATCATCCCCTTGCTGGTCGGACATCTTTCGGACGCGACGGATTATGGCACCGCGGTCGTGCTTTCCGCACTATGCTATGCCGCGCTTTGCGTCTTCGCCTTCGCCGCCGCGCGGACGCCCCCGCGTCAGGCAAGCGTCGGCGCGAGGGTGCACTGAGCGGCGACGCAAGCAGGGGGGTGGCATGGCCGGACTGACGATCGACATGGCACGCAAGAGCTTCGGCGCCACCGAGGTCCTGAAAGGCGTCTCGATCGACGTCGCCGACGGCGAGTTTGCGGTTATTGTCGGGCCGTCGGGATGCGGCAAATCGACGCTGCTGCGTGCGGTCGCGGGGCTCGAGGAACTCGATGGCGGGCGGATTGTCATCGGCGTGCGCGACGTGACCGGGCTCGCGCCGTCGGAACGCGGCATTGCAATGGTGTTTCAATCCTATGCACTCTATCCGCACCTCAGCGTCCGCGAAAATATGGCGTTCGGGCTGCGGATCGCCAAGGCCGACAAGGCTGAAATCGCCCGGCAGGTACAGCGCGCGGCCCAGATTCTGAATATCGAAGGCTTGCTCGACCGCAAGCCTGCCGCGCTGTCGGGCGGGCAGCGACAGCGCGTCGCGATCGGCCGCGCGATCGTCCGCCAGCCACAGATTTTCCTGTTCGACGAGCCGCTGTCGAACCTCGACGCCGACCTGCGCGTGCGAATGCGTTACGAGTTCGCCAAGCTGCACCGCCAGCTCGGCACGACGACGCTTTACGTCACTCACGACCAGGTCGAGGCGATGACGCTGGCCGACCGCATCATCGTGCTGCGCGACGGGCGGATCGAACAGGTCGGCAGTCCACGGATGCTCTACGAGCGCCCGGCCAATATCTTCGTCGCGCAGTTTCTGGGCACTCCGCGGATGAACATCCTGCCCGCGACGGTCGCCGACGACGGCCACGCCGCGCTCGCCGACGGACGCCGCCTTGCACTTCCCGCGCCCGCGGTGCCGCTGGCGCCGGGAACGCCGCTGTCGATCGGCATCCGGCCCGAACATGTCGGGATCGGCGACGCTCCGGGGGCACTGACATTCACGGTCGGTTTCATCGAGCGCCTCGGCGGCCTGGCAACGGTGCATTTGCAGGGCGCGGCGGGAAGCGAGCCCATCGCGGGCCAGCTTCGCGACGACGGTCGCCTCGGCGAAGGGGCGAGCGTTCCCGTGCGCTTGCCGCCCGAACATCTCCACCTTTTCGATCTTGCGGGCAGGGCGATCGAAACGCGGGGGAAACGGCCTTGATCTGGGGTATTGTAACCGGTTACTCTACGCCGCTTTCCATTGCCCGCCTGAAACGGGGCAGGCGAGTCGCGCAGGCGGTGCGAAACGACGCAAGCAAAAGGGGGCCCGCGGCATGGCAACATTGAGGGACGTCGCCCGCGAAGCAGGAGTTTCGGTCGCGACCGCATCGCGCGCGATCAACGGTCTGGGCAATGTCACCGCGCCGACGCGCGCGGCGGTGATGGCGGCGGTAAAGAAGCTCAATTTCGTGCCGCACAGCGGCGCGCGCAGCCTGACGCGGCGCAGGACCGACACTGTCGGGGTCATCCTGCCCGACCTGTTCGGCGAGTTCTTCTCCGAGATCATTCGCGGTATCGACCTCGTTGCGCATGAATCGGGGATGCACCTGCTGCTCGGCAACATGCACGGCAGCACGCACGAAACCGCCGCTGCGATCGCGGCGATGCGCGGCCGCGTCGATGGCCTGCTCGTGATGCCGCCGGACCTCAAGCCCGAACTGCTCGCCGACTATCTCGACCCCGCGCTGCCGACGGTGCTGCTCAATTACGACGCCGGGCCGCTCGATCTTCCCTTCGTCGCGGTCGACAATTATCAGGGCGCCTATCGGATGACCGAAGCGCTGCTGGCGCGCGGCGCGAAACAGGTGGTCCACATCGCCGGCCCCAAGCATAATCGCGACGCGCGCGACCGCCAGCGCGGCTTCACCGATGCGATGGCGAAAATCGGCGGCGTCCGCACGCCGGCAATCCTGCCGGGCGACTTTTCCGAGGAAAGCGGCGCGCAGGCGGCGCGGCTGCTGGTGCAGGGCCAATTGCCCGCCGACGCGGTGTTCGCGGCCAACGACCAGATGGCGGTCGGGCTGATCGCGGGGCTGGCCGAAGCGGGCAAGTCGGTGCCGAGCGACATCATGGTCGCGGGCTTCGACGATATTCCGCTCGCGCGTCACCTCAACCCGTCGCTTTCGACGATGCAGGTGCATATCGACCGGTTGGGATCGACCGCGATGATGCTGCTGCTGCGCATGTTGCGCGGCGAAACGCTTGGCGCGGCGAACGCGACGATCCTGACCCCCGAGTTGGTCATCCGCGGGACGACGGGCGGTGAAACCGCGCCCGTACCCAGCAGCGGGGCGCGCCCGTGATTCCCGAAGGCGCCCAATGCGATTGACCCGGCGCCAATTGACAGGCGCACTCGCGGCGCTGCCCCTGCTCCCCATGCTCGGCGGCTGCGAGGAGCGGCACGCCGACACGCTGACCATCTGGGCGATGGGCAATGAAGGAGCGAGCCTCCCCGCCCTTCTCAACAGGCTTGCGTTGCCCGCGGACCTGCCACCGGTCGACGTGCAGCCACTGCCGTGGAGCGCAGCGCACGAAAAACTGCTCACCGGCTTCGCGGGCGGCTCGCTGCCCACGATCGGCCAGGTCGGCAACAGCTGGATCGCCGAGATGGCGGCGATCGGCGCGATTGCTCCCCTGCCCGCTTCCGCCACCACGCTGCTCGACGATCAGTTCGCCGCGGTCGTTGAAACCAACCGGATCGGCGGCACCGCCTGGGCCGTGCCCTGGTATGTCGACACGCGGCTGCAATTTTACCGCAAGGACATGTTCGCGCGTGCGGGTTATGCCGCGCCGCCGCTCGCATGGGCCGAATGGAAGCGCGCGCTGCACCGCGTCAAGGCGCTCGCCGGACCCGGCAATTACGCCGTGCTGCTGCCGCTCAATGAGTTCGAGCAACTGCTGACCATCGCGCTGTCGGCGAGTGCGCGCCTGCTGCGCGACAAGGGGGCGCGCGGCGCCTTTTCCGACCCCGAGTTCAAGGCTGCGCTCGCCTTCTATAAATCGCTGTTCGACGAGCGGCTCGCGCCGATCGCATCGGCGACGCAGATTTCGAACATCTGGACCGAATTCGCCAAAGGCTATTTCAGCATTTTTACGTCGGGCCCATGGACGATAGGTGACATGAAAAGCCGCCTCGATCCCGCCATGCAGGACAAATGGGCGACCGCGCCCAATCCCGGTCCCGGCGGCATCGGTTCGGCGGCGCCGGGCGGGTCGAGCCTCGTCGTTTTCGCCAGCCAGGCGGACAGCGCCGCCGCATGGGATATCGTCGCGCGCCTGCTCGCGCCCACCGCACAGCTCGCGTTTCACCGGCTGACCGGCAATCTGCCCGCGCGGCGTTCGGTCTGGCGCGCCGCTGGCCTCGCGAGCGACCCCATCGTCGCCCCCTTCGCCACCCAGCTCGACCATGCGACCGCGTTGCCCAAAGTGCCCGAATGGGAACGCATCGTCACCGAAATGCAGGTGGTCGCCGAGCGCATGGTGCGCGGCCACTATAGCGTCGATGCCGCCGCGCACGAGATCGACCGCCGCGCCGACCGCCTGCTCGAAAAAAGGCGCTGGATGCTCGACAGGGGGCGCGCCCTGTGACCGGCGCGATGCGCCCCCGCGAAGCGCGCGCCGGATGGGCGATGAGCGCGCCGGCGCTCGCCGCGATACTCGTGTTCTTCGTCGTTCCCGCGATGGGTTCCTTGTTCCTCAGCTTCACCGACTTCGACATCTATGCGCTCGCCGACCTCGACAACCTGCGCTTCGTCGGTTTCCAGAATTATGAAAGACTCCTCGCCAACCCCTTGTTCTGGAAGGCGACGACGAACACATTGCTGTTCGTCGTTATCGGCACTCCCTTCATCACCCTGTTGTCGCTCTTCGCTGCCATACTCGTCAACTCGCGCTGGCTCGCGTGGCGACCGGTGTGGCGTGTCGCCTTGTTCGCACCCTATGTGACGACGCTCGTGGCTACGGCCGTCGTGTGGCGCTATCTGCTCCACACGCGCTACGGCCTCGTCAACTATCTGCTCTCGCTCTTCGGTATCGCGCCGATCGACTGGCTCGGCAGTCCGACCGCGTCGCTGCCCGCGATCCTGATCTTCGTCGGCTGGAAGACCTTCGGTTATAACATGATCATCTTCCTCGCCGCGCTCCAGACGGTGCCGCGCGAGCTTGACGAAGCGGCGCGCATCGATGGCGCCCGCTGGTTCACGCGCCTGCGCCACGTCACCCTGCCCGCGATCGCGCCGACGGTGCTGCTGGTGTCGGTGCTGACCGTTGCGGGCATGTTCCAGCTTTTCGCCGAACCCTATGTGATGACGCAGGGCGGTCCCGCCCAGTCGACCGTGACCATCCTCTATTTCATGTACGAGGAAGGGTTCAAATGGTGGAACCTGGGGTCGGGCGCCGCGGTGGCCTTCCTGCTCTTTCTCTGCATCCTCGCAGTGACCCTGGCGCAGCTCCGGCTGGCAAGACGGAGCGGCGCGATATGAGCCTTCGCCGCTGGACCGTCACGCTGCTCGCCGCATTCGTCGCGCTGCTCACCATCGCGCCGCTGCTCTGGATGCTGTCGGTCAGCTTCATGGCGCGCGGCGAAGCGGCGCAATTCCCGCCGCCGCTGCTGCCGGGCGATCCGACGCTCGACAATTACCGCGCCCTGTTCGGCACCTTTGGCGTCGGGCGTTTCCTTCTTAACAGCCTGCTCGTCTCGACGCTCGCGACGCTGCTCGCGCTGCTTTTCACGATCCCGGCGGGCTATGCCTTTGCCAAGCTGCGCTTCAAGGGCCGCGATGCGACGTTCCGCCTGCTCGTCGCCGCGCTTGTCGTGCCGGGCCAGATCGGGATGCTGCCCCTGTTCCTCGAACTCAAGGCGATGGGGCTGGTCAACAGCTATGCCGGCGCGCTGGTGCCCTGGCTTGCGGGGATTTTCGGCATCTTTCTCGTCCGCCAATATAGCCTGTCGATCCCCGACGAAATGCTCGAAGCGGCGCGCATCGACGGCGCGAGCGAGGCGCAGATACTGCGCCGCATCGTGCTGCCGATCCTCACCCCGATCATCGTCACGCTCGCGCTGTTCGTGTTCCTCGGCAGCTGGAACGATTTCATGTGGCCGCTGATCGTCCTCGCCGATCAGGATCTTTACACCCTCCCGGTCGCCCTCGCCGCACTCAGCCGCGAGCATGTGCAGGACAATGAACTGATGATGGCGGGCGCCGTCGTCACTACCCTGCCCGTCCTCATCCTCTTCCTCGCCCTCCAGCGCTTCTACTTGAGCGGCCTTCTCGCGGGGAGCGTCAAGGGATGACCCGATCAACCAAGGAACCCTCTATGCGATACTGGACTGCGGCCTTGCTGGGCCTCGCACTCGTGGCTTCTCCCGCCGTCGCCAGGACGAAAGCTCGACCCGTTGTCGAGGGCCAGACACCCCAGCCGCCGATCGCGTCGGACAATTATCCGTACCAGTTGTTCGTACCGCAGGGTTATCTGACCAATGCGAGGACGCAATATCCCTTGCTGATCTTCCTCCACGGGTCGGGCGAACGCGGCGACGATGTGGCGAAGGTCAAGGTTCATGGCCCACCAAAGATCGCCGACCGCGACCCCGCCTTTCCCTTCCTCACCGTCTCGCCGCTGCTCGGCGCCGATCAGGATTGGGACATTGCAAAGCTCGACCGGCTCGTCGACCATATTGCGGCGACCTATCGCGTCGATCCCGCACGCATCTACCTCACCGGACTCAGCCGCGGCGGCCATGCGAGCTGGCGCTGGGCGATCGCCCAGCCGCGCCGCTTCGCCGCGGTCGCGCCCGTCGCGGGGCGCGGCAATCCCGGCGAGGCGTGTCGGTTGATGGACCTTCCCGTCTGGGCTTTCCACGGCGACCGCGACGATGTGGTGATCCCCGAAGGCAGCTTCGCCATGGCGCGGGCGATCCGTGCCTGCGGCGGGCGCAAGGCGCGGCTGACCATCTATCCCGACCTGGGCCACAATGCCTGGGATCCCGCCTATGACGATCCGGCGCTCTATGCCTGGCTGCTCGAACAGGCGCTCCCCTCCCCGACGAGCACCGACAAGGACAAGAAATGACGCAGACCATCTTTCCCGACGATTTCCTGTGGGGCGCGGCCACCGCCGCCTATCAGATCGAGGGATCGCCGCTTGCCGATGGAGCGGGGCCGAGCATCTGGCAGCGTTTCAGCCACGATCCGCGGCTGATGGCGGCGAAAGGCGACACCGGCGACATCGCGTGCGACCATTATAACCGGATGCCCGCCGACGTTGCCCTGATGAAGGAACTGGGACTTCAGGCCTATCGCTTCAGCGTCAACTGGGGCCGCATATTGCCCGAAGGCACCGGGCGCGTGAACGAGCCGGGGCTCGATTTCTATGAACGGCTGGTCGATGAACTGCTCAGGCATGGCATCGAACCGTTGCTGACGCTCCACCATTGGGATCTGCCCGCCGCGCTCGACGACCGCGGCGGCTGGCTCAACCGCGACAGCGCCGGCTGGTTCGCCGACTATGCCGCGATCATGTATCGCCGCCTCGACGGGCGGGTGAAGAAATGGGTGACACTCAACGAGCCGTGGGTGATCACCGACGGCGGCTACCTCCACGGCGCCCTCGCCCCCGGCCACCGCAACATGTTCGAGGCGCCGATCGCCAGCCACAATCTGATGCGCGCGCACGGCGCGGCGGTGCAGGCCTATCGCAGCGAAGGGGCGCACGAAATCGGCCTCGTCGTCAATATCGAACCCAAATATCCGGCGAGCGACGGCATCGAGGACGTGGCGGCGGCGGCGCGCGCGCACGCCTATATGAACCGCCAGTATCTCGATCCTGCGCTGAAGGGCAGCTACCCCGCCGAACTCGCCGAAATCTTCGGCGAAGCCTGGCCCCAATGGCCCGCCGAAGACATGCGGTCCATCTGCCAGCCGGTCGATTTCATCGGCATCAATTACTACACGCGCAACGTCGTGCAGGCCGACCCGAACCAGTGGCCGCTGCGCGCCTCGCCGGTCCGGCAGAACGCCACGCACACGACGACCGACTGGGAAGTCTGTCCGCCCGCGCTCACCGACATGCTCATCTGGTTCCGTGATACATACGGCAACATTCCCGTCTATATCACCGAAAATGGCGCGGCCTTTTACGACCCGCCGACCGCGGGGCCCGCCGGCATCGACGATCCGCTGCGCTGCGACTATCTCCGCACGCACATCTCGGCGATCGGCGACGCGATCCGCCAGGGCGTCGACGTGCGCGGCTATATGGCCTGGTCGCTGCTCGACAATCTCGAATGGTCGCTCGGCTATTCGAAGCGCTTCGGCATCGTCCACGTCGATTATGAAACGCAGGTGCGCACGCCGAAACGCAGCGCGCGCTTCTATTCGAGTGTCATCCGGTCAAACGGCGGGAACCTCGGCTGATGCGCTGGCTGGTGCCGTTGCTCGCCCTCGCGCTCGCGCTCCCCGCCGCGGCGAAGGAACGCGCCGACCGGTTCAGCGCGATGACCTATAACATCCGCCTCGACCTTGCATCGGACGGCGACAACGCCTGGCCGCACCGGCGCGGCGCCGTCACCAACCTCGTCGGCTATTATTCGCCCGACCTGATCGGGATGCAGGAAGTGTTGCTGCACCAGAAGCAGGCGATCGAGGCCGACCTGCCCCGCTACATCTTCGTCGGCGTCGCGCGCGACGACGGCAAGGAGCAGGGCGAGTTTTCGCCGCTCGGTTTCCGCCGCGACCGGTTCACGCTGGTCGCGTCGGGCACCTTCTGGCTGTCGCCCACTCCCGACGCGCCGAGCAGGGGCTGGGACGCCGCCTTGCCGCGCATCGCAAGCTGGGCCCGGCTGAAAGACAGGAGCTCGCGCCTGACGCTGCTCGCCGTGAACACGCATTTCGACCATGTCGGGAAAGAGGCGCGCCTTGAAAGCGCACGACAGCTCCGCCGCTGGATCGGCGCAAACCGGAGGCGCGGCGAAACGGTGGTGCTGATGGGCGATTTCAACAGTCCCGTGGACAGTCCCCCGCACGACGCGATCACCGACCCGGCGCCGGGCCCGGCTGCGCTGCACGACACGCTGGCGATCAGTCGCACCCCGCATTTCGGCCCGCTCGGCACCTTCACCGGCTTCGATATCGAGCGGAACGACCCCAGCCCGATCGACCATATCTTCGTGAACGACGGCACGGCGGTGCTTCGTCATGCGACGCTGACGCAGCAAACGGGCGGCAAGCTGCCATCGGATCATTATCCGGTGCTCGCCGACCTGTGCGTGGGCAGGGGGTGCTGACGATGCCGCGCTGCCTGACGATGCTGTTCGCGGCGATGCTTGCCGCCTGTTCGGCGGCGCCGCGGCCGACGCCCGCCGCGGCGCCGCCTTTCACGCGCGACACGACCGAACTGACGCATGGGTGGCAATTCCGCTTCGACGATGGGCTGACGCCCGAAACCGCGGCCACGCTCGTCGACGGCGCGTGGCAAGATGTCACCGTGCCCCACACATGGAACCGGCTCGGCGAATATCGCATCGGCCGCACGGCGGCGACCGACAACCGGCAGGGCAAGGGCTGGTATCGCCTGCGCGTCAATGGCGCGGCATTGCCAGCGGGCAAGCGCCATATCATCGAGTTCGAAGCGGTCGGCAATCTCGCCGACCTATGGGTCAATGGCCGCCATGTCGGGCGCCACGCGGGCGCTTTCTCCCGCTTCCGCTTCGATCTCACCGATTTTCTGAACCCAGCGGATCCCAACATCATCCTGCTGCGCGCCGACAACAGTATGCCCGGACCGGGTAGCAGCACCGAGCATATCATTCCGCTCGACGGCGACTTCTTCATCCACGGCGGCCCCTACCGCCCGGCGCGCCTCCTCCACGTCGCGCCGAGCCATATCGCACTCGACGACCATGGCGGGCCCGGCGTCTATGCGACCCCGACGATCAAAGACGGTGCGGGTCAGGTGGCGATCCGCGTCCGGTTGACCGACATCGCGGCGGGGCAGAGCCTCGTGGCGACGCTGCGCGATGCCGGGGGGCGAACCGTCGCCGAAGGCACACGCCCGCTCACCGCGGGTCAGCGCGAGGCCGCGCTGACGCTCGACGTCGCCGCGCCGCGCCGCTGGAACGGTCGCGCCGACCCTTATCGCTATCGCCTCGAAACGCGCCTTGCCGATACTGGCGGCACGCTCGACAGCGTGACCGTCCCCGTCGGCTTTCGCGCGTTCCGGTTCGACGCGGCAACGGGTTTTTATCTCAACGGAAAACATCTGCCGCTGCATGGCGTATCGCGACATCAGGATTATCTGGGCAAGGGCTGGGCACTCTCGGCGGAGGATCATGCGCGCGACATGGCGCTAATCGCCGAAATGGGCGCGAACACGGTGCGCTTCGCCCATTATCAGCATGCCGCCGACTGGTTCGACCTTGCCGACCGTTTTGGCATGATCGTCTGGGCCGAACTGCCCTTCGTCAACAAGCCGAGCCACGGCGATGCGCCCGCATCACCCGAACTGGTCGCCAACGCGCGCCAGCAGATGATCGAGCTGATTCGCCAGAATTACAACCATCCCTCGGTCGTCACCTGGGGCATCGGCAACGAGGTCGATATGGACATGGCGTTCGGCCGTATGGGACCAAAGGCCGATGCGCGCCCTCTGCTGCGGGAACTCCATGCGCTGTCGAAGGCCGAAGACCCATCACGCCCGACGGTGATCGCTGACTGCTGCGAACTGACCCCGGCGAAGAAGCCCGATTACCAGCCGCCACTCACCGGCGAGGCCGACCTGATGGGCTACAACCGCTATTATGGCTGGTATTATGGCGAGGTATCCGACCTCGGCCCGCATCTCGACGCTTTGCATGCCAAATATCCGTCCGTGCCGATTTCGGTCAGCGAATATGGCGCGGGCGGCGCGCTCAGCCAGCATGTCGAGGATCCAGCGCACCACCCGATCAACCCCGGCGGCCGCCCGCACCCGGAGGAGTTCCAGAGCTGGCTGCACGAACAAAGCTGGCCGCAACTGCGCGATCGCCGCTATCTATGGGCCAGCTGGATATGGAACATGTTCGATTTTTCGTCGAAAATCCGAAAGGAAGGCGACGCGACCGACATCAACGACAAGGGCCTCGTCACCTTCGACCGCAAGGTCAAGAAGGACGCCTTTTTCTATTACAAGGCCCAATGGTCGACCGAACCCGTCGTCCATATCACCAGCCGTCGCTGGACGACGCGCGCCAGTCCCGTCACGGCGATCAAGGTTTACAGTAACGCGCCCGCCGTGACGCTGACGTTCAACGGGGTGCCGCTGGGCGAGGTCGCGTGCGCCGATCGCATCTGCACGCTGGACAATATCGTGCTGCGCCCCGGCGACAATGTGGTGACGGCGCGCGCGACCTTTGCATCCGGGGTGGTGAAGGACGAAGTGCGCTGGACCCTTACGCCGCTCTAAAAACGGCCTATTCGCCCTTTGCTGGCTGCGCCTGATCGAGCCAGCCGCCGGTGAAGCCGATGCGTTTCAGTCCGCGCACGATATGCCGATTCCTGCGCATCACCTTCCACACCAGCCCGCTGCGATGATTTTCCATCATCGCGAGAATCGGTCCCTGGTCGATGCCGATATAGTCGCGCGCGACCCAGCCGTGGACCGGATCGACCTCGCCCGACTTCGATCCGAAATCGGTGAAGGTGAAGCTGGGGTTGATCGCGTCCTTAAAGCCATAGCGCGTATAGAGGCGCGGCCCGAATGTCGTGCGCATCGTCATCAACGCCGGGATCGTCACTTCGGGCGCAAAGGGGATCGAGCCGCCCGCCGCGGTCGGGACGATCGTGCCGTCGTCGACGACGCGGATCGCGCTGACGCCGCGCGCCATATAACCGTTGAAGTCGCGCGGCGTGCCGTTCACGCTGTACCGCCCCTTTGAATAGCCGGGGCCGTCCGACGCGGTCCAGCCCCAGATGTCGGCGCTATACCCCACCCATTTGTTCGGATTGTCGGCGCCATAGGCGCGCTGCGCCAGCGTCGCACGGCGGCTGTTCTCGAAATAGTCGATGCCCTTGCCGCGCATGAACGCATCACGGATGCCGCGGAAATCGACCCAGACATGGCTGTACTGGTGCCCGAACAGCGGCTCGAACTGGAGGTGTTCCTGCCCGTAATAGCTGCCCCAATCCTTTTCGAGATCGGCGGCCCAGCCCTCCTCCCACGCGTCCGTGCCGACGGGGTGCGTCGGCGACCCGAGCGCGAGGATATAGACGAGCATCCCCTCATTATAGCCGACCCAGTCGTGCGTCCCGAAATCGCCGCCCTCGCCGCGTTCGGGATACCAGCCCATCGCGATCGCTTTCCGCCCGCCGCTGTTGGCAGACGGAATGCTGCTATTTTCGCGCTGAACAAAGGTCCAGTCGACGCGGCGGTAGATCTTTTCCGCAAGGTCGCGAATCTCGGTCTCGACCGGCGTCTCGCGATCGTAATAGCTTTGCGCGAACAAGACACCGCCAAGCAGCAGCGACGTATCGACCGTCGACAGTTCGGTCTTGCCGCGCCGCGTGCCGTCCTCATTGTTCAGGAAATGATAGAAAAACCCCTTGTGCCCCGTCATGCCGGTGACGGCGGGGCCCTGCGGTGCCGTCCAGTAAAAGCGCAGGCAGTCGCGCGTCCGCTCGGCCGCGGCCTCGCGCGTCACATAGCCGCGCTCGGCGCCGATGCCATAGGCGGTGAGCGCAAAGCCCGTCGCCGCGATCGACGAAAAGGGATTGCTCGGCCAGCGGTCGGGCGCGAGACAGCGTTTCGTGTCGGTCGTGTCCCAGAAATAGCGGAAGGTCCGCTCGGTCAATTCTTCGGTAAAAGCCGCCTCGCTCATCGGTGCCAGCACCGCAGGAGCGGGCGGCACGGGCGCGGAGGGCGCGGGTGCGGCGGCGCAGGCGGCGATCAGCGTCGCGAGGGGCAGGAGCGATGCCCCGATAGGAACAGACATTCGATACTCCAACAAGGATGACGCCCGACCGGCGGGAGGGGGTGCAGGCCGGGCGTCCGTATCAGCCGATCAGAAAGAGAAACCGGCCGAGACCTTTACCGTACGCGGCGGGTTGCCGCCAACGCCGATCCCCGAAATCTCGCGATAGATGGTGGGGCTGGACGGCGTTCGCGTATTGTCCGCCGGATTATTGTTGTAATCCACAAAGTTGCGGTCGTTGAACAGGTTGATGATGTCGAGACGCAGGCGAAGCCGCGATTCGTCGCTGATGAAGCGGAACGGGATATATTTGATGATCGCAAGGTCGAACTGGCGCAGGCCCCAGCGGTCGCCATTACCCTTCGCCTCGTTCGAGATGACCGTGCGCGACGGATTGTCCCCGCCGGTATTTACGAACGCCTTGAGATAGGGCGGCGACGCCAAAGTGAACTTGCCCGACAGCGTCACCCCGATCGGCAGGTCGACCGACCCCGCGGCGACGAAGCGATGTTTGCGCACCCCCGCCGACCGCGCAAAATTATAATCTTCGATTGACGGGAAATCGAGACTGAAGACCTCACCGAAGTTCCTGTTTTCCTCAGCCTCGGTGTAGGTATAGGTCGCCGCAAGGCTCCACGGTGATGCCGCCGTGTAGTTTTTCACCAGCTTGAGATAGCCCGTGTCGGCGCGCGTTTCGAGCCCGTTGGTGCCGATGATGATCGACCCGAAACCCGGCGGCGCAAAGCCGAAGGGCGAACTCGGCGCGGCGGGTGCCGGCGGGAAGAAGCTGCCATCGGGGCGCCGGTTGCCGAGCAGGTAGGCAAAACCGTCCTTGCTCTCGACATGACTGTAACCGACTTCGGCTTCGAAGAGCGGCGTCACGCGGGCGCGGAGGCCCAGGCTGAACTGATCCGAATAGGGAACTTTCAGCTTGTTGGTTATGAAACGCAGTTCGCGGCCACCGCCGGGTCCCGCCTGCGCCAGCAACTGCTGGCGGCCGGCTTCGGTCAGATAGATGGGATCCCAGGTGACGCAGGTGGGCCCCGGTGCGCAGATGTTAAAAGGATCGCCGGTGTTGAAGTTGAAGGTGCGCGTTGCAAAGGAGCCGACGCTGATTTCCTGCTGGAGGAAATCGAACTGGTTGCGGTCATAGGAGCGGCCGAAGCCGCCGAAGAGCACAAAGCGCGCGTCGTCGTCGAGCTCATAGCTGAAACCGATCCGCGGCTGCCAGGCACCCTTGAACGCCTTGCGCTCCGATCCGGTCGAAATGAAATCGTTGATGTCATAGTCGGCGTTGACCAGATTGGGGTAATTGGCGGGCGAAACGGCGTTCACCGCATCGGCGGGATGGACGAAATCGAGATAGGACGGCGTCCGCTCATAATCCCACCGGACACCAAGATTGAGGGTCAGGCGATCGGTGACCTCCCAGTCGTCCTGAAGATAGATGCCGAACTGCCAGTTGTCCGAGCTGACGATGGGGTTGCCGGTTCCGGTCTGCGCCCCGAACTGGAGCCGATAGGGGATTTCGTCATTGAATGTGCCGCCGTTGGGATTGAAGGCGACGTTATAGGTATAGAGCGGGTTGAAATTGTTGAGTTGAAGCGTGTTCAGCTCGACCCATTTCGACTTGACCCCGAACTTGATCGTATGTCCTTCGAATCCGGTCCAGGTGAAATCATTCTGGATGCCCCAACCTTTCTGGCCCTTGTCCTGATAATTGGCGCCGCCCCCGATGCGCAGAATATCGGCGCGGTCGATGACCGCGGGGTTGCTCTCATTCGGTGCGGCATAAGCGAACAGGCTGCCATTGCCGAAAACGACCGGGGTCGGCGCCCAGCGCACATCCTCATAGGTGAGTTTCAGATCGTTGATCCAGTTGTCGGCGGTGTGCTCCCAGCGCGCCGTGCCGCGATATTCGATCACTTTTTGCGCGCTGATCGTCTCACGCGCATTGATCCCGCTGCTCAGAAACTCGCCGCTCTCGCGCCGGTGCCGTCCCGACAATTCGATCAGATCGCTCGACGTCGGCTGAAAGCTGAGCTTGCCGAAATAGAGATCTTCGTTGAACGTCGCATTCGTCGGACCGAAAACGCCCCGATATTCGGCCGGGAAAAAGTCGAGCGGCAGGTTGAAGCCAGGGCGGATGTCGCGCGGATTCTCCTGGCGCTTTCCTTCATAAGTGACGAAGAAGTGCAGCATGTCCTTGATGATCGGCCCACCCAACGCACCACCGAACTGAAAATCCTTGGTCTTGATCTTGGTCCCGGTGAGTTCGTTGGGGCGACGGTCGCGCAATCCCTGATCGGTATAGTCGATGAAGGCTTCGCCATGAAACTCGTTGGTCCCCGACCGCGTCACGGCGGTGATCGCAACCGAGCTTACCTGATCAAACTCGGCCTTGTAGTTCGATGAAATAACGCGATATTCGCCGACCGCAAGCTGCGGGAAGGGGTTGCCCTGGGTCGAATCCTGACCCGAAATGCCGTTCTTGAGCACGAAATCCTTCTGCCCGACGCCATCGATAAAGACGTTCACGGTGCTGCTGTTCTGCGCACCGCCCTGCAGACGCGACTGATCGTTGCCAGCGGTCACGAACTGCACGCCCGGAGCCAGGTCGGCAAAGGCGAGGAAGTTGCGATTGTTCTGCGGCAGCACCTCGATCTGGCGCTGGCTGATATTGGTGCCCACCTCGCCGCCTTCCATCGAACGGAGGCGCGTGCCGGTGACGATGATCGCGCCGTCATCCGAAGCGATGTCGGGCTGCGAGAAATCGAAGTCGAGCACGGCGCTCTGCCCGACCGACAGGGTGAATTCGTCGGTGCGGCGCACGCCGCCCGGCGTGGTGAGTTCAAGACGATAGGTGCCGACGGGAAGCGAGGCGATATTATAGCTGCCGTTTTCGCCGACCGCGACGCTGCGTGTCAAACCGGTGTTCACGTTGATGGCGGTCACCTGGCTCACGCCGCCTTCGGCCTTTACCGTGCCGCGCAGCGAAGCGTTCGAAACCTGGGCATGGGCGGGGGTGGCGATGGCGACGGCCATGGCCGCAGCCGCGCTGCTCCATGCCAGCACAGCCGCGAGCGAACGCGCACGCAACCGGCGAGCGCCCTTATTCCGAATTTCATGCGAAAACGTCACAGCATCCTCCCTTTTTGCCCCGGCCTTTCCCGCGCTCGCCCTACTCGCTGCCCGGCCTTCCCACCGGACCGCGACGAATCACCGGAAACTCCTGTCGTCGTTTTTTTGGTTTGTAACCGGTTTCACGATAGCTGTATAGGGGGAAGCGACACGGGATGACGAAATCGGGGACCAGCCCGTTTTTGGCCGATCCGCGTGAGAATCTATAAAGCAAGTTTACCGGGAAGGACGAATCATGCCGCCGATTTCGCGCAATCTGACAAGCGCCACGCTCGCCACGCTGCTGGTGGCCGGCTCGCTGGCCCCCGCCCCGCTGACCGCCGCCCCCGCGGCGACCGCCAGCGACAAGGCGCCGGTCGATGCCGCGAGCTGGCAGCGCGCCGACCCCGCGATGGACCGCTTCATCGCCGATCTGATGGTGAAGATGACGCTCGACGAAAAGACCGGCCAGCTCACGCTGCTCACGAGCAACTGGGAGTCGACCGGCCCGACGATGCGCGACAGTTACAAGGAGGATATTCGCGCCGGGCGTGTCGGGGCGATCTTCAACGCCTACACCGCCAAATATACGCGCGAACTGCAAGCGCTTGCGGTCGAGGGAACGCGCCTCAAAATCCCCCTGCTCTTCGGCTATGACGTGATCCACGGCCACCGGACGATCTTTCCCATCTCGCTCGGCGAAGCGGCGAGCTGGGACCTGCAGGCGATTGAAAAAGCCGCTCGAATCTCGGCCATCGAGGCATCGGCCGAGGGCATCCACTGGACCTTCTCACCCATGGTCGACATCGCGCGCGATCCGCGCTGGGGTCGCATTTCCGAAGGCGCGGGCGAGGATGTCTATCTCGGCAGCCTGATCGCAAAGGCGCGCGTGCGCGGCTATCAGGGCGGCGACCTGTCGCGGCCCGACACGATCCTGGCGACCGCCAAGCATTTTGCCGCCTATGGCGCGGCGCAGGCGGGACGCGATTACCACACGGTCGACATTTCGGAGCGCACGATGCGCGATGTCTATCTGCCGCCATTCAAGGCCGCGGCCGACGCGGGGGCAGCGACCTTCATGACCGCATTCAACGAATATGACGGTGTCCCGGCGTCGGGGAGCCACTATCTGCTCACCGACGTGCTGCGCAAGAAATGGGGCTTCAAAGGCTTTGTCGTAACCGATTACACGTCGATCAACGAAATGGTCCCGCACGGCTATGCGAAGGATCTGAAGCAGGCAGGCGAGCAGGCGATGCGCGCCGGAGTCGACATGGACATGCAAGGTGCGGTTTTCATGGAAAACCTCGCCAAATCGGTCGCCGAGGGCAAGGTCGACACCGCGCGCATCGACGCGGCGGTGAAGGCGATACTCGAGATGAAATATCGCCTCGGCCTGTTCGACGATCCTTATCGTTACGCCGACGCGGCGCGCGAAAAAGCGACGATCTACAAGCCCGCGTTTCTCGAAGCGGCGCGCGATGTCGCGCGCAAGTCGATCGTCCTCCTCAAGAACAAGGACAATGTCCTGCCACTGGCCGCCAGCGCAAAGTCGATCGCGGTGATCGGCCCGCTCGGCAACAGCAAGGAAGATATGATCGGCAGCTGGTCGGCCGCGGGCGACCGGCGGACGCGGCCGGTTACCTTGCTCGAAGGCTTGCAGGCCGGCGCCCCCAAGGGAACGACGATCGCCTATGCCAAGGGCGCGAGCTATCATTTCGACGATGTCGGCAAGACCGACGGTTTTGCCGAAGCGCTCGCGCTTGCGGAAAAATCGGATGTCATCATCGCCGCGATGGGTGAACATTGGAACATGACCGGCGAGGCGGCAAGCCGCACCTCGCTTGACCTGCCGGGCAACCAGCAGGCGCTTCTCGAAGCGCTCGAAAAGACCGGCAAGCCGGTCATCCTCGTGCTGATGAGCGGGCGACCGAACAGCATCGAATGGGCCGATGCCAATGTCGATGCGATTCTGGAGGCCTGGTATCCCGGCACGATGGGGGGACATGCGATCGCCGACATATTGTACGGTCGCTACAACCCGTCGGGCAAATTACCGGTGACCTTTCCGCGCACGGTCGGGCAGGTGCCGATCCATTATGACATGAAGAACACCGGTCGCCCGATCGAACTGGGCGCGCCGGGCGCGAAATATGTCTCGCGCTACCTCAACACGCCGAACACGCCGCTTTATCCCTTTGGCTATGGCCTCAGCTACACAAGCTTCACTTACTCGCCGGTCACGCTCGACAGGTCGAAAATCCGCCCCGGCGAACCGCTGACCGCCAGCGTCACCGTGACCAACAGCGGCCCGCGCGACGGGGAGGAGGTGGTGCAGCTTTACGTCCGCGACCTCGTCGGTTCGGTGACGCGCCCGGTCAAGGAATTGAAGGGATTCCAGAAGATCGGCCTGAAAAAGGGCGAAACGCGCACGGTGCGCTTCACGCTGACCGACGCCGACCTCGCCTTCACGCGCCAGGACATGAGCTGGGGCAGCGAGCCCGGCGCGTTCAAGCTGTGGATCGGCCCCTCGTCGGCCGAAGGATCCGAAGCCAGCTTCGAACTGACCGAATAGGAGAAGACCAATACGTATGCCGATCGCCCTCGCGCTGCCGCTGGCCTTCGTCGCCGCGGCGGGCGCGCAGCCCCCTGCCCGTCCGAACATCGTCTTCATCATGTCGGACGATCATGCCTATCAGGCGATCTCGGCCTATGGGTCGGCGCTGTCGAAACTGGCGCCCACGCCGAACATCGACCGGATCGCCAAAAATGGCGCGATCTTCACGCAAAGCTTTGTCGGCAATTCGCTGTGCGGCCCCAGCCGCGCGACGCTGCTCACCGGACGGCACAGCCACGCCCACGGGTTCCGGCAGAATGGCAACAGGTTCGACAACAGGGTCTGGGTCTGGCCGCGGGCGCTGTCGCAGGCGGGCTACGCCACCGCGATGTTCGGCAAATGGCACCTCAACTATTCGCCCGAAGGCATCGGCTTCGATGACTGGAAGGTGCTCGACGACCAGGGCGAATATTATAACCCCGACATCATCACGCCGAAGGGTCGCAGCATCGTGGAGGGCTATGCGACCGACCTCACGACGCAATACAGCCTCGACTGGCTGAAGACCGGGCGCGACAAGTCGAAGCCCTTTGCGATCCTGATCCACCACAAGGCGCCGCACCGCAATTTCATGCCCGCGCTGCGCCATGTGCAGAAATATCAGGGGGTGACCTTTCCTGTCCCCGCCAGTTATTTCGACGATTATGCGGGTCGCAAGGCCGCTGCGGCGCAGGAAATGACCATCTATCGCGACATGTATGAGGGGCATGACCTCAAGATGACGGTCGCGAAGGGGTCGGCCGAGCTTCGCTACAACCGCTGGCCCGGCGCCTTCGACCGGATGACGCACACGCAACAGGCCGCATGGGACGCGCTGATGCAGGCCGACAACGACCGCATGAACGCCGCCAACCTTTCCGGCCACGACCTCGCGATCTGGAAATATCAGCGTTACATGCAGCAATATCTGGGCACGATCGCCGCGGTCGACGAAGGCGTCGGCGCGGTGCTCGATTATCTGGAGGACAGCGGCCTCGATCGGAACACGATCGTCGTCTATACCTCCGACCAGGGCTTTTACCTTGGCGAACATGGCTGGTTCGACAAGCGCTTCATCTATGAAGAATCGATGCGCACGCCCTTCCTGATCCAGTATCCGGGACATATCCGCCCCGGTACGCGCGTCGCCGCGCCGATCCAGAATATCGACTATGCCCCGACCTTCCTCGACTATGCCGGGGTGAAGGGACCGGCGACGATCCAGGGGCGGTCGGTGACGCCGCTGCTTGCCGGGCGCACGCCGCCGGATTGGCGCAAGGACGTCTATTATCATTATTATGAATTTCCGGGCTTTCATGCCGTTCGCGCGCATTACGGTGTACGCGGCGAACGCTACAAGCTCGTGCGCTTTTATGGCGACGATCTTGACGCATGGGAGTTTTACGACCTGAAAACCGATCCGCGGGAGATGCACAACCGGATCGACGATCCGGCGATGAAAGCGCCGATCGCCGCGATGAAAAAGCGGCTCGTCGAACTGCGTCGTCAATATGGCGACGGCAGCGGACCCTCGATTTCCTGAACGGGTTGCGATCGACCCGGCCCGTCGGTAGGCGCGGCGCGTGAGTCCTGAACCGCCCTCCGCCTTCGCGCCCTTTCGCTACCCGGCGTTCCGCGCGATCTGGATCGCCAACCTCGCGTCGAACATGGGATCGATGATTCAGTCGGTCGCGGCGGCATGGCTGATGACCGACCTCACCGACTCGCACCTCCTGATCGCGCTGGTGCAGGCCGGCACAACAATCCCGATCATGCTTCTCGGCATTTTCGCGGGTGCCATCGCCGACAATTTCGACCGGCGCCGTATCATGCTCGCGGCGCAGACGGGGATGCTGCTCGTTTCGGCAGCGCTGACGGTGACCACCTGGCTCGGTGCGACCACGCCGCTGTCGCTGCTCTTCTTCACCCTCGCGGTCGGCTGCGGGACCGCGCTCAACGGCCCCGCATGGCAGGCGTCGGTGCGGCTTCAGGTGGGACCGAAGGATCTGCCGCAGGCGATCACGCTCAACACCATCGCCTTCAATCTTGCGCGTAGCGCAGGGCCGGCGCTCGGCGGCCTGCTGATCTCGATCGTCGGCGCCGCCGCGGCGTTCGGCCTCAACGCGCTGAGCTATGTCGCACTGATCGTCGTATTGCTGCGCTGGCATCCCGACACCGTGCCGCCGCGCCGCACGCCGATGCTGTCCGCGATCGCGGCAGGGCTGACGTTCTGCGCGCATTCGGACCCCTTGCGCCGTGTCCTCGTTCGCGGGTTCGCCTTCGGTTTCGGCGCGGCGGGATTCCAGGCGCTGCTTCCCTCACTCGTCCGCGACCGGCTGGGCGGAACCGAAATCATCTACGGCCTCTGCCTTGCGGCCTTTGGCGCGGGATCGATCTTTGCCGCGCTGTGGGTCGGCGCGGCGCGGCGCCGCTGGGGCAGCGACCGCGTGGTGACAGCCGCGTCGCTGGTCTTTTCCGCCGCGATGCTGCCTGTCGCGATGACCATCAGCCTGCCCGCGCTGATGCTGGCCGCATTCGTCGCGGGCGGCGCCTGGGTATCGACGCTGACGACGCTCAACGTCGCGATGCAAATGCGCTCGCCCGAAGAGATTCTGGGGCGCTGCCTGTCGATCTATCAGGCGGTGACTTTTGGCGCGATGGCGCTCGGCGCCTATGCGTTCGGGCTGCTGGCCGACCTCGCCGCGCTGCCTGCCGCGATCCTCGCATCGGCAGGCTGGCTGCTGGTCTCGGCGCTCATATTGCGCCTCATCGCGCCGATGCCGCGCCGCGACGAGGGCCGCGTCCTGCCCTGACCGGTCAGCCGGCCTCGTCGATCGTGAAGCGGCTGTTCGACAGTGCGAGTTCATCACCGCAGTGGCTGCACGCCGCGACCATCCGAAGGTCATGGCCACATTGCCTGTGCGTCAGCAACACCGGCGGCCCGCGCTCGTCGGAAAACCATTTGTCGCCCCATTGCAGGAGTGCGAGCAGCACCGGGTAAAGATCGCGACCCTTGGCGGTCAGCCGATATTCGACGCGGTCGGCGTGACTCGAATAGGGTATGGTTTTCAGGATCCCCTGCCGCACCAGTCGCTCCAGCCGGCCCGTCAGGATGTTCGTCGCCATCAGCGTATCGCGCTGGATATCGTCGAAACGGTTGATGCGCGTGAACATGGCGCGGACGACGAGCGTGGCCCAGCGGTCGCCGAACAGCTCGATCATCGTGTCGACCAGCGGCCGCCCGCCGGGGCGCCGGGCGCCAACCTCGCCGTTGAAGCGGCGGCGTTCGTAATGCGGGACGATCTGCGCCAGCCCCGGCCCTTCGCGCCAGTCGACATCGCGCGGATCGATCTCGGCGCGGCAGCACGCGCACACCGGAACCGGCTCGGTCGCCTGGCCGCAGGTCGCATGGTGCAGCCGGACCTGGAAATCGCGGCTGTCTGCTTCCCACTTGTGCTGCCAGCGCAGCATCATCAAGCCGTTGGGAAATTGATCGCGGCCCTTTTGCGTGAGCATATAGTGAAAACCGCGCCCGCCCCTTTTGGGCACTTTGACGAGGCAATCCTCCTCGACCAGCTTCTTGAGCCGCCCATTGACCACCGATCGCGCAAGCCCCGTACGGCGAACAAACTCGTCGAAGCTGTGAACGCCGAGAAAGGCCTGTTCCATCAGCAACAGCACAGGAACGTCGCCAACGACGTCGAGCGCGCGCCAGATCGAGCAGGCCCTGATCGTGCGGTCGTGTTTCACTCGCTTTCCCAACCCCGTTCGTTATCCCGGCCTTCGCCGGGATGACGTCTTTATGACAAGGCGGACCGCAATTGAAACGATAACCTCAAAAGCGCCCCGTCAGTTGCACCGCGATCGTGCGCGGGCGGTCGACGATGCCGTTATAGGCATTGCCCGCCCCTCGCGTGATCGTCGTGGCGAGCGGCATCGAACTCGCCGTCTGCAATATCCGCTGGTTGGTGAGGTTACGGCCGATCAGCGCGACCTCCCAGCGATCATCAACGTCGGCCAGCGCAAACCGCGCGCCCAGCTTTACATATCCGTCCTGATGCGTACGCGGATCGAGGTTTACCGCGGCGATATAGGAAGAGGAGAAATCGGCGTTGATGTTGAGCGCGACCTTCATCTCGTTCGTCACCGGCGTCGTGTAGTCGAGGTTCAAATTGCCCGACCATTCGGGGCTCAAGGCGTTTCGCTTGCCGGAATAATCGCACAGGCCATTCGGTCCGGGCACCTGCAGATAAAAACATTGGCCCTCGGTGAAATTGGTGAACTTGAAGTCGAGATAGGCGACCGCGCCGCTGACCGTCAGCCCCGGCGCGAGCGCCGCGCGGAAATCGGCCTCCACCCCCTGCGTCCGCGCTTCAGCAGCGTTGCGGACGTTGAAGTTCAGCGTGCCGTCGAAGATATTGACCTGAAGATCCTTGTAATCGGTGCGATAGAGCGAGACGTTGAAAGCGACATTGCGCCCTTTATATTTCAGGCCGGCCTCGAAATTGTCTGCGCTTTCGTCCTCGAAGACAAAGGCGCCGGGCCGCGCCACGGTCGTCGAGGTCGGCAGCGAGTTCGACCTTATGTCGAAACCGCCCGCCTTCGTGCCCTTGGCATAGGAGGCATAGACCATCAGGTCATCGGTCGCGTCATACTGGACGTTGACCATCGGATTGAAGCTGTCTTCGCTGATCTTGCCGGAGATGCTGTGCGTTTCGATATTGAGCGCCCGGAACACGGCCGCAACGACCGCTGCGGGCGCCGTGCTGAGCGGCCCCTGGACGATCGCCAGGCTGCGGCTGCCGCTCTTCTTCTCATGGTTGAACCGCGCGCCCGCAGTAATGCGCAGCTGGTCGGTGACCGATAATTCACCTTGCGCAAAGGCGGAGATCAGATCGGATTTCTGCGTGTAATCGCGGTCGTTGCTGGTGTCGCCCAACGCATTGAAGGGCGCGCCGAGCGCGAGGAAGGTCGGATTGAACAGGGTGAAATCCTGCACGTCGAGTTTGGCGTGCTGATAATAGACCCCGGCGATATAGTCGAACACCTCGCCACCCGGCGAGGTCAGCCGCAGTTCCTGGCTGAACTGGCGGTAATCCTCACGCAAATTGGTGCCATCAAGGAAGCTGATGCCCGAAAAATCGACGTCGACAATTTCGCGCGTCTTGTAATCGAGCAAGGCCGACACGGCGGTCAACGTGTGATCGCCGATTTCGAAGTCGACATTAAGTGTGGCACCGAACACCTTGTTTCGGCTTTCATAACCATTGTCCTCGCGGACAAAATCGGGGTCGGTGCTGACGAAGAAGGGACCCTGGAAAACCGCGTTGTAATTGCCGACCGCGCCGAAGACGTCGCGCGGCTGGCCCTTCATTTCAAAGTCGGCATATTCCAGTTTCAGTTCGGCCGCGAACGGTCCGCCCTTGTCCAGTTCGACCTTGCCGCGAAAATAATACTCATCGACATTGGGTTCGTCGCGATCGAGCTCCTGATTATAGAAATAGCCGTCCATCGAGCGATGATAGCCCACGACGCGCGCCTCGACGCCGTCGCTCAGCGGTCCCGACAGCACGCCGGTCAGCTGCAATTCCTTGTGGTTGAACTCGTAAAGACCGCTGACCGACCCTTCGAATGTGTCGGTCGGGCCGCGCGTCGTGATATTGACCGCGCCGGCAATGGCATTTTTCCCGAACAGGGTCGGCTGCGGCCCGCGCAGCACCTCGACGCGCTCCATGTCGACGAGCGGCAGGCGCGAGAGCTGGTCGCGACCGTAATAGACGCCGTCGACGAACATCGCGACCGATTGTTCGAACCCCTTGTTGTCGCCCGATGCGATGCCGCGAATCGCGATACGGTTGGCGATCGCCGTCTGGGTGATCTTGAGGTTCGGGACCGAGGACGAGATTTGTTCAAGATTGGTCTGCCCGTAATTTTCGACCTGCTTGCCGCTGACCGCTGAGATCGAGATCGGCACGTCGGACAGCCCCTCGGCGCGTTTTTGCGCGGTGACGATGATTTCCTCGAGCCCCCCCTGATCGTCGGCGGCGGGCGTTTCCTGGGCAAAGGCGACAACAGGGCTGACAAGCGCGGATGCCGCAAACAGCGCGATCAAATGCGTTTTCATAAACACTCTCCCTCCCACCATCGTCGGGTTGTCCCCGCGATGCTTTTCTGGCCTTGCGAGTCTTATCGTCTTTAAGTATCGTTATGCAAGTGAGATAATTTGGGAGAGCATGAAGGTGTCGAAATACGGCCTTCCACCCGCCTTGACGCGCAATTTGCGCCTGCCGGCGATCGCCGCGCCGATGTTCCTCGTCTCGGGACCGGAGATGGTGATCGCGGCGTCGCGCGCCGGGGTGATCGGCAGCTTCCCTGCCCCCAATGCGCGCACGTCGGCTGACCTTGAAGATTGGGTGCGCCGGATCGACGCGGCGCTGTCGAACGATCCCGACGCCGCCCCCTGGGCAGTTAACCTCGTCGTCCATCCGTCGAACAGCCGCCTTCCCGAAGACCTGGCCTGCGTCGTGCGCCACAAGGTACCGCTGGTGATCACCGCGCTTGGCAGTCCGACGCGCGTAGTCGAGGAAATCCACAGCTATGGCGGACTGGTGTTCGCCGACGTCAATTCGGTCGGCTTTGCGCGCAAGGCGGCGGCAGCCGGGGTCGACGGCCTGGTGCTCGTCGCGGCGGGTGCGGGCGGGCATACCGGAGCGACGGCGGGTTTCGCCTTTGTCGAGGAGGTGCGGCAATTCTGGGACGGCCCGCTGGTGCTCGGCGGCGCGATTTCAACGGGCCACGCGGTGCGCGCGGCGGAGATCCTGGGTGCCGACCTCGCCTATCTTGGCACGTCGCTGATCGCCTGCACCGAAAGCATGGCGGCGCCGGACTACAAGGATATGGTCGTCGCCGCCGGCGCCGAGGACATTGTGCCGTCGAAGGGCATCACCGGTGTGACCGCCAACTGGCTGAAATCGAGCCTGATCGCGGCTGGATATGACCCCGCCAACATGCCCGAGGACAAGCGCCCGAACTTCTCCGACGCGCAGGATGACGCCAAGGCGTGGAAGAATGTCTGGTCCGCCGGACAAGGCGTCGGCGCGGTCCGCGGCGTCGAACCCGTCGCGGCGATCGTCGACCGCCTCCTGTCCGAATATGATGCCGCTGCCGCCCGGCCGCGCTTTGCCCCCGCCGAAGGAGCCCTTGCATGACCGCCCAGCTTGTCGAAACGATCCAGTCGACGCTTCAGCCGAACGACCATCCCTATATGCAGGGTGCGTGGCGTCCGACCTATAATGAGTGGAACGCGATATTTTCCAATGGCGATGCCGAGGTGATCGGGACGATCCCCGATGACATCGACGGCGTCTATGTTCGCACCGGCGAGAACCAGATTCACGAGCCGATCGGCCGTTACCACCCCTTCGACGGCGATGGTTTCATTCACGCCATCTCGTTCAAAGGAGGCCGCGCGAGCTATCGCAGCCGCTTCGTGCGGACCAAGGGATTCGCGGCCGAGAAGGAAGCCGGGCGTTCGTTATGGGCGGGCCTGATGGAGCCGCCGCACAAGTCGACGCGCCCCGGCTGGGGGGCGCAGGAGTGGCTCAAGGATTCCTCCTCGACCGATGTGGCGATCCATGCGGGGAAGATCATCTCGACCTTCTATCAGTGCGGCGAAGCCTACCGGCTCGATCCCTTCACGCTCGAACAGTTCGGCACCGAAAGCTGGGTGCCGCTCGACGGCATTTCGGCGCATTGCAAGGTCGACCTCGCGACGGGCGAGCTGATGTTCTTCAATTACTCGAAACACGCCCCCTACATGCACTACGGTGTCGTCGGCGCGGACAACAAGCTCAAACATTATATCCCGGTGCCGCTGCCCGGACCACGGCTGCCGCACGACATGGCGTTCACCGAACATTACACGATCCTCAACGACATGCCGCTCTATTGGAATGAGGAGCTGCTCAAAAAGAATCTGCACGTCGTCCAGTTCCACCCCGACCAGAAAACGCGCTTCGCGATCATCCCGCGCCACGGCCAGCCCGAAGACATCCGCTGGTTCGAGGCCGAGCCGACCTACACGCTCCACTGGCTCAACGCCTGGGAGGAAGGCGACGAGATCATCCTCGACGGCTATTATCAGGAAGAGCCGATGCCCAAATCCTATCCGAACGCGCCCGAGGGGCTCGAACGGATGATGGCCTATCTCGATCAGGGGCTTTTGAAGCCGCGCCTCCACCGCTGGCGCTTCAACCTCAAGACCGGCGCGACGGTCGAGGAGCGGCTTGACGACCGCGATCTTGAGTTCGGCATGTTCAATCATCGCTACGCGGGCAAGCCCTATCGCTACGCCTATAGCGCGATCCCCGAGCCCGGCTGGTTCCTGTTTCGCGGGATCGTCAAGCACGATCTCGATTCCCGGACGAGCGAGGCATATGAGTTCGGCCGCGGTCGTTTCGGCAGCGAGGCACCGTTCGCGCCGCGCATCGGCGCCAGGGACGAGGACGACGGCTACCTCGTATCCTTCATCGCGGATCTTGAAACCGACCAGTCCGAATGCGTGCTGATCGACGCGAAGAATATAACGGCGGGGCCGGTGTGCCGGATCATCCTGCCCGAGCGCATCTGTTCGGGCACGCACAGCGTGTGGGCGAGCGGCAATGATATCGGCATGGGCGAAAACAGCGTGCTGGCCGCCTGAGATGATCGTCGCGGGAGAGGATAAACGGCGGCGTTATCGGCAAAGCGGCTGGTGGGGCGACCAGAGCTTTGCCGACCTGTTCGCGGCCAATGCGGCGGCGCATCCCGACCGGCTCGCGCTCGTCGACGCACCGAACCGCGCCGATTTTGCCTTCGGCGAACCGCGGCGGCTGACCTATGCCGAGTTGGCGGCGGAGATCGACCGGCTCGCGGGCGCGCTCGTCGCCGCGGGGATCGGCAAGGACGATGTGCTGCTGGTTCAGCTTCCCAACATCGGCGAATTTGTCGCGCTCTATTTCGCGGCGGCCAAGATCGGTGCGATCGTCAGCCCGGCGGCGGTGCAGTATCGCAGCCACGAGCTGACGGGCATGATCGGCGTCGTCGAACCAAAAGCGTTCGTCTGCGCCACGCGGGTCAAGGGCTGCGACCATGTCGGCGTCGCAGCGCCGTTGCTCGAAGGGATCGCGCTGATGACCTTCGGCCCCAGCCCGCCCGCGGACGCACTGGACCTGTCGACCGCCCAAGGCGACGCCACCGCGCTTGCCGCGCATGTCGCGGCAAACCCGGTTGATGCCGACGATATCTTCACCATCTGCTGGACCTCGGGCACCACCGGCGTGCCAAAGGGCGTGCCGCGCAGCCACAACCACTGGATAGCGGTTGCCGCCGCGGGCTACGAGGCGATGAAGGTCGAGCCGGGCGATGTGCTGCTCAACCCCTTCCCGCTCATCAACATGGCGAGCATCGGCGGCATCACCATGTGCTGGCTGACCAGCGCGGGGACGATGGTGCTGCACCATCCGTTCGATCCCGGCGTGTACCTCAAGCAGATTGCGACCGAGCGGCCCAGCCTGACGATCGCGCCGCCCGCGGTGCTCAACATGCTGCTGCAGAATGAGGCTTTGCTCGCCTCGGTGGACCTGTCGAGCCTGCGCGTCATTGCCTCGGGCTCGGCACCGCTCGCCCCCGCGATGGTGCGCGGTTTCCAGGAAAAGCTCGGCATCATCATCGTCAACGTCTTTGGCTCCAACGAGGGTATGAGCTTCATCACCGGCGAGGGCGACATGCCCGACCCCGACAAGCGCGCGAGCCTTTTCCCGCGCCGCGGTCAATATCCGCCGCCCTATGGCACCGGCCGCGCGCCCAACATCGAAAGCCGCCTCGTCCCGCCCGGCGGCGGCGACCCGATCGAGATGGACGGCATGGCGGGCGAGTTGCAGATCCGCGGCCCCAGCCTGTTCGAAGGCTATCACAACGCCCCCGAACAGACCGCCGCCGCCTTCACCGATGACGGCTGGTTCCGCACCGGCGACCTGTTCGAGATCGCCGAAGGCGGCGACTTCTACCGCTTCGTCGGACGCTGCAAGGATCTCATCATTCGCGGCGGAGTGAATATCGCGCCCGAGGAGATCGACCAACTGCTCGGCGGCCATCCACTCCTGGCCGAAGCGTGCGTCTTCTCGCTCCCCGACCCCACGATGGGCGAGCGTATCGGCCTTGCCTATGTCCCGCGCGGCGCGGACGATGTCAGCCTTGCCGACGTGACCGACTATCTCCGCGCAAAGGATCTTGCGGTGTTCAAGCTGCCCGAACGCCTGTTCCGCTTCGACGCGCTGCCGCGCAACGTCACGGGCAAGGTGATGCGCAGCGAGGTGCGCGAAATGGCGCTTGCGCAGCTCTCCCTGAACAACCCCTCCCCTTCAGGGGAGGGGCAGTGAGACCTGGTCCGGCGCCAGCCGGGACTTTAGTCGAACGGGGCGGGGGCCATCGGCCTTGTGCAAGGTTGCGAGCCCCCACCCCAACCCCTCCCCTGAAGGGGAGGGGCCTTATCGAACTCGAAAAGGAAGCCTGACATGGCAAAGGATGTTTTCGTTCTCGGCGGCGCGCAGAGCGACTTTTCGCGTAACATCGAGCGCGAGGGCGGTGGGATGTTCGAACTGTTCCGCGACGTCGCGGAGGCGGCTTTTGCCGCCACGGGCATTGAACCAAGGGAAGTCGAAACGGCGCATGTCGGCAATTTCGTGGGCGAGCTGTTCGCGGGGCAAGGGCAGCTCGGCGGTTTCTTCGGCCACGTCCATCCCGACCTCGCGGGCGTCCCGGCGTCGCGGCACGAGGCGGCTTGCGCGTCGGGCAGCATCGCCATCCTTGCCGCCGCGGCGGAGATCGAGGCCGAGCGCTATGGACTCGCGCTCGTGCTCGGGATCGAGCTGATGCGCAACGTTCCGGGCCAGCGCGCCGCCGAATATCTCGGCGCCGCTGCCTGGGCAGGCCGCGAGGCGCAGGAGGCGCGCTATCTGTGGCCGTCCATGTTCGCGCGCGTTGCCGAGGAATATGAGGAACGCTTCGGGCTCGACCGCGCCCATCTGCGCGCGATTTCGGCCAATAATTTCGCCAATGCGAAAAAAAACCCCAATTCGCAGACGCGCGGCTGGGCGATCACCGAGGCGCATCTGGACGAGAATGACGAGGTCAATCCGTTGATCGAGGGACGTCTGCGCAAGTCCGATTGCGGTCAGGTCACCGACGGGGCGGCGGCGGTTTTCCTTGCTTCGGCCGAAATTGCCGAACGTTACGCGCAGCGTCGGGGCATTCCGATCGACACCATCCCGCGCATCAAGGGCTGGGGCCATTCGACCGCGCCCCTGCTCTATTCGACAAAGATTCAGAACAGTCGCGGCCAAGATTTTGTTTTTCCTGGCGTTCGCAAGGCGATGATGGACGCGTTGCGGCGAGCGGAGATGCCCGACGTTTACGCCTGTGACGGGGTCGAGGTGCATGACTGTTTCTCGATCACCGAATATATGGCGATCGACCATTTCGGGATCACCAAACCGGGCGAAAGCTGGCGCGCGGTCGAGGACGGGACGATTGCGCTGGGCGGCAGGCTGCCGGTCAACCCGTCGGGCGGGCTGATCGGCCTTGGCCACCCGGTCGGCGCGACCGGGGTTCGGATGCTGCTGGACAGCTGGCGGCAAGTCACCGGAAACGCTGGCGATTATCAGGTGGAAGGGGCGCGCAATTTCGCCACCTTCAACGTCGGCGGCAGCGCGACAACCGCGGTCAGCTTCGTCGTCGGCACCTGATTTGGCGGACGTCTTTCTCTATGACGCCGTCCGCACGCCACGCGGCAAGGCACGGCCCGACGGCGGGCTCGCGAACCTCAGCCCGCAGGAACTGGTGCGCCAGCAGGCCGCGGCACTGGCGGCGCGCTGCGGCGATGTGGCCGCGCACCCCGACGCGCTGATCCTCGGCTGCGTGACGCAGACCGGCGCGCAGGGTGGGCATATCGCGCTCGTCGCCAAGCTCCACGCCGACCTGCCCGACACCATGGCGGCGCACAGCCTCAACAATTATTGCGCCTCCGGACTCACGGCGATCGGACTGGCGGTCGCAAAGGTCGCGAGCGGCGAGATCGACGTGGCGCTCGCCGGCGGCGTCGAATCGATGAGCGCGGCGCCCTTTCTGAGCGATCATGCGGGCTTCTACGCCAATGACGAGCTGCCGCCGCGCGCGCGCTTCGTGCCGCCGGTGCTCGGCGCCGACCGACTCGCGCACGCCGAAGGCATCACGCGCGCCGAACTCGACGCGGTTGCCCTCGCCTCGCAGCGCAAGGCGGCAATCGCCGAAGGCGATGCCGCGCTCCAGAAATCGCGGATAGCGACGGGCGCGCTCGCGGGCGAGGAATGTATCCGGCCGCAGACGAGCGCCGAATCGCTCGCGGCGATGCCCGCTGCCTTCGGCGCATTGCAGGCGGAATATCCAGACGCACTCGAAGGCACGCGCTTCGCGCCGCTGCACAGCGTCGCGCACGCCCCGCCCATCTGCGACGGCGCGGGGCTGGCGCTCGTCGCGCGTGCGGCGCCTGGCCCCCCTGCCCGCGCGCGCGTCGTCGCCTTTGCCGAAAGCGGCGGCGATCCGGTCGCGTCGCTGACCGCGGGATTTGCGGCGATGGACAAGGTGCTCGTGCGCGCCGGACTGTCGCTCGCCGACATCGACCGGATCGAGTTCATGGAGGCGTTCGCGGTCACCATCGCGAAGTTCCTGCGCGACCGCGACGTCGACCCGGAGCGGGTCAATGTCAGCGGTGGGCATCTGGCCAAGGGTCATCCGATGGGCGCGAGCGGCGCGATCCTGACCTCGACCTTGCTCGACGCGCTCGATGCGTGTCGGGGCCGATACGGGCTGGTCGTGCTGACCGGCGCGATGGGGGTCGGCGCGGCGATGGTGGTCGAACGGGCGGCGTAAACATTCGCCGCGTCGACGTGCGATGGGGAGGATCAATGTGTCGAAAACCCCATTGCACCCCCGCCGCATTCCGCTATGTGCGGCGCGTGCGGGGCTTGCCCCGCGCTGATCGCGCCGGTGCCCGAAAGGGCTTAATAGGGAACGCGGTGGGCGCGCCGGAAGGCGCTCCGCAACCGAGGCTGTCCCTGCAACTGTAAGCGGCGAGCGCGATGCACCGTCCGGGCCCAAGGCCCGGACAGCCACTGGGGCAACCCGGGAAGGTGTGCATCAAGCCCTGACCCGCGAGCCAGGAGACCTGCCGGCGTGGGTCGCTCAATGCCTGGGTCCAGGGAAAGGCCACGGCACGGAGACATCCGTCGAGCGACGACCAAGCGGATGGAGCCGCTTTGGTGTCGGCGTCGCGGGTCTTTACGCCGCTTGCGACAAAGGCATCGGTCGACCGCTCACGCGGTTCGGCAGGCTCCGCCTTCGTTGCCGGCGTGCGGGAGTCTCCCATGTTCAGATATTCGACCATTTCCATGATCGCCCTTGCCGTTGCGACCCCTGTCGTTGCGCAGGAAACCAACCCCGATGCCGACGACATCGTCGTTACCGCATCGGGCATCGAACAGCCCGGCGACGAGGTCGGTCAGGCGATCACGGTGATCGACGCCGACACGATCGAAACGCGGCAAACGATCGACGTCGTCGACCTGCTCGCAACGACGCCCGGCATCCGATTCAATCGCACCGGCACCACCGGATCGGTCACCGGCGTGTCGATCCGCGGCGCCGAGACGACGCAGACCCTGGTGCTGATCGACGGGGTCAAGGTCAACGACCCCAGCGGCATCGGCGACGGTTATGATTTCGGCCATCTGCTCACCGGCAATATCCGCCGCATCGAGGTGCTGCGCGGATCAAACTCGGTCGTCCATGGCAGCCAGGCGATCGGCGGCGTGGTCAATGTGATGACGGCGACGCCCGGCTCGGGTTTCGCAGGCGGCGCATCGGCCGAATATGGCTATAGCGACACCGTCAACGCCAGGGCCGACCTGTCGGGCACCACCGGGCCGGTGTCGGGCAGCATCGGTGGCGCCTATTTCCGCACCGACGGCATTTCGTCGGCGGCGGTCGGCACCGAGCGCGACGGATATGAAAATATCGCCGCCAATGCGCGGCTGAAGGTCGCGTTCAGCGACGCGCTGAGCCTTGATCTGCGCGGCTATTACATCAACGCCGACCTCGATTTCGACAGCTTCTTCGGCGCTCCGGCCGACAGCGCCGACGTCGCCAGGCTCGACCAATATGTCGGCTATGCCGGGCTGAACCTCGGCCTCTTCGACGGTCGCTTCACCAGTCGCGCCGCGGTGACATGGATGCGCAACGAGCGCGACTATTTCTTCGTGCGCGGCACCGCCCCCGACTTTGGCTATAAGGGCACGAACCTGCGCTTCGAATATCAGGGCGTCGTGGCCCCCGCCGACACCGCCAGGCTGGTGTTCGGTTACGAGCATGAGCGCCCCGAATATGACTTCTTCGGCTTTGGTTCGACCGACAGCCAGAAGGCCAATATCGACAGCGTCTATGCACTCGCCATCGTCCAGCCGCTCGCCGGCCTGTCGCTGACCGGCGGCGTTCGCCACGACGACCATAACCAGTTCGGCGGCGCCACGACCTTTGGCGCCAACGCCAATTATTCGCCCAACGGCGGCGCCACCAATGTCCGCTTGAGCTATGGCGAGGGGTTCAAGGCGCCGTCGCTCTTTCAGCTCTACGACAGCTTCAGCGGCAATGCGGCGCTGCGTCCCGAACGCTCGAAAAGCTATGACGTCGGCATCGACCAGAGCCTCGCCGACGGGCGCGCGCTGGTGTCGCTCACCGCCTTCCTGCGCAACACGACCGACCAGATCAATTTCGACAATGCGACCTTCACCTATGGCAATATCGACCGCACGCGCGCCAAGGGGATCGAGGCGACGCTGGCGCTGAAACCCGTCGACGCACTGAACGTCACGGCGTCGTACAGCTATATCGACGCGCGCGACCGGTCGGGGCGGCCCGCGTTCGACGGCAAGCGCCTGCCGCGCCGCGCCGCGCATGCGGTCAGCCTGTCGGCGGACCATGACTGGTCGTTCGGGCTGTCGGCCGGCGCGACGGTCACGATGGTCGGCGACAGTTTCGACAATGCGACGAATATGGTGCGGCTCGACGGCTATGCGCTCGCCGGGGTGCGCGCGTCGTTCGCGGTTACCGAGCGGATCGAAGTGTACGGCCGCGTCGATAATCTGTTCGACGCCGATTATGCGACGGCGTTCAACTTTGGCACCTATGGCCGCGCCGCCCATGGCGGGGTGCGGGCGCGATTCTGATGGCGCGGCGGGGGAGATGGGTATGAGCGGGATAGCGAGGTGATGGCGATCAGGCCCGCGCTGATCGGCGCGGCGCTGATCGGCGCCGCGGGGGTGCTGGCGGCGGCGCCCGCCGATCGCGGCCCCCCGCATCAAGGCGACGTGCCGCAGCGCATCCTGTCGCTGAATCTCTGCACCGACCAGCTGCTGCTCGCGCTTGCCGACCGCCGCCAGATCGTCGGGCTGACGCACAATGCGCGCGATCCCGGCCTGTCGGCGGTGCCCACGCTTGCGCGCGGGCTGCCGCAGCACCACGGTTCGGCCGAACAGCTGCTCGCGGCGAACCCCGACCTGGTGGTCGGAATGCCCGCGCGCGGCAGCGCTGCCCTCGCGGCGCTGCCCGATGCGCGCTATCCCCTGCTCGACGTGGTGCCCGCCAACCATCTCGACGACATCTATCGCGCGATCCGCCAGACCGCCGCCGCGGTCGGTCATCCCGAACGCGGCGACGCGCTGATCGCCGACATGCAGGGCGATCTCGCCGCGCTGCCGCGTCCCGGCCGCGGGCGTGTCGCGGCCTATTACCAGCGCCGCGGCTATATGACCGGCACCGGCACGCTGGTCGATGATCTGATGACGCGCGCGGGCCTCGTCAATCTGGCGGCCAGGCTCGGCAGGCCCCCGCTCGCGCAGGTCAGCCTGGAGGAGATGGTCGCCGCCGATCCCGATTTCCTGATCGTCGAAAGCGCGACCGATGCCGTGACCGATCAGGGCAGCGAAATGCTGCATCATCCGGCGCTCGACCATATTCCGCGCATTTCGGTCCCGCAGGCGTGGACGGTGTGCGGCGGCCCCGCCTATGCGCGCGCCGCGCAGAGCATCGCCGCGCAGATCGTCCGGCACGACGGCGGCGGCGCATGAGCCGCGTCGCCCCGCCACGCTGGTCGCTGATGACCGGGCTTCTCGCGCTCACCCTCGCCGCGGCCCTGGCCTCGCTGCTCTTCGGCCCGGTCGCGCTGTCGCCGGGCCGCCTCTTCGCCGCGGCGACGGGCGGCGACGACCGGATCGCCGCGATCATCCTGTTCGAGCTGCGCCTGCCGCGCACCTTGCTCGCGCTCGCCATCGGCGCGATGCTGGGGCTCGCGGGCGCGGCGTTGCAAGGCTATTTGCGTAACCCGCTCGCCGAACCCTCGGTGCTCGGCACGTCGAACGCCGCGGCGCTCGGCGGCGTCGTCGCGCTCTATTTCGGGCTGGCGGAATTGCATCCGGCGATGCTGCCCTTGCTCGCCACGGGCGGCGCGCTCGTCTCGCTGGCGCTGCTCGTCATGCTCGCGGGCCAGGCCGAAAGCCCGCTGACCCTGATCCTCGCAGGCATCGCGGTCGGCGCGCTCGCGGTTGCGGGGACCAGCCTCGCGCTCAACCTGTCGCCCAATCCCTTCGCGGCGATGGAAATCATGACCTGGCTGCTCGGCAGCCTCGAAAATCGTTCCTTCGATCATCTGTGGATCGCGCTGCCGTGCATCGCGACCGGCATGGCGATGCTGCTGTGGAACGGCCGCGCGCTCGATGCGCTGTCGCTGGGCGAGGATGCGGCGCAGGCGCTGGGCACCGACCTGAGGCGCACGCGGGCGCGGCTGCTGCTCGGCACCGCGATCGGCGTCGGCGGCGCGGTCGCCGTGTCGGGCGCAATCGGCTTTATCGGGCTGATCGTCCCGCACCTCGTCCGTCCGCTCACCGACCGCAGCCCGTCGGCGATCCTGCTCCCCTCGGCGATCGGCGGCGCGGCGCTGCTGACGCTTGCCGACATCGGTGTGCGCGTCATCCCGGCGACGAACGAGCTGAAACTCGGCGTCGTCACCGCCTTTCTGGGCGTGCCCGTCTTCCTCGTCCACCTGATGCGCGAGCGGCGGCTGTGGTGACGCTGGCGCTCGATCGGGTCAGCGTCACGCTCGGCCGCCGCGCCGTGCTGCATGACGTCAGCACCGCCTTTGCGCCCGGCACACTGACCGCCATCGTCGGACCGAATGGCGCGGGCAAGTCGACGCTCGTGCGCGCCTTGCTGGGCCTCGTCCCGGCAAGCGGTTCGGTGCAGGTCGATGGCGTCGAAGCCGCCGCCATGTCGCGCGCCGAACGCGCGCGGCGCATCGCCTATGTCCCGCAGGGGCAACTCCTCCACTGGCCGCTCACCGTCGAGCGGCTCGTCGGGCTCGGCCGCCTGCCGCACCTCGCCCCCATGTCGCGGATTGGAGCGGCCGACCTTGCGGCGATCGAGCGCGCGATGGCGCGCGCCGACGTGCTGCATCTGCGCGACCGGGTCGCTACCGAATTGTCGGGCGGCGAGCGCGCACGGGCCATGTTCGCGCGCGCGCTGGCGGTCGAGGCGGCGGCGCTGATCGCCGACGAGCCGCTCGCCAGCCTCGACCCCGGACATCAGATCGACGTGATGGACCTGCTGCGCGCCGAAGCCGCGGCGGGCGGGACGGTGATCGCGGTGCTGCACGACCTCGCTATGGCGGCGCGCTATTGCGACCGGCTCCTGTTGATCGACACGGGACGGATCCTGGCCGACGGGCCAGCCGGCCATGTGTTGACAGCGGAGCGGCTGCGCGCGGTCTATGGCATCGACGCGCGCATTGAAAACGGCGGTCCGTGGCCCACCATCACCGCGCTCGGTCGTGTGCGGCCCCTGGCCTGAGCCCCATCCGGCCGGGCACCCCCGGCGGGCGCGGGCGTGTCCGGCACCTACGGGCGCTCGAATGCCCGGCCGGGCCGTGCGACCCAGACAGACCGGGGAGACGAGGGAGAGGGTACCGGCCGGACATCCGCCACCTGTTTACGCAAGGCGAATGCGGTCGCTCAACTACCTGCCGCGTAATCGACTTTGGCGGGCGGGGGTTTCAGTATCCCGCCTCGACCGCGAGCCGGATCGCATCGGCGGTCGTTTCGACCCCGAGCGAGCGGAGCAGCGCCGAACGGTGCATCTTGATCGTGCGTTCAGAGAGGCCCAGCCTCCACGCGATCTGCTTGTTGAGCAGCCCTTCGGCCATCAGCAGCAGCACCTCGCGCTGACGCGGCGACAGCGCGGCGATGCGCGCGCGTGCCGCATCGCGCCGATCGTCGGCGCGCGCATCGCCGCGCTCGACCTCCATCTGCGAGCCCAGAAAATACTCAAGCTCGCCGTCGGGTCCGAACAGCGGCGCAACCAGCACCGCGTTGCGGAAGCGCGTGCCGTCCTTCTTGTAGTTCAGTATCTCGACCAGCGCCGCGCGGCGGTCGCGGATCGCGCGGCGCAGTTCGGCACTGAGTTCGGGCTCGGTATCGGGGCCGGTCAGAAAGCGGCAGTTGCGGCCGATGATTTCGTCGGGCCGGTATCCGGTCAGCGCGGCAAAGGCATCGTTGCATTCGACGATGGGATTGTCGGGAAGATGGGGATTGCTGATTACCGCCGCGATCGGGCTGGTCGCGATCATCGCCTTTAACGTCATCCTGCCTTGACCTCACTCCTGCCGTTCTGACCGACCTGCCCGATGGTGCATCTTGTGGCAAGGCACCTGCACCGGGCAAGAAAATCCGATGCTTCCGATCAAGACGTTGCGCGCGCCCGACTGTTCCCCGCGCACCCTCCATTCTGTCTCGCGCTTCACCGCCCGCCAGTCCGACCGGAGCGCCCGATGATGCGCGCCGCGATTGTCGGAGCCGGAATAGCCGGGCTGGCGTGCGCCGATGCGCTGCGCGCCGCCGGAACCAGGGTGACGCTGTTCGACAAGGCGCGCGGCATTGGCGGGCGCATGGCGGCGCGGCGCGCGGCGACGCCGCGCGGCGAGATCGCCTTCGACCATGGCGCGACGCATTTCACCGTGCGCTCGGCGGACTTTCGCGCGCGCGTCGATCGCTGGGAGGCGGCGGGATGTGCCGCCCCCTGGCCCGACGCCGGGCAGGATGCGTGGATCGGCGTGCCGACGATGAACGCGCCGCTCAAGCATATGGCGGGCGGGCACGATGTCCGGTTGGGCGCCGCGATCACCGCCTTGTCGCGTATCGACGGCCAATGGTTCCTGCACCGCGAAAAGGAGCGCAGCGGGCCGTTCGACATTGCGGTGGTCGCGATTCCGGGGGAACAGGCGGCGCCGCTGCTGTCGCTGCATGATTTCGGCATGGCGCGCGCCGCAATGGCCGCGCATTCGCGCGCCATCTGGAGCGCGATGTTTGCCTTTCATCAGCCGCTGGGCGCGCCGTCGGCCTTCCTCCGCGGCTCCGCGCCGATCGTTTGCGCGGTGCGCGGCAACGCCCGGCCGCAGCGCACGGCCACCGAACATTGGGTGGTGCAGGCCGACTGGAACTGGAGCGAGGCGCATCTCGCCGACGATCCGGCGGTCGTCTGCGACCTGTTGCGGTCGGAGCTGGGGGCGCTCATCGGCCAGCCGGTGCCGGAACCCTGTTTCGCCGCGGCCCAGCGCTGGATGCTCGGCCAGCCGTCGGGTAGCGAGCTTGGCCATTTGTGGAACGACGCACTCGGCCTCGGCGCGTGCGGCGACTGGCTGTCGCACGGCTTTGTCGAACATGCGTGGCGCAGCGGTCACGATCTGGGCGCGGCGATCGCGACCGCGCGCGCGCTGGCGGGGGTCGGCGGGTGACGGCGTCGCTGCTCTGGCTGCGGCAGGATCTGCGCGTCCACGACCATCCCGCCCTGCTCGCGGCGATTGCCGGTGGCGCCGTGATTCCGGTTTTCATCCTCGACGATGAAACGCCGGGGACCTGGAAGATCGGCGCGGCGCAGCGCTGGTGGCTGCACCACAGCCTGACCGCGCTGGGCGCGAGCCTGAAAAAACGCGGCAGCAAACTGATCCTGCGGCGCGGCGCGGCGCACACGGAACTCGCCCGCATCGCGCGCGAAACGGGCAGCCGCCGGATTCACGCCACCCATGCCTACGAACCATGGTGGAAGCATAGCGAGGAGCGCCTGCCGACGGACATCGCGCTGGTCCTGCACGACGGCAACTACCTCGCCGCGCCGGACAGCATCGTCAATGGCCAGGGCGCGCGCTATCGCGTCTTCACCCCCTGGTATCGCCGCCTGCTCGACCATATGCCGCCCACACTCCCTCAGGCGGCGCCCGACGCCGTTCCCGCACCCGCGAGCTGGCCGCGCTCGGACGATCTGGCCGACTGGGACTTGCTGCCGACGCGGCCCAATTGGGCGGCGGGGTTCGGCGCGTGGTGCCCCGGCGAAAAGGGTGCGTGGCGCGCGGCGCGCGACTGGCTCGACGCGATCGGCGATTATAAGGCGCGGCGCGATTATCCCGCACAGCCCGCGACCTCGCGCCTGTCGCCGCACCTCCATTTCGGCGAAATCTCGCCGCGCGCGCTCTGGCATGCGATCGGCGAACGCGACGATGCCGGGGCGGAAAGCTATCGCTCGGAACTGGGCTGGCGCGAGCATGGGATCAATCTGGTCGACCAGATGCCCGATTATGCCGACCGCAACGGCCGCGAGCTGTTCGACCGTTTCGCCTGGCGGACCGGCGCCGACGCCGACCGCGACTTTGCCGCATGGACGCGCGGCCGCACCGGCTATCCCGTCGTCGATGCCGGAATGCGCGAGCTGTGGCAGACGGGATGGATGCACAATCGCGTGCGGATGGTCACCGCCTCCTTCCTCGTCAAGCATCTGCTCATCGACTGGCGGCGCGGCGAGCGCTGGTTCTGGGACACGTTGCTCGACGCCGATCTGGGGTCCAACGCGATGAACTGGCAATATGTCGCGGGCACCGGGGTCGATGCCCCGGTCTTTTCGCGGATCATGTCGCCACTGCTGCAATGCGAGCGCTTCGCGATGGCCGATTATGTCCGCGCCCATGTTCCCGAACTCGCGCATCTGTCCGACGCCGAGATTGCGGCGAGCCATGGCCGCGACAGCGGCGCGCCGGGCTATCCCGAACCGCTGATCGGCCATGAAGCGGCGCGCGCGCGGGCCCTTGCCGCGTGGGAAGCCGCGCGCGGCTGACATACCGCCCAAAGGACAGGTCGTCGCATCCGCGCGCATACCCTAGCTTTCATCCTGCCCCATCCCCCGGGGTGCGACATTTGGAAGGATGTAAAATGGCTATTTCCCGTATCGCGCTCGCAGTCGCCGCGACCGCCATGATCGCCGGCGGCGGTGCCGCGCTCGCCAGGAACCCGATGGTCGGCGGCGCGGCGATGTATGAAACCAGGAATATCGTCGAAAATGCCGCCAATTCAAAGGATCACACCACGCTGGTCGCCGCGGTGAAGGCCGCCGGACTGGTCGACACGCTCGCCTCGCCCGGCCCGTTCACCGTGTTCGCGCCGACCAACGACGCCTTCGCCAAGCTGCCCGCCGGAACGGTCGATACGCTGCTGAAGCCCGAAAGCAAGGCGGCGCTGACCGGCGTGCTCACCTATCATGTCGTGCCCGGCAGACTGACCGCCGCCGACATCGCCGCGCAGGCCAAGGCGAACGGCGGCAAGGCAGTGCTGACCACCGTTCAGGGCGGAACGATCACCGTCTGGGAAAAGGACGGCGCCTGGTATGTCAGCGACGCCAACGGCGGCAAGGCCAAGATCGCTCCCGCCGACGTCATCCAGTCGAACGGCGTGATCCATGTGATCGACGCGGTGCTGCTCCCCGCCTGACCGACCGTTCCGCCGCGGTCGCTTGGCCGCGGCGGAGCGCAAGCGCAATCGCCCGGGGCAGGTCCCGTCGACGACCTCGCCCCAGGCGGTAAAGGCGGTATCGGCGCGGATGGTCGCGGCCCAGAGCCCTGACCCTAGAACGCGATGACCTGATATTGACCCACCGTGATTGCCCCCTGAAGTTCGTCGGCAAGAAGCGTCTCGCAGGACGGGCTGGTTGCCCGGTCCAGAGACGCGCCGCTGTCCGGCGGGCTTCAGGGGGCAACCCCTCCGGGGCGGGTCGATTCTGGCCGATTGCCACGTTGCTCGTCGGGCGCGATGTCCCGCATCGCACCGCTCCTCGCGCCTCGCACTCGGCCAAAATCGCCTCCGTCACGGTGGATCAATATCATGTCATCGCGCTCTAGGTCGCGAACAATTGACCGAGATCGGCAAAGGCCTTGAACTCGAGCGCATTGCCCGACGGATCGTGGAAAAACATCGTCGATTGTTCGCCTGCTTCGCCGGCGAAGCGCGTATGGGGTTCGATCACAAAGGCCACCCCGGCGTTCCGCAGTCGGTCGGCAAGCGCGCGCCATTCCGCAGGCGGCAGCACCACGCCGAAGTGCGGGACGGGAACCGCATGGCCATCGACCGGATTGTGGCCCGCTATGGCGTCGGGCCTTGTGTCGACACGGTGCGCGACGATCTGGTGGCCATAAAGGTCGAAGTCGATCCAGTCGGCGTCGCTGCGTCCTTCGGGGCAGCCGAGTATGCCACCATAGAAAGCGCGCGCAGCGTCGAGGTCATGCACGGGAAAAGCGATGTGAAAGGGCGGAAGTCCGGTCATCGCGGCGCTCCTGTAATGATTGTGCGGTTCGCCGCTACCCCAATGGCCAGCGGTCGCGTGGGGCAAGGCGCGCTCCGCATCACGTCGCCGCGGCGGCAAGGTCGTTCTGCGCCTGTCGGAACACCTCGATGCTGCCCCAGATCGCGAGCGCGGCCATGATCGCCGCGACGGCGAGGTCGGGCCAGCTTTTCCCGGTGCCGAACACGCCGAGCGCCGCGCCGATGACGGCCAGATTGCCGATCGCGTCGTTGCGCGAGCATATCCACACCGACCGCATGTTCGCATCGCCCGCACGATAACGATAGAGCATCAGCGCGACCGCGACATTCGCCGCGAGCGCCAGCGCGCCGACGATCCCCATCATCTCGGCATGGGGCGTCGTCCCGGTCACGAAGCCCCAGAGCGCGGAGCCGAAGACCCACAGGCCGAAGATCAGCATCGTTGCCGCCTTCACCAGCGCGGCGCGCGCGCGCCAGGCGAGCGCCATGCCGGCCACGCCAAGGCTGATCGCATAATTGGCGGCATCGCCAAGAAAATCGAGCGCGTCGGCCTGAAGCGCGCGCGAATCCGCTGCGACCCCCGCGGCGATTTCCACTCCGAACATCGCCGTATTGACGATCAGCGCGATCCAGAGCACGCGCCGCCAGCGCGCATCGTTCAGTGCCGCCGGCCCGCTTTTGCCGGCACAGCATCGATCGGCCATCGTCAAAGCTCCTTGGTCTTTCGAATCGGCACCCCATATGCACCCTGCATCAACTACAGGGTCAAGCGATGAAAATCGGCGAGCTGTCGCGTGCCACCGGCACCAACATCGAAACCATCCGCTATTATGAGCGCATCGGCCTGCTTCCCGCGCCCGCGCGCACCGCGGGCAATTACCGCAGCTATGGCGACGCGCACCGCGCGCGGCTCCGCTTCGTGCGCCATTCGCGCGAACTGGGCTTTACCATCGAGGAGATCCGCTCGCTGCTCGACCTGTCCGACGATCCCGCGCGCGATTGCGGCGAGGCCGACCGCATCGCGACGCGGCATCTGAACCAAGTGGAAGCGAAGATTGCGCAGCTCACCCTGCTGCGCGACGAACTCAAGCGCATCGTCGGGCGCTGCCGCGGCGGCGTCGCCGCCGACTGCCGCGTGATCGAGGCGCTGGGCGACCATCGCCACTGCGAAAGCGCGCACATCTGAGGGATAAACGGCACCGGCGCGCCCCCCATCCGACCTCCCTGACGATAGTAGCCTATGGGAGGTCGGGTGGGGGAGCGGGCCGGTGCCGCATCCGGCGTCAGCCGGACAGAAAAGGTGGGACGATTCTGTTGCCCGGCTCGTCCCCAGCCGCTGGTTTCCGATTCTGTTGCCCGGTTCGGTCCGAACCGCGTTCTATTTGTCTAACCTTAGGCCGTGAGGCTTATCGGTCAGGCAGCAAGAGCGAGTGCTTCGTTATCGTTAGCACTTATTGGTTTTGAGCCTTTAACGGGTTACTCAGCCCGGAAGAAAGCATCGTCTTTGAACACACGTCGATCCTGGTTCGGCCCCGTCAGAAACCCGCGCGTCCTTCGAAGAAACGCGGGTTTGTGGTGGAGCCGCCGGGTACTGCCCCCGGGTCCGCTGTGTCTATTCCACGACACCATTTATCCTCATAGTCGGCCGAAGCCGACACCCCCCATATAGGAAACCCGCCGGCGCTTGGAAAGGGCGCAGACGGGTCATTCGTCCCGCAAGGGGCTCAACTCCCTTATTTTCTTCGCAATTCGTCGCGGATTTCGGTGAGCAGATCGACCTCGCTCGGCCCCGCGGGCGAGGCGTCCGCCTCCGGCTTGCGGACGACCTTGTTCACCCAGCGCACGAGCAGGAAGATGATGAAGGCCAGGATCAGGAAATTGATGACCGCCGTGACGAAGGCGCCGTAACCGATCATCGCGACCCCGGCCTCCTTGAGCGCGGCATAGTCGGTCGCCGACATCCCGTCGGGCACGCTGCCGAGCAGGATGAACCGGTTCGAAAAATCGACCCCGCCAAAGAGCGCGCCGACCAGCGGCATGATGACATCTTCGGTCAGCGAACCGGTGATGGTCGCAAAGGCGCCGCCGATGATGACGCCGACCGCCAGGTCCATGACATTGCCCCTGGCGATGAACTGCCTGAACTCGCCCAACATATTGACGCTCCCTGAAAATCCGGTCCTGTCCGCAAAGGGTGCCGTGGCGATTGCACAAAGGCAAGCGGCTTCCTATTATGTGTATTGTTGCGGCAAAACGCCGCCGGAGGGAGCCTGATGACCATGACCTATCGCAACGCCCGCTGGTTGATCCTGCCTGTCGCCGCGATGAGCCTGTCCGCATGCGGCATCAACAGCGTGCCGACCAAGGAAGAGGCCGCCAAGGCCAAATGGGCGAATGTCGAGGCCGCCTATCAGCGGCGCGCCGACCTGATCCCCAACCTCGTCGAAACCGCCAAGGGGGCGGCGAACATCGAACAATCGACGCTCGAAGGCGTGATCCAGGCGCGCGCGTCGGCGACGCAGGTCAAGCTCAGCACCGACGACCTCGACGATCCCGCCAAGGTGCAGGCGTTCCAGCAGGCGCAGGGCAATGTGTCGAGCGCGCTCGGCCGCCTGCTCGTCACCGTCGAAGCCTATCCCGACCTCAAGAGCCAGGCGCGCTTCGCCGACCTGATGACCCAGCTCGAGGGCACCGAAAACCGCATCAACGTGGCGGTGCAGGACTATAACGCCGCGGTGCAGGACTATAATACGACGATCCGCACCTTCCCCGACATCATCGGCGCCAAAATCGTCCATGGCGCACAGCCGATGACGCCCTATCGCGCGGTGACGCCGAACGCCAATCAGGCGCCGAAGGTCGATTTCGGGCAGTAAGGTGGGCGCCCCCGCCCTGATCCGTTCGCTGGCGGCGGCGATCCTTTCGGGGCTGCTGCTGCTTGCCGCTCCGGTAGCCGCGCAGAGCTTCCCCAAGCTCGCGGGCAATCCCGTCGTCGACCAGGCGGACATCATCCCCGCCGCCGAGGAAGCGGCGCTCAACACGCAGCTGCTCGACCTCGAAAAACGCACCGGACACCAGCTTGTCGTCGCGACGGTCAGCGACCTTGAGGGCCGCGATGTCGCCGATTATGGCTATCGCCTCGGCCGCGAATGGGGGATCGGCGATGCCGAACGCGACGATGGCGTCGTGTTCCTGATCGCGCCGAACGAGCGGCGAATGCACATTGCGGTGGGGCTGGGGCTCGAACCTGTTCTCACCGATGCGCTGTCGGGGCGGATCATCCGCGATATCATCACCCCGCGCTTCAGGGACGGCGACTATCCCGGCGGCATCCGGGCCGGGGTGAACGCGATCGCCGAGCAGATCGAACTGCCGCCGGAGGAGGCCGCCGCGCGCGCCAAGGCGGCGGCGGCGCAGGAGCGCGACCGCGCCGACGACGGCAGTTTCGGCGGGCTTTTCTTCCTCGGTTTCATCATCCTCATCTTCTTCATCATCCCCTGGTTCGCGAGCCGCGGGCGCGGCAGGAAACGTCGCCGACGCCGCGACAGCCCGTGGGGCGCGGCGCCGATCATCATCTGGGGTGACGATGACGATTGGGGCGGCTGGGGCGGTGGCGGCGGATCGTCGTGGGGCGGTGGCGGCGGTTTCGGCGGTGGCGGCTTCGGCGGCTTTTCGGGCGGCGGCGGCAGCTTCGGCGGCGGCGGCGCGTCGGGCGGCTGGTAGGAGCACGGGACATGCCACGCAAGGTCAACCATGTGAGCGCCGAGGACCATCGCATCGTCACCGACGCGGTCGCGGCGGCCGAGCGCCACACCGACGGCGAGATCGTCACGATCATCGCCGCGCGGTCGAGCGATTATGACGATGTCGCGCTCGTCTGGGCGAGCGTCGGCGCCTTCCTCGCCATGTCGCTCGTCGCGCTGTTTCCCGATTTCTATCGCGGGCTTTACGATGCCCTGCGCGGCGGCTGGGGGCACGAGCCGACCACGAACGAGTGGCTGGGGACGATCATCGCCTTTGGCGTCGTCAAATGGATCGGCATCTGGCTGATCCTGCTCTGGCGTCCGCTGCGGCTCGCGCTGACACCGCGGTCGATCAAGGCCGCGCGGGCCCGCGCGCGCGCGATCGACCTGTTCAAGGTCGGCACCGAGGCGAAGACGGCCGGCCGCACCGGCGTCGTCCTCTACGTCAGCCTTGCCGAACATCGCGCCGACATCGTCGCCGACGAAGCGATCGCGTCGAAGGTCGCGCCCGCCATCTGGGGCGACGCGATGGCCGCGCTGATCGAACGCATCCGCGCGGGCCAGCCCGGCGAAGGCATGGCGGAAGCGGTGCGACAGGTCGGGGCGGTGCTTGCGACGCATTTCCCGAAGAGCGACGGCAATCCCAACGAGCTGTGCGACCGGCTGATCGAGATTTGACATGACCCGCCCTGCTCCCGACTCGCCCATCGAGACGCGCTGGGAAGGCCGCTTCGTCACGGTCAAGCAGCAGGGAAACTGGGAATATGTCGCGCGCTCGCGCGGCATCCACGCTGCGGTGATCCTGGCGATCGACGAGGATGCGCGCGGTCGCCACGCCATCCTTGTCGAGCAATATCGCGTGCCCTTGAAACGCCAATGCCTCGAACTGCCCGCGGGGCTGGTCGGCGACGACAGCGCGGGCGAAGCCGCCGAGGTCGCCGCGGCGCGCGAGCTGGAGGAGGAAACGGGTTATCGCGCCGCGACCTGGCGCACCGTCGGCGAATTCTACAGCTCGCCGGGCATGGTCAGCGAAAGTTTCACCCTGCTCGTTGCGACCGGGTTGACCAAGGTTGGCGCAGGCGGCGGCGTCGGTGGCGAGGACATCGTCGTCCACCGCGTCCCGCTGAACGGGATCGAGGATTTCGTTGCGGCGAAGCGCGCCGAAGGCTGCGGCATCGACGTGCGCGTGGCGATGCTGCTGGCGGGTGGGCTGCTGGCCGACACCTAAATCCTTCGTGTCGAGCGAAGTCGAGACACCCATCGGCGTGGAGCAGAGTCGAGGGGCATCTCGACTTCGCTCGATGCGAACGGGACGTAAGGTCAGCGCGCCCCGAAGCGCCAGCGCAGCAGCGGCCGCGCCAGCAGCAGGCCCGCCAGGAACCCTCCGACATGCGCCCAGATGGCGATTGCGCCGAACCCCGCGCCGCCCGCGAAGCCCAGCAGGACCTGAACGCCGATCCACGCTGCGGCGAGCCAGATCGCGCGCACCCAATGGCTGGGGATCGGCCCGATCGCGGGCGCCTGTGTGCGGCTGAAAATCAGCGCGAACACCGCGATGAGCGCCGAGATTGCGCCGCTCGCGCCGATCATCGGCACGGCGGAGGCGGGATCGGCGAGATATTGGGCGAGCGCGCCGCCATAGGCTCCCGCGAGCAGCAGCACCGCCATCGCCTTCGTGCCCAGCGGCGCTTCCAATTGGCGGCCGATGAACAGCAGCACGACCATGTTGAAGGCGATGTGGAGCACCCCGCCGTGCAGAAAGGCCGACGTCAGCGGCGTCAGCACAAAGGGCACCAGCGTTCCCGGCGGCAGGATCAATTCCTGGCCGAAGCGCGCGGGAATAAAGCCCGCGCGCACGATCGCTTCGATCTGAAAGCCCGTGATCCAGAGCAGGACGAACAGGATGACGCAGGCGAGCGCATAGCCCGTGACCAGCGGCGCGTCCTGCGGCTTCATCGCCGGCAACCCATCAGATGAATTCGATCTTGGTCACCAGATAATATTTGTCGCCCGACGGCACGGTCACTTCGATCTCGTCGTCGACGCGACGGCCGATCAGCGCACGGCCGAGCGGCGAATTATAGCTGATCTTGCCCGCCTTGGCGTCGGCTTCGGCCTGCCCGACAATCTGATATTTGACCGGCTTGTCGTCCTCGTCGGTCAGCGTGACCGTCGCGCCGAAGACGATGCGGTCGCCCGACAGCGTCGTCGGGTCGATGACCTGCGCGCGCGACAATTTGTCCTCAAGGTCGCCGATCGTCGCTTCGACCTGGCCCTGCCGTTCCTTGGCGGCGTGATATTCGGCATTTTCCGAAAGGTCGCCATGCGCGCGCGCTTCCTCGATCGCATCGACGATCAGCGGTCGCTCGGCTTTCAGCGCCGCAAGTTGCGCGGTCAGCTTCTCATAGCCTTCTGCCAGCATCGGCACCTTTTCAACGCTTGCCATTATCCTGTTGTCCTTCGTCAATAATCCCGCCCCGGCGGTTGCGCGCCGGGCGGCTGAGCCGCCGTTTCCGTCGATGTGGGGAGGTGGAGCGGTGCGTCAATAATAGTCCTGAAGCGGCTTCACTTCAAGGGAGTGCGCGCGCAGCGCCCCGATCGCCTGTGTCGCCGCGTCGCTGGCCGCCGCGGTGGTATAATAGGCGATGTCGGCCGCAAGCGCCGAAGCGCGGATCGACTGCGAATCCTGCAGCGATTGCCAGCCTTCGGTGGTGTTGAAGATCAGCTGCACGTCGCCGTCCTTGATCCGGTCGACGATGTGCGGGCGGCCTTCGGCAACCTTGTTCACACGCTCGACCTCGATCCCCTGCCCCGCCAGATAGTCGGCGGTGCCGCCGGTCGCGATCACCTTCCACCCCCACGCGCAAAGCTGTTTTACCGCGCCGACGATTCGCGGCTTGTCGCTGTCCTTCACCGATACGAACAGGCGGCCATCGGTCGGCAGCCGGTCGCCCGCGCCAAGCTGTGCCTTGGCAAAGGCCAGGTTGAAATCGCGATCGATTCCCATGACTTCGCCGGTGGACTTCATCTCGGGCGACAGCACCGGGTCGGTGCCGGGGAAGCGCGCGAAGGGGAACACCGCTTCCTTCACCGCGACATGTTTGATGTCGCGGTTGATCTTCGGCAGGTCGGCCAGCTTTTCGCCCGCCATCACGCGCGCCGCGATCTTGGCGATCGGCGACCCCACTGCTTTCGCGACGAAGGGCACCGTGCGGCTGGCGCGCGGGTTGACCTCGATCAGATAGACCTCGCCGTCCTTCACCGCATATTGGACGTTCATCAGCCCGCGCACGCCCAGCGCGCGCGCCAGTGCATCGGTCTGCCGCTCGATCTCCGCGATGATGTCGGCGGGCAGGCTGTAGGGCGGGATCGAACAGGCGCTGTCGCCCGAATGGACCCCGGCTTCCTCGATATGCTGGAGCACGCCCGCAACCACCACGTCGGTGCCGTCGCAGAGCGCATCGACATCGACCTCGATCGCGTCGCGCAGATAACGGTCGATCAGCACCGGCGATGTGCCCGACACCTGCACCGCGGTCTCGATGTAATTTTCGAGCTGCGCCTGATCGTCGACGATCTCCATCGCGCGGCCGCCGAGGACATAGCTGGGGCGCGTGAGCACCGGATAGCCGATGCGCGCCGCGACCGCGATCGCTTCCTCGCGGCTGCGCGCGATGCCATTTTCGGGCTGTTTCAGGCCGAGCTTGTTGACAAGCGCGGCGAAACGCTCGCGATCTTCGGCGAGGTCGATCGCATCGGGCGAGGTGCCGAGGATCGGGATGCCCGCATCGCTCAGCGCCTGCGCGAGCTTCAATGGCGTCTGCCCGCCGAACTGGACGATCACGCCGACCAGCTCGCCCTTCGACATTTCGACGTGCAGGATTTCGAGCACATCTTCGGCGGTCAGCGGCTCGAAATAGAGGCGGTCCGACGTGTCATAATCGGTGCTCACCGTCTCCGGGTTGCAGTTGATCATGATCGTCTCATACCCCGCCTCTTCCAACGCGAAGCAGGCGTGGCAGCAGCAATAATCGAACTCGATCCCCTGCCCGATGCGGTTCGGACCGCCGCCCAGGATGACGATCTTCCGGCGATCCGACGGGTTCGCCTCGCACTCGGGCTCGCCAAAGGTCGGCGCTTCATAGGTCGAATAGAGATAGGGCGTTTTTGCCTGAAACTCCGCGGCGCAGGTGTCGATCGTCTTGAACACCGGCCGCACGCCGAGCTTGTGGCGCAGCGCGCGCACTTCGCCCTCGGTCACGCCGCCGGTCATCGCCTTCACCGCCTCGTGGATCAGCCCGCTGCCGCGCGCGGTCGCGCGGCGCGTGCCGGGGTGGAGGTTCGCCGACTGGAGCGCCAGATAGGCAAGGCGCTTGTCGGAAAAACCCATCGCCTTGAGCTTCCGCAGCCCTTCGGCATCGCGCGGCAGGCCGTTGACGCACACCTGCTTTTCGGCCTCGACGATTTCGGCGATGCGCTCAAGGAACCACATGTCGTAACCGGCGACGCGGTTGATCTCTTCAAGCGGCAGCCCTTCGCGGATCGCCTGCGCCGCGTTGAGCAACCGGTCGGGGGTGCGCTGCGCCAGTTCGTTGCGCAATTGCTCGTGGCTCGCGCCCTTCAGCCGGTCGACGAAATTGAAGCCCGAAAGCCCCGTTTCCAGGCCGCGCAGCGCCTTTTGCAGCGACTCGTGGATCGTCCGCCCGATCGCCATCACTTCGCCGACCGACTTCATCGCGGTCGACAGCGTCGCTTCGGCGCCCTTGAACTTTTCAAAAGCAAAGCGCGGGATCTTGGTGACGACATAGTCGATCGTCGGCTCGAACGATGCCGGGGTCACGCCGGTGATGTCGTTCATGATCTCGTCGAGGGTGTAGCCGACCGCCAGCTTCGCCGCGACCTTCGCAATCGGGAAACCCGTCGCCTTCGACGCGAGCGCCGACGAGCGCGACACGCGCGGGTTCATCTCGATCACGATCAGGCGGCCGTCCTTCGGGTTCACCGCGAACTGGACGTTCGACCCGCCGGTCTCGACCCCGATCTCGCGCAGCACCGCGATGCTCGCGCTCCGCATGATCTGATATTCCTTGTCGGTCAGCGTCAGCGCGGGGGCGACGGTGATGCTGTCGCCCGTATGCACGCCCATCGGATCGACATTTTCGATCGAACAGATGATGATGCAATTGTCCTTGGCGTCGCGCACCACCTCCATCTCATATTCTTTCCAGCCGAGGAGCGATTCCTCGATCAGGACTTCGGTGGTCGGCGAGGCGATCAGGCCGCCGCGGACGATCTGCTCGAACTCCTCGCGGTTATAGGCGATGCCGCCGCCGGTGCCGCCGAGCGTGAACGACGGGCGGATGATCGACGGCAGCCCGGTGCGTTCGAGCACCGCAAAGGCCTCCTCCAGCGTGTGCGCAATGCCGCTGCGCGCGCTTTCCAGCCCGATCCTGTCCATCGCCTCGCGGAACTTCTGCCGGTCCTCGGCCTTGTCGATCGCTTCCGCCTTGGCGCCGATCATCTCGACGCCATATTTCGCCAGCGTCCCGTCGTTGAACAGCGCCAGCGCGGTGTTGAGCGCGGTCTGCCCGCCCATCGTCGGCAGCACCGCATCGGGGCGCTCCTTGGCGATGATCTTCGCGACGATCTCGGGCGTGATCGGCTCGACATAGGTGGCGTCGGCAAGGTCGGGATCGGTCATGATCGTCGCGGGGTTGGAGTTGACGAGGACGATGCGATAGCCCTCCTCCTTCAGCGCCTTGATCGCCTGCGTCCCCGAATAGTCGAACTCGCACGCCTGACCGATAACGATCGGGCCGGCGCCGATGACGAGGATGGATTGGATGTCGGTTCTTTTGGGCATTTACGAGGCCAGACCTATAATAAATTGGATGATGTTAAGCGCAGTCAAAAAGGCTGTGACCGAAGAATGATTGAGCAACTCAACAATTTGGCGCCAAGGAACATTTGGTGCTTCAAGCAAGAGGATTACGGCCTCAACCCGCTTGCAAGCATCTGTTTTTGCATCAATACTTGCATCGGACTGCATAATCGCTTGCTGTAGAGCGATTACGTTCCGCCGAATTTCGACGATATGAGCTTGGCTGGCCTTCGAGGCCAAGCCCGTCCAGTCTACGCTATCGACTGAAATCGGACGATCTGTAGCATCACCCTCATCCCCGCTTTCCGTAACAATATACTTGCCGTCTCCAGTGACGATGAAATCACCAGCTTGGGTCACGATTGAATTGCGGGGAGGCAAGGCATCCGGCTCCTCAGCCGAACCCTCCCCAGCGGGCAAGGAGGAAGGTGAGCCAATTGAACTCATTAACGAAGCCCGCCCACAAACTTCTCGAACAGATAGAAACTGTCCTGCGGCCCCGGGCTCGCCTCGGGGTGATATTGTACGCTGAACGCATTTTTGCCCGTGATCGCGATGCCGCAGTTCGATCCGTCGAACAGGCTCTTGTGCGTTTCGACCACGCCCGCGGGCAAGGTCGAGGCGTCGACCGCGAAGCCGTGGTTCATGCTGGTGATCTCGACCACGCCGTCGGCGAAATCGCCGCCGACGCGCTGGACCGGATGGTTCGCGCCGCGGTGACCCTGGTGCATCTTCACCGTCCGGGCGCCCGCGGCGAGCGCGAGCAGCTGGTGGCCGAGGCAGATACCGAAGATCGGGACATTGCGTTCGAGCAGCCCCTGGATCACCGGCACCGCATAGTCGCCCGTCGCCGCCGGATCGCCGGGGCCGTTCGACAGGAACACCCCCGCGGGCTCCAGCGCCAGCACCTCGTCGAGGCTCGCGGTCGCGGGCACCACGGTGACGCGCGCGCCGGCCTTCACGAGGCTCCGGAAGATATTGTCCTTTGCGCCATAGTCGATCGCGACGACATGGGGGCGGGCTTGAGCCGTCGCCCCATTCCCGTTCGTGTCGAGCGAAGTCGAGACACCATGAGGTCGTGCGCCGTCGATGGGCATCTCGACTTCGCTCGATGCGAACGGGGTTTGATAACCCTTACCGAGAGCCCAAATACCGCCGGTCCACTCACCCGTATCGGTCCGGCTGACGGTCTTCGCGAGGTCCAGCCCCTCCAGCCCCGGCCAACCCCGCGCCATCGCCAGCAGCGCGTCAATGTCAAACTTGGCGTCCGGGCTGTGCGCGATCACCCCGTTCGGCGCGCCTGCATCGCGGATGCGCCGCGTCAGCGCGCGCGTGTCGATGCCCGCCAGCCCGATCACCCCCTGCTCCGTCATCCATTCGGGCAGGGTCTGCACGCTTCGAAAATTGCTGGGCGCCGTCGGCAGCTCGCGCGTGATCGCGCCGAGCGCACCGTGGACGCTGCGCTCCATATCCTCCGGGTTCGCGCCGACATTGCCGATGTGCGGAAAGGTGAAGGTGATGATCTGCCCGGCGTAGCTGGGGTCGGTCAGGATTTCCTGATAGCCGGTCATCGACGTGTTGAAACAAATCTCGCCTGCCGCGGCCCCGCTCGCGCCATAACCGACGCCCCACAGGATGGTGCCGTCGGCAAGGACGAGGACGCCGGTGGCGCCGGACGGCTGGCTTTTGGGCGCGACTGATGGGTTGGCTGGTGCCATTTAACATGCTCCGGACGGGGGGCTAAACGGCCGACCAATTAGGCGCCAAAAAAGTGATTCACAAGCTATCGGATTTGGAATCTTCCCGCTAGAGAGGGCCTTTCCGAAATTTGAGAGCCATGGGGACACGCATGATTCGCGATGACATCAAGGCTGCGCAGGTTGCCGCGATGAAGAGCGGCGACAAGGCGCGCCTGGGCACGATCCGGCTGATGCTGGCGAAGATCAAGGACAAGGACATCGAACTCAGAACCGGCACCGCGCCGGACGACGACGATGCGCTCGTCACCGACGTCCTGCAGAAAATGGTCAAGCAGCGCCGCGAATCGATCGCCATGTATGAACAGGGCGGACGGCAGGATCTCGCCGAGATCGAAGCGGCCGAGGTCGCGGTGATCGAGGCTTTCCTGCCCGCACAGCTGAGCGATGATGAAGCGATGGCCGCGATCAAGGCGATTGTCGTGGAGCTGGGCGCCGAGAGCCTGAAGGATATGGGCAAGGTGATGGCCGCGGTGAAGGACCGGCTGGGCAGCCAGCTCGACATGAGCAAGGCGAGCGGGTGGGTGAAGGCGGCTTTGGGCTGACCGCCAGCCAAGCGCCATCCTCTTTTTCTGTTCGCATCGAGCGAAGTCGGGACACCCATCGGCATGGAACGAGGTCGAGGGGCATCTCGACTTCGCTCGATGCGAACGGGTAGATAGGCGGGATGGCGTTCTGGACCTATATCCTCCTCTGTGCCGATGGGCTCTATTACACCGGGCATACCGACAATCTTGAGTTCAGGATCGCCCAGCATCAAAGCGGATTGATCGAAGGCTTCACCTCGTCGCGCTTGCCCGTCCGCCTTATGTGGTCGCAAGACTTCGCCACGCGCTATGAAGCACTGGATGCCGAAGCGCGGATCAAAAAATGGTCGCGGGCGAAGAAGGAAGCGTTGATCCGTGGGGATTGGGAAGCCGTGAGCCATTTCGCCAAACCACCCAAGGAGCGCCCCACCTCTCCGTTCGCATCGAGCGAAGTCGAGATGCCCGTCGAAATAGCGCCCAGCCCGATTGGTGTCTCGACTTCGCTCGACACGAGCGGGAATAGAGGCTTGCCCAGTGGCGGAGGCAACCCATGACCCTCACCCCGCAATGGCTTGACGAACTGCGCTCGCGGATCACGCTGTCGACCCTCATCGGGCGCACTGTGAAGATCACGCGCGCGGGCCGCGAGTATAAGGCCTGCTGCCCCTTCCATAACGAAAAGACGCCCAGCTTCACGATCAACGATGAAAAGGGCTTCTATCACTGCTTCGGCTGCGGCGCGCATGGCGATGCGATCCGCTGGATGACCGACCAGCGCGGCCTCAGCTTCATGGATGCGGTGAAGGAGCTTGCCGCCGAAGCGGGGATGGAGGTTCCCGCCCCCGACCCGCGTGCCGCGAAAAAGGCCGAAGAACAGGCAAGTCTGCGCGACGTGATGCAGGCCGCGGCCGAATGGTTCGCGCAGCAGCTTGGCAGCAGCAACGGCGCCCCGGCGCGCGAATATCTCGCCAAGCGGGGTATTTCGGAAGCGACGCGCAAGGCCTTCGGCTTCGGCCTTGCGCCCGACAGCCGCAGTGCGCTGAAGGAGGCGCTCAAGACGTTCCCGACCGCGATGCTCGTCGAGGCGGGGATGCTGATCGCCGTCGATGACAAGGAGCCCTACGACCGTTTCCGTGGGCGGCTGATGATCCCGATCCGTGATGCGCGCGGGCGCGTCATCGCCTTTGGCGGACGCATCCTTGGCGACGGCGAGCCCAAATATCTGAACTCGCCCGACACGCCGCTCTTCGACAAGGGGCGCACGCTCTACAATCTCGACAAGGCAAGCCCCGCATCGCGGCGGACGAACCGCATCGTCGTCGTCGAAGGCTATATGGACGTCATCGCGCTGGCGGAAGCGGGGATCACCGACGCGGTCGCGCCGCTCGGCACCGCGCTCACCGAGAACCAGCTCGCGATGCTGTGGCGCATGGTGCCCGTGCCCATCCTCTGTTTCGACGGCGACAGCGCGGGGCAGAAAGCGGCAATGCGCGCCGCGATGCGCGCGCTGCCGCTGCTCCGCCCCGGCTTCAGCCTCGCCTTTGCGACGCTGCCGGCTGGGCAGGACCCCGACGACCTGGTGCGCGCCAAGGGCGCCGAGGGCTTCGCGGCGATCCTGGAGGATGCGCAGCCGCTCGTCGAGCGCCTGTGGGCGCATGAGGTCGCCGCGGGGCCGCTCGCGACGCCCGAGGAGCGGGCGGCGCTCAAGACGCGGCTGTTGGCGCACGCAGACGTGATCGAGGATGCCGATGTGCGCCACCATTATCGCGAGGCGTTCCGCGAAAAACTCGACGCGCTGTTCGCAAGGGCGCCCGCCGGGCGCGGCCCGCGCGTGCCATGGGCGCCGCAGCCGGGGCGCGGCGGTCGGCGCTTCGCGCCCGACCCGCGGCTCCAGCCGCCGGGCGAGGAGACACGCGCGCTCGGCCAGACGGGCATCGCGGGCCCGCTCGCCGCGGCGTTGCTCGGCGGCCTGCTCCGCTATCCGCAAGCGATCCGGCGCAACGAAGAGGCGCTGTGCCGCCTCGCCATCCCCGATTCTGGCGACGCCGAACTGCTCGGGCTGATGCTTGACATCGCAAATGCCCGCGAAGGGCTTGATTGCGAGGGGTTGCTTGCCATATTGGAACCCATGAAAGTGTATAATAGGGCGATGACATTGCTCAGAGCCGATGGAATGCACTTCTCGTTCAATCGACGGCTCGAAGGCGAAGAGGTTGATAAGGCGCGCGAGATCGCGCTGCGCGACCTTGACGAATATATCGGCGTGCTCGTGACGCAGCCCGAAATCCGTGCCCGGCTGGCCGAGGCGACCGCGGATTATATGCGCACGATGGACGACGAAGGCCATGCGCGGCAGCAAAAGCTGCGCGCGATGGACGAGGATCTGACCCGCCGCCTGGCCGCGCTGTCCGACAGCCGCAGCCAGTAACGACCCGTAAATGCCCCCGCAGGCAAGGAACAAGAATGGCCACGAAGAACGAAGCCGATACCGACGCCCCGCTGATCGACCTGAACGAGGCCGACGTCAAAAAACTGATCGCGCGCGGCAAGAAGCGCGGTTACCTGACCTATGACGAGCTCAATGCGGCGCTGCCGCAGGACGAAATGTCGTCCGAGCAGATCGAGGATATCATGTCGGCCATCTCCGACATGGGCATCAACATCGTCGAAAGCGACGAGGATGTGCAGGAAGAGGCCGAGCAGGAGGTCGACGACGAGGTCGATGTTTCGGCAGGCACCGGGTCGGTTTCGAACCCCGCGATCGAAAAGAAGAAGGAAACGGTCGATCGCACCGACGATCCCGTGCGCATGTATCTGCGCGAAATGGGTGCGGTCGAATTGCTGTCCCGCGAGGGTGAAATCGCGATCGCGAAGCGCATCGAGGCGGGCCGCGACACGATGATCCTCGGGCTTTGCGAAAGCCCGCTGACCTTCAACGCGATCATCGAATGGTCGAACGCGCTCAACAATGGCGACATGCAGCTGCGCGAGATCGTCGACCTCGAAGCGATGCTGTCGAAAGATCCGGCGCCTGAAAATCTCGACGAGGAAGGCGCCGAGGACGGCGAGATCAGCGAAAAGACCGCCGGCGTCTCGTTCAAGGACGAGGATGAGGTCGAGGAAGAGCCTGCCGCCGACGGCGACGACGAGGATGGCGAAGGCACATCGGGCAAGCGTGAAAGCTTCGACGACGATGACGAGGACAATACGCTGAGCCTCGCCGCGATGGAGGAATTGCTCAAGCCCGACGCGCTTGAGAAGTTCGCGAACATTACCAAAAGCTTCAAGGCGTTCCAGAAGCTTCAGGAAGCCCGGCTCGAAGCGCTGTCGAGTGGCGAGGAGTTTCCGGCGGCGTCGGAAAAGAAATATCACAAGCTGCGCGAGGAACTCACCGCACAGGTCGAGAGCGTGCAGTTCCATGGCACCAAGATCGAATATCTGGTCGACCAGCTCTACAGCTACAACCGCCGCCTGACCGCGCTCGGCGGCCAGATGCTGCGCCTTGCCGAGCGTCACAAGGTCCCGCGCAAGTCGTTCCTCGACCATTATGTCGGCCGCGAGCTCGAAGAAAACTGGCTTGAGGAAGTCGCCGGCATCGACAAGAAATGGGCGGCGTTCGCCGAGAATGAGGCCGCCGCGGTCGATCGCATCCGCGTCGAGATCAGCGAGATCGCGCAGGCCGCGGGCATGAGCCTGACCGAGTTCCGCCGCGTCGTGAACATGGTGCAGAAGGGCGAGCGCGAGGCGCGCATCGCCAAGAAGGAAATGGTCGAGGCCAACCTGCGCCTCGTCATTTCGATCGCCAAGAAGTACACGAACCGCGGGCTGCAGTTCCTCGACCTCATTCAGGAAGGGAACATCGGCCTGATGAAGGCGGTCGACAAGTTCGAATATCGCCGCGGCTACAAGTTCAGCACCTATGCGACCTGGTGGATCCGCCAGGCGATCACCCGCTCGATCGCCGATCAGGCGCGTACGATCCGTATCCCCGTCCATATGATCGAGACGATCAACAAGCTGGTGCGCTGCAGCCGCCAGTTCCTCCACGAAAGCGGCCGCGAGCCGACCCCGGAGGAAATGGCCGAGCGGCTGTCGATGCCGCTCGAAAAGGTCCGCAAGGTGATGAAGATCGCCAAGGAGCCGATCAGCCTCGAAACGCCGATCGGCGACGAGGAAGACAGCCACCTCGGCGATTTCATCGAGGACAAGAATGCGGTGATACCGGTCGATGCCGCGGTGCAGTCGAACCTCAAGGAAACCGTCACCCGCGTCCTTGCATCGCTCACCCCGCGCGAGGAACGCGTGCTGCGTATGCGCTTCGGCATCGGCATGAACACCGACCATACGCTCGAAGAAGTGGGTCAGCAGTTCAGCGTGACCCGCGAACGCATCCGCCAGATCGAGGCAAAAGCCCTCCGCAAGCTCAAGCACCCGTCGCGGTCGCGCAAGATGCGGTCGTTCCTTGACCAGTAGGCGCGGCGCCTAACCCGCTGACGACATTCATCGAATTATGACAGCGGTCGGTCTAACCGGCCGCCTTTTTTCACACACATCTTGTAGGAGCATTGCCGCCGCCCATATCGGCGGCGCTCTCCCCGAGTTCACGCCATGATAATGATACAGACCGATGGTGAAATTTCCCGAATGACAGGATAATTTTCGGAACTCTGCGCCGCCGCCTCGACGGCGCAGGGGTCAGATCGCCCGGAAATCCGCACATCGGCATAATTGGCACGCCCCTTGCGAAGCATCGGGCACGAACGCGGGGCAGAGCCCGCAGCCAGAGGAAAGACGCAAAAATGCAGAACGAAACCACCAATCTCTTCCGCCGCCGCGACACCTTTTTCGGTATCTGCGAGGCCGTGGGCCAGGATTTCGGCTTCAACCCGCTCTATCTGCGCCTGGCGTTCATCGCGCCGCTCTTTTTCTTCCCGGTGCAGAGCTTCGCCGCCTATTTCGGGCTCGGCCTCGTCGTGCTCGCCTCGCGCCTGCTCTTCCCGCCCAGCGAAGCACCGACGGTCGCCCCTGCGCGCGCCGTGACCGGGGACGACGCGCAGCCAGCGCCGAAGGGTGAGGAACTCGCACTCGCAGCTTGAGCCGAAGCGGCCGGGTTCTCCCTCTCCCCGAGTCCGCCGCTTCGCTCCGATGGCGCGCTTTCCGCGTCATATAAGGGACCGTCGAGCCTCCCCCCGGTGGCTCGCCGGTCCCTTTACCCTCTCAACGCCGTCGGTTGGCCATTGTCCCTGACTGGAACAATCGGGGTCCAAATCCGCCCCCGCATATAAACGCGTCGTTTACGACGTTGGCCTATGAGGGATCGCCAGCCATTCCATCGGCTTGGCCCCGGTCAGGCGCCAGAGAGGAACCCGCGTTGAGTCAGTCCCCGCAAATACGGATGCCGACGCGCAGCGCCGCCGAACTGCTCGACGCGCTCGTCGCGCGCGAAGGGACCGGCGCGCACCCGCATATCCGGTCGGGCGCGCTGTCGAGCGGCGCCGATGCGATGCGTAACCTGGCTGACGCAGTCCACTTCCTCTGCCTGCTCCACGGCCGCCATCCCGGCGTGATCGACAGCGCCGCGCGCAAGACGGTCGACCCCACGGCACGCGCGTGGATGGACCAGGCTGCCGCCGCCTTCGTCGACGAACGCGCTTTCCTTTCGAAAATCGCCTCGGCGGTCGGCCCGGTGCCGAGCACGCAGGGTCAGGCGCAATGCGAGGCCGCGGTCGCCGCGCAGTGCAAGGCGCTCGCCATGCTCGCCGAATCGGACCGCCACGGCTGCGCGCTCGGCGCGGCGATTGCGCTGACGCTCGACTGGCGGACGATCCGCGTCCTGCTCGACATCAGCGCGCAGCGGCTCGACCTCGCGCCGCCAGCCTGTTCGCTGCCCGACCTTCCCGGAACCGCGCGGCTCGCCACCAGCGTGGCCGGCACGCCCGCGGTCGAACGCGCGATGCTGTTCGGCGCGCAGCAACTGATCGCGCAGCACAGCGGCCTGTGGGACCTGCTGGCCGCGCGCGCCGCCGCGCGGGCGCACGGATAAGCATCGCGCCCCGGAGGTCTCCCCGCCGCCCATGATATACGGGTAGCGGAGGCCTGGGAAAGCGAGCATGACGACGAAAACCGCGGCTCTCTTCCATTCCCTTCTCGCGACGATTGCGGCGCGCCGCGCATCGATGCACTGATGGAAATGCAGCGTTTCTCCAGCACCGGTTGACGGCACGCTGCGCGCTCGCCTAGCCTTGCGCGTCCCCCACAACAGGAGCTTTCCATGCGCCGCATCGCCCCCTTTGCCGCTCTTGCCCTCACCGCCGCCGCCGCGACGATCGTCGTCGCGCAGGATTCGGGCGTCCCCGGCGCCCCCGACAAATCGCGCGTTGCCGCGGGCACCTATGTCGCCGATCCGCTTCACACGATGGTCGTCTGGGAAGTCGATCATTTCGGCTTCAGCAAATATACGGGCATATTCGGCGACGTGACCGGGACGCTGGTGATCGATCCCGCCAATCCTGCCGCGGCCAGGGTCGAGGTGACGATCCCCGTCGCGAAGGTGACGACCGCCAGCGCCGGGCTGACCAGCCACCTGCTGCGCGCGGGCAAGGATGGCGGCAAGCCCGACTTCTTCGGCGCTGCCCCCGCCGACGCCAGGTTCGTCTCAACCAGCGTTGTCGTCGATCCCGAAGGCGACGAAGCCACGGTGACCGGCAACCTGACCCTTAACGGCGTGACCAGGCCCGTCACGCTCGACGTCGATTTCCACGGCGCGGGCACCAATCCGTTCAACAAGAAGGCGACCATCGGGTTCGAGGCCGAAGGCACGATCCGCCGCAGCGATTTCGGCATCGCCTATGGCATCCCGGTGGTCAGCGACGAGGTCGAACTGGAAATCCACGCCGCTTTCGAAAAACAATAAGCGGCGTTGCCGGATGGCCGCACCGGCCCGCCCCCCATCTCGGGCGACGCCGCCGACGCGCTCACCGAGGTCGAGGCCGCGTGGGGGAGGGTCCGCTCGACAACTGGCGCATCGGCGTGTGCGTCCGCAGTGTCGACAATCGGATCGAGGAGGAACTGTTCGAACCGGGGGACAAGGACGGCGGCGCCGACGAAACCGCTTGCACCTTTCTTGTCGTCGTCCCGGCGAAGGCCGGGATGGCGGGACCGGGCGTCAGCGCAATTTTCGCACTCCCCCCTTGCCAAGCGCGACATTTTGCATCACTAGGGCGCCGATGCGCACCGCCGCCCTTCTTCTTCTGCGACTTACACGCCCTTGGGCGTGACACTGGCTGCGCGTTCGTCGCGGCCACCCGCTCAAGGGTCCGATCGACACCGACACAGCCCCCTGAAGAAGAAGTTTTCCTGCCATGACCATGCTCCGCGACCCCTCGGTCAAATATAGCGCCTTTCCGCAGGTGCCGCTCGCCAAACGCGAATGGCCCGCCCGCACCATCACCCGCGCCCCCATCTGGCTCTCGACCGACCTGCGCGACGGCAACCAGTCGCTGATCGACCCGATGGATGCCGAGAAAAAGACCCGTTTCTTCGACCTGCTGGTGAAGGCCGGGTTCAAGGAGATCGAGGTCGGCTTCCCCGCCAGCGGCGCGACCGATTTCGACTATATCCAGAACCTCGTCCGTTCGGGCCGCGTCCCCGACGATGTCACCCCGCAGGTGCTGACCCAGAGCCGCGCCGACCTCATCCGTACCAGCTTCGACAGCCTCGCCGGCGCGAAAACCGCGATCGTTCACGTCTATAACGCGCTCGCCCCCGCGTGGCGCAAGATCGTCTTCGGCATGGACAAGGATGACATCAAGGCGATCGCGATCGACGGCGCGAAGCAACTGCGCGACAATGCCGCGCGGCTTCCCGATACCGACTGGCGGTTCCAGTACAGCCCCGAATGCTTTTCGACCACCGAACTCGATTTCAGCATCGAGGTGTGCGAGGCGGTGATGGAGATCCTGAAGCCCACTTCGGCGAACCCGATCATCCTCAACCTGCCCGCGACGGTCGAGGCGGCGACGCCGAACATCTACGCCGACCAGATCGAATATTTCGCGAAGAACCTGCCGAACCGCGACGCCGCGATCATCAGCCTGCACACCCACAACGACCGCGGCACCGGCGTCGCGGCGGCCGAACTCGGCCTGCTCGCGGGCGCCGACCGCGTCGAGGGCTGCCTGTTCGGCAATGGCGAGCGCACCGGCAACACCTGCCTCGTCACCATCGCGCTCAACATGTACACGCAGGGCGTCGATCCCGGCCTCGATTTCTCCAACATCGACGAGGTCATCGCGACGGTCGAGTATTGCAACAATCTGCCCGTCCACCCGCGCCACCCCTATGGCGGCGCACTCGTCTACACCGCTTTTTCGGGCAGCCATCAGGACGCGATCAAAAAGGGCTTCGCCGCGCGCGAACGCCAGAATGACGAACGCTGGGAAGTCCCCTATCTGCCCATCGACCCCGCCGACCTGGGGCGCAGCTATGAAGCGGTGATCCGCGTCAACAGCCAGTCGGGCAAGGGCGGCGTCGCCTGGGTGCTCGAACAGGACAAGGGGCTGAAACTGCCCAAGAAGATGCAGGCGAGCTTCAGCCACATCGTCCAGGCGCTCGCCGACGAAACCAGCCGCGAACTCGGCGCCGAGGACATCTGGCAGGCGTTCGAGCGCGCCTATCTGACCACCGACGCCAAGCGCTTCCAGCTGGTCGACTGGTCGGAGAGCCATGCGGGCACCGACCGCATCTTCGCGGGCAAGCTCACCATCGACGGCATAGAGCGCAGCGTCAGCGGTCGCGGCAACGGCCTGATGTCGAGCGTCATCGCCGCGCTCGCCGAATCGGGCGGCCCGGTGATGGACATCGTCGATTACAGCGAACATGCGATCGGCCAGGGCAGCAATGTGCAGGCCGCCGCCTATGTCGAATGCCGCACCGCCGACGGCAAAAGCCTGTTCGGCTGCGGTCTCGACACCGACGTCGCGACGGCGAGCGTGCGCGCGATCCTCAGCGCGGCGAACGGCGCCTGATCATCCTCGCTGTCGCGCAGCAAGGGAGGTGGGGGTCAGACGCCTACGTCCTGGGAAGCAGCACCGCGTCGATCACATGGACGACGCCGTTCGCCTGCCCGACGTCGGCTTGCGTGACGACCGCCTTGTTGCCCGACGCGCTGGTAAGCAGGATCGAATCGCCCGATTCGCGCACCATCAGATCCTGTCCGTCGGCTGTCTTCAGCGTCAATTGCCCACCCGCGGCGTCGATCTGCGCGGCCAGATCGGCGGCGGTGAGCTTGCCGGGGACGACATGATAGTTGAGTACGCCCGCGAGCACGCTCCGCTGCGCCGGGCGCATCCAGCCGTCGCGCGTCACCGGCGGAACCTGGGTAAAGGCGGCGTCGGTCGGAGCAAAGACGGTGAACGGTCCCGCGCTCGACAAGGTCTGCGCCAGACCGGCCTGCGTGAGTGCAGCAGCGAGCGATGTGTGAATCGGCGAGGCGGCGATATTGTCGGCAATCGTCCGGTCGGCGGCCATCCCGTCCCCGGTCGCGCCGACGGCAATCGCATCGCCGACCGTCGCGGTCCCGGTCGTCGTTTCGGATTCGCTGCCGCATGCGGCAAGACCCAGCGAAAGAGCGGCGGTCAGGGCAAGCGTGGGAACAGCGAATGGCTTCGCGCGCGACATCGGGTAATCTCCGGTTGTTCAAGGACGGGGGTTGAGGTCCCATAGTAACCCGCCGCGCGATCAATAAAAGGCCCAAATCGGCCATTTTTTCATTATCGTCAGCGGCTAACGATCAGGCGCGCCATCAGCTGGTGGATGCGCTGCGGGTCGCTCTTGCGCGAAATCTTGACCTCGAGCGGCGTCGCGGCACCCGAAACCCAGACTTTCATGTCGGCATCGAGGTCAAAGGTGCCCGCGGTCTCGAACGAAAAGCGCGTCACCGAACGCCAGGGAATGCTTTGGAAATCCTTTTTCGATCCCGTCATCCCCTGTACGTCGACGAAGACGAAGCGATGGCTGGTGAGCAGCACCGTGTCGCGAATCGTGCGGAACGCCGCGAGCACCTGTTCGCCGTCGATCAGCCATGGCTGAAACTCGGCCTGCGCGCGCGAAACGTCGAGGTCCCCGGCGCTGAACAGGCCCATATCCGATTACCCCAGCAGCCGCTCGTTGACGACCTTGCCGCCCTGCGTCAGCCGCACGGCGTTGCCGATTTCCTCGTCGAGCACGGGCTTGCCCTGCTCCTTGTCCCAGAAGGCGGAAAGGAAGTTGAACAGGTTACGGCTGAACAATGCGCTGGTGTCGGCGGGCATCAGCGCGGCGATATTTTTCGCGCCGATCACGGTGACGCCGTGAATGCGCCTCGTTTCGCCCGAGACCGAGCCTTCGACATTGCCGCCGCTTTCGGCCGCCATGTCGACGATCACGCTGCCCGATCGCATCGTCGCAAGCTGTGCGTCCGAAATCAGCCGCGGCGCGGGGCGCCCCGGAATCAGCGCGGTGGTGATGACGATGTCCTGCTTGGCGATATGCGCTGACACGAGTTCGGCCTGCGCCGCCTTATATTCGTCGGACATTTCGGTGGCATAACCGCCCGCGCCCTCGCCCTCGATCCCCGCGACATTTTCGACGAAGATCGGCTTGGCGCCCAGCGAGAGAATCTGCTCCTTCGTCGCCGAGCGCACGTCGGTCGCACTGACCTGCGCGCCGAGCCGCCGCGCAGTGGCGATCGCCTGCAATCCGGCGACGCCGACCCCCATGATGAACGCCTTGGCCGCGCTGACGGTGCCCGCGGCGGTCATCATCATCGGAAAGGCGCGACCATAGGCATTCGCCGCCATCAGCACCGCCTTGTAACCGGCAAGATTCGCCTGGCTGGAAAGGATGTCCATCGACTGCGCGCGCGTGATGCGCGGCATGAACTCCATCGCCAGCGCCTCCAGCCCCAGCTTCGCATATTCGTCGACACGCGCGCGCGCGCCGAAGGGGTTGAGCCCGGCCGCCAGCCACGCGCCTTCGGCGAAGCCCGACAGCGTCGCCGGGTCCGGCCCCTGGATGCCGAGAATGATGTTCGCGCCCTTCAGCACCTCGGCGCGGCTGCCAACGCTCGCGCCCGCGGCGCCATAATCGGCGTCGGCAATCGAGGCCTGCTCCCCCGCCCCCGATTCGACGGCAACTTCGGCGCCCAGCCCAATGAATTTCTTCACGGTTTCCGGGGTCGCGGCGACCCGGGTCTCGCCAGCGGCGAGCTCCTTCAATACGGCGATGCGCATGACAGACAGGTCAGGACGCGATCAGGAGAACGACGATAAACGTCGCGATCCCGGTCAGGATCGCCCCGACCTTCAGCAGGCTGAGGAAACCCGAATAGGTTTCTTTTGCCGCCTTCATTTCCTGCTGTGCCATCGCTTTTCCCCTTCGCCAGTCCCGGTGAGAGCGCTCGGCGCGCCGTCCGGTATCGCCAGAATCGGCTGTCGCGCCGGTCTTAGCCACGCATATGGCGATGCTCAATAGCCGGTTTGGCCTGTCGGGAGCAGCAGGGCAAAAGGCGAACGGCCTTAATCGCCCTTTTACTCCTCACCGATAGGAAGGGTGTTCACGACAGCAATGGATGCACAGCGCTCCAGGGGACAGATTCGAAACCATGGCTAGCACGCGCGACACGCGAATGGTGATGATCGTCGACAGCGAGCCTGCACAGCAGCGCTTCCTGTCGGCGCTCGTGTCGCGTGGCGGCTGGCGCAGCGTCGTGGCCGCCGACACCGATACCGCGCTCGCCAAGCTCGGCACGCAGGAGGGGATGGCCCTCGACGCCGTTCTCATCGATCAGGGCGCACCTGGCATGGACATTGCCCAATTCGTGATCGAACTCCGCCGCTGGCGCCCCGCACTGCCACTCGTCGTCATCACCATGCGCAACGGGGTCGAGGTTGCGGTGGCGGCGATGCGCGCCGGGGCGAGCGACTTCGTCCAGAAACCCATCGCGCCCGACCGGCTGCTCGAAGCGCTCGACCGGGTGATGGCCGACAGCGGCCCCCAAGGCGAGCTGCGTCCGCTAACCGAAAAGCTGCGCGCGCCGCTCGCGTTCGAGGAAATCATCGGGTCCAGCCCCAATTTCCGCACGGCGCTCGCCATCGCAGCCAAGGCCGCACGCGCGCGAGTTCCGGTGATGATCAACGGCAAACCCGGCACCGGCAAGGAGGTCTTTGCCCGCGCGATCCATGGCGCGAGTCCGCGCGCACGCGGCCCGCTCGTCATGGTCGATTGTTCGGCGGTTTCGCCCGGCCTGATCGGATCGGGGCTGTTCGGCCACGAACGCGGCGCCTTTCCCGGTGCCTTCGACCGCCAGATTGGTCGTCTTGTCCAAGCCGACGGCGGCAGCATCATCATCGACCATGTCGAGTGCATCCCGCTCGACACCCAGGCAAAGCTCGTCGAGTTTCTGAACAACGGCGAGCTGCAGATGATCGGCGGGTCGATCCGCCAGACCGTCGATGTGCGCATTATCGCGACGAGCGCCAGCCCGCTCGACAAGCTCATCGAGGCGGGTCATTTCCGCGAAGATCTGTTCTACGCGCTGTCGAGCGCGCAGCTCACCCTGCCTTCGCTCAGCGAGCGCCGCGGCGACGTCGGCCCGCTCGCGCGCCACCTGCTCGCGCGGATCGGCGGTCTCCCCGGCATGGGGTCGATCGGCATCACTGACGACGCGCTGCGCCTGCTTGCCGCCTATGCCTGGCCGGGCAATGTCCGCCAGCTTCAGGATGTGCTGTTCCGCGCCGCAGTGGGCAGCACCACCGATGTCCTGACCGCCGCCGATTTCCGTGCAATCGAAGCGACGCTCGCCGGCGGCACCGCCAGCGACGGCGAGGTGGCGATCAACGGCGAGGCGATCGGCGTCACGCTCTACCTGCCTGACGGCAATCTGCGTCCGCTCGAGGAGATCGAGGCCGACGTCATCCGCCTCGCGATCGGCCACTATCGCGGCCGCATGAGCGAAGTCGCCCGGCGGCTGGGGATCGGGCGTTCGACGCTCTATCGCAAGCTCGGCGACCTCGGGATCGACACGGCGGCCTGATACGCTTGCGGATCGGTTTGATTGGGCTGCTCGATCGGGCTACTTGATATATAAGTTTGAACTTATATGATGTCCCGACAGAAATCGGGAGAATCATCATGCCGTTCGATACCGCCGCCCATGCCGCCATGGTTGTCCGCAAGGTCGAGGACGTGACGCACGCGGGCCAGCCCTGCCGCGCCGTCGTCGCCGCGCGCGCCTATGCCACCGACATCGACGATCTGTGGAATGCGATCACCGACAAGGCGCGCATCGCGCGCTGGTTCGCCCCCGTGGAGGGCGACCTTGAACTTGGCGGCAAATATCAGATCAAAGGCAATGCCGGCGGCACCGTCACCGCGTGCGAGCCGCCGAAGGGCTTTGCCCTCACCTGGGAGTTTGGCGGCGGTGTGAGCTGGGTCGAGGTCGAGCTGACGGAGGCCGGCGACCAGACACAATTGACCCTGAAACATATCGCGCCGCGTGACGGCAAGTCGGAAGAGTTCTGGGACCAGTTCGGCCCCGGCGCGGTCGGCGTCGGCTGGGACCTGTCGCTGCTCGGCCTCGCCTGGCACCTCGAAACCGGCGATTCGGTTCAGGAACAATTTGCCGAAACGACATGGCCGTCGAGCGCCGAGGGGCGGGCTTTCGTGGGGGCGAGCAGCGATGGCTGGGCCGCAGCATCAATTGCTTATGGGACCGATGAGTCAGCCGCACGCCGCGCCGCGACCGCCACGACCGCCTTCTTTACCGGCGTATCTGCATCTGAGTGATGCACGCCTTCGACATCCTCGGCGATCCCGTCCGCCGCCGCATCCTCGAATTGCTTGCTGATGGGCAAATGGCGTCGGGCGAGATCGTCGAGGTAATCGCGGCGGAGTTCGCCATCTCGCAGCCGGCCGTGTCGCAGCATCTGCGCATCCTGCGCGACAACGGCTTCGCGACGGCAAAGGCGGACGGACGGCGCCGCCTCTATGCGGTCGCGCCCCACCGTTTCGATGAAATCGACGCATGGGTGCAACGCTTCCGCCGCACGTGGGAGCCGCGCTTCGAAGCGCTTGCGACCGAGATTGCGCGCGGCAAGAAAGAACGGCGGGAACAGGATTAACTGGTCAGCGCCGCATCGCGCAACCCCCGCCACACGCGCAGGGCCTGACGGTTTTCCGCCAGGTCATGGACGCGCAGCAGCTGCGCGCCTTGCGCCGCCGCCTGATAGTTCAGCGCGACCGTGCCGCCGAGCCGCTGATCCGCCGCGGCCTCATTGTCGAGCGCGCCGATCATCCGCTTGCGGCTCGCGCCGAACAGCACCGGACAGCCGAGCGTGTGGAACAGTGCCAGGCCGTTCACGAGCGCCAGATTGTCGCCCACCCCCTTGCCGAAGCCGATTCCCGGATCGACGATGATCTTCGCGCGGTCGACCCCCGCGGCCACGCACGCCGCAACGCGCTCGGCGAGCATGTCGTACACGTCGAACAGGACATGGGCGTAAGTTCCGCCCTCATGCGGGTCGCTCTTGGCCGACGGCGCGTGCATCAGCACGACCGGGCAGCCCGCCTGCACCACCACGTCCATCGCGCGCTCGTCGTAACGCAGCGCCGAAATATCGTTGACGATGCCGGCGCCTGCCGCGAGCGCGGCTTCCATCACGGCGGCCTTGCGCGTGTCGATCGACACCGCGACACCGCCCTTCGCCAGCGCCGAAACCACCCCTTCGATGCGCCGGATCTCGTCGCCTTCCCAGATGAGCGGCGCGCCGGGCCGCGTCGATTCGCCGCCGACGTCGATGATCGCCGCGCCCGCCGCGCCCATCGCGAAACCCGCGTCGATCGCCGCACCGGCATCGACATGCTTGCCGCCGTCCGAAAAACTGTCGGGCGTCACGTTCACAATGCCCATCAGCTGCGGCTCACTCAACCGGATCGTGCGTTCGCCAAGCTGGAGGTTGCCGCGCGGCCGCGCGACTCCCGCGCGCTGCGCTTTCGCCGCTTCGCCCAGCCGGCCCGGCATCGCCGCGATCCAGTCGTCGAGTTCGGCGACCGGCACGATCGCCGAAAGGACGGCGCCATTATCGCGCAGGCTGACGTGCCAGGCTGCGAACCAGACCATCGTGTCGGCGATCCGCAGGCAGGCGTCGTCCAGTTCGTGCGGGCGATCGACGAAGCACGTCGGGCGGAGGTAGATGCGGGCATCCTCCCATGTCTTGCCGAGGTCGGCCCTGGTCAGCGGGTGGAACATGCTTATCCTCTATCCGTCATTGCGAGCGAAGCGAAGCAATCTCCAGCCACCGGGGACGCGCGCCGATAGGTGGAGATTGCTTCGTCGCTCCGCTCCTCGCAATGACGTATGATGTCAGGCCTCGTTCGCCAGCAACCAGTCCTGCCGCACCGCGTCGATCACGCGCAACTCCTGACCCGTATCGACATGCCAGAAGGTCCAGCCGTTGCAGCTCGGCGCACCCTGCACACCCGCGCCGACCTTGTGGATCGACCCCGGCGCCTGCCCCTCGCAATCGAGGCTGCCATCGACGCGCACTTTCGCTTTCCAGCGGCGCTTGGCATCGGTCAGCACGGTCCCCGGCGCGATCAACCCGCATTCGACGAGCGTGCCAAACGCGACGCGCGTGGCGGCCTTGGGCGCCATCATCGTCTTCACCGCGCTTTCGTCGAGCGGCAGCGCCAGTTCGATACGCTCCTTCGCCGCCGCGATATAGTCATCCTCGCGCTCGATGCCGATATAGTGGCGCCCCAGCCGCTTCGCGACCGCGCCCGTCGTGCCGGTTCCGAAAAAGGGATCGAGGATCACGTCGCCGGGGTTCGAGCAGGCGAGCAGGATGCGATAGAGCAAGGCCTCGGGCTTTTGCGTCGGGTGGACCTTGTGCCCGCCCTTCTTCAGCCGTTCCGGCCCGCCGCAGATCGGGATCAGCCAGTCGCTGCGCATCTGAAGCTCGTCGTTCAGCGTCTTCATCGCGCGATAGTTGAAGGTATAGCGCGCCTTCTCGCCCATCGACGCCCAGATCAGCGTCTCATGCGCGTTGGTAAAGCGCGTGCCCTTGAAATTGGGCATCGGATTCGCCTTGCGCCACACGATGTCGTTGAGGATCCAGTATCCCTGGTCCTGGAGCGCGGCGCCGACGCGGAAGATATTGTGATAGCTGCCGATGACCCAGATGCTGCCGCCGGGTTTCAGGATACGCCTGGCTTCCTTCAGCCAGGCATGGGTGAAGCGGTCATAGGTCGCCAGACTGTCGAACTTGTCCCAGTCGTCGTCGACCGCATCGACCTGACTGCCGTCGGGGCGCAGCAAATCGCCACCGAGCTGAAGGTTGTACGGCGGATCGGCAAAGATCATGTCGACCGACGCCGCGGGCAGGCCGCGCATCATCGCGACGCAATCGCCCTGCAGGATGCTGTCGAGCGGCAGGTCCGCGGGCGCAACCGCCGGCGTCCGCAGCTTCCTCGCCGGCGCCTTCACCCGTTCCATCACACCCATGCGTCACCCCGTTGCTCGATCGAAAGATGTCCCTGATGAGTCCGGCAGAGTCCGCCGTCAAGCCACGGATTCTAGGGATTCCCGGTGTCACAATGGTTAACGGGAGGGGAACGAAACGAGTCCCCCACGACATATGGAGTCTGTCGCGGCACGGGGACTCAACCACTGGTGGTGTGGCGGCGGGGACTCACCGGCAAAAAAAAGCGGAAAAACCTTCTCCCCTTGCGGGAGAAGGTTTGAAAGCTAAATCCCCGGATCGACCCCCGTCAGTTCGACCGACCGCTCCCACAGCTCGCGCGCCAGTTTCGGATCGCGCGCCGCGCGGCTCGCGCGCGCCGGGCCCGACCGCCCCGAAACTTCGCCCAGCCCCTGCGGCCCCAGATAGTCGCCGCCCTGCACATGCGCGCCGGTCGCGGCCTGCAAGGTCGGCCACGCGCCCTGCGCCGCACTGTTGAAAAAGGGTGCGGCGAGCGGCGTCATGTAGCGGAGCGGCAACGGCAGGTGCCGCTGCAATTCGGTGAGTGCGACGCCGGGATGACATCCGATCGCCTGCGTCGCCCGCCCGGCAGCGCTGAGCCGCCGGTCGAGCTCGAACATATGGAGCAGGTTCGCCAGCTTGCTCATCTGATAGCGCGCCCAGTTGTGATAGCTGCGGGTCGCCGACAGGTCGCTGTAATCCATCTCGCCGCTCTTGTGCGCGATGCTGCCGGTGATGACGATCCGGTCTTCGATGTGGGTATGCACCAGCCCGGTGAAGGCAAAGGTGCCCAGATGATTGACCCCGAATTGCAACTCATGGCCCTGCTTGGTCAGCGTCCGCGGCGGGATCATCACCCCGGCGTTGTTGACGAGCACGTCGATCCGCGGTCCCGCAAGCACCGCCGCGGCCGCCTCCTTCACCTGGTCGAGGTCGGCCAGGTCGAGCCGCAGGAAGGACAGGTCGGCTTTGGACCGATCGCTTCGGATTCGTGCCATCGCGGCCTCGGCCTTTTCCGCATCGCGGCACGCGAGCACGACATGCGCGCCACGCGCCGCAAGCGTCCGCGCCACCTCGAACCCGATTCCGGCATTGGCGCCGGTGACCAGAAAGCGCCGCCCGATTTGCGGCCCTACGTCATCGGCGGAAAATCCCCTGCTCATCGCCTTCCCCTTTCAGGCTGTGGGCGGTCAGACCAGTTGCAATTGCGCAACCGGGGCGAAACTGGTCCGATGGTGCGGCGTCGGGCCATGGCGACGCAGCGCCGCGAGATGCTGCGCGGTACCATAGCCCATGTTGCTCTCCCAACCAAAAGCCGGATAATCCTGCGCTGCCGCGATCATCAAGCGGTCGCGATGCTGTTTGGCAAGGATGCTCGCCGCCGAGATACAGGGGTGCAGCGCATCGCCGCCGACGATTGCGCGCGCCTGGTAGCGCCAGCGGGGCAGCCGGTTGCCGTCGACCAGCACTTCCGCGGGCTCGAACCCCAAAGCCTCGACCGCGCGCGTCATCGCCAGGAAGGTCGCCTGCAATATGTTGATCCGGTCGATTTCCTCGACGCTCGCCTCGCCAATACCCCAGCGGCACTGCGCCCTGATCGCGCTTTCCAGCGCGCCGCGACGTCTGGCGGAGAGCTTCTTCGAATCGTCGAGCCCTGCAATGCCCCCCTCGCACAGCAGCACCGCCGCCGCGACGACCGGCCCCGCAAGCGGCCCGCGCCCGGCTTCATCGACGCCGACGATCATATGCGCCACCACAGTAAGCCAAACGCCGGAATCCGTTCGCATCGAGCGAAGTCGCGATGCCCATGAGCGTTGCACCAAGCCGATGGGTGTCTCGACTTCGCTCGACACGAACGGACCGATGATATCGTTTCGAAGTTTACACCCGCCACGGCGGATACCTTCGATACTCGCCGGCCTGATACAGGCACAGCCGGTTCCCCGCCGGATCGGTCAGCCGCGCCTCGCGCCACCCCCAATCCTCGTCCTTCGGCATCTGGTCGAACCGCACGCCGCGCCGCGCCAGATAGGCGACCCACGCATCGAGCGCGCCGCTCTCCAGATAGGTCGTCGCCCCGTCCGCCGCGCCATCGCCGACATGGATCGACAGCGTGACGCCATTTGCCGCTTCAAAGCGCGCATATCCATTGTCAGGGCTATCGACGATCTGCGTCAGGCCCAACTGCTTGTAAAAGGCGACCGACGCCGCATAATCATCGGCGGGCAACGTCATCTGGTTGAGCGCCGGCCCCGTGAACAGCCCGTCGTTGCGCACCATCTGCTGCCCCATCGGGCCATGCCCTCGCCCCAGCCCCGGCGCATCGAGCAACGCCAGCCGCACGAAATCGCGCGCACGCGCGACAGCGGGTTCCAGCGGCATTCCCTCCGCCAGCCCGCACGCGATCGCGCTCGCCAGCGTGCAGCCGGTGCCGTGGCTGTGCGGCGTGTCGATCCGCGGCGCTTCCCAACGCGCAACCTCGCCCTCGCCCGGTTCGAGCAGGCGATCGGTCACCGTCGCGCCCGCGCCGTGCCCGCCCTTGACGAGCAGCGAACAGCCGTGCGCAAGCACCGCCTCCTCGCCGCCCAGCGCTTCGAGTTCGGGCAGGTTCGGCGTCGCGACCATCGCGCGCCGCAGCAGCGCACGGAACGCGTCGATCGTCGCCGCGTCGGCGAGCACCGACCCGCTCGTCGCGACCATTACCGGATCGAACACCAGCGCCGCTTCGGCGAGGTCGGGGCGCGCGAGCCGCTCGGCCACCGCCGCCGCGGTTTCGGCGCTGCCGATCATGCCGATCTTGACAGCGTCAACACCGATGTCGGCCGCAACGCTGTCGATCTGCGCCAGCACCATCTCGGTGGGCACCCGATGCACAGCCTGCACGCCCAGCGTGTTCTGCGCGGTGATCGCGGTGATCGCGGTCATCGCATGACCGCCCAGCATCGTCACCGCCTTGATATCGGCCTGGATTCCCGCTCCGCCGCCGCTGTCCGATCCGGCGATGATCAGCACGCGGGGGGTCGTCGGCACCTAACCTCTGGCCCCCGGATGCCGCCGCTCCGTCGAGGCCGGAAACTTCGCCAGCGCCGCGCCCTCGCGCAGCGGCCGGTCGAGCAGGTCGCCGCCGCAATTGGGGCAACGCTCGTCGAGCTTGTCGGCGCAGTTCGCGCAGAATGTGCATTCGAACGAGCAGATGAAGGCACCGTGGATGTCGGCGGGCAAATCGCGTCCGCAGCGTTCGCAATCGGGTCGCATTTCAAGCATATCGTGCCTCTTTCAGTCAGGTAAAAATATCAGACGGCCGCGCGCACCGCGTCGCAGATCATGTCGACCACACGCTCGACCTCGCCCGCATCGTCGCCCTCGGCCATCACGCGGATCAGCGGTTCGGTGCCCGATGGGCGGATGACGAGGCGCCCGCGGCCGTTCAGCGCCGCCTCGCCCTCGGCGATCGCCGCAAGCACCTGCTTGTCCTCGAGCGGCTTGCCGCCCGCGAAACGGACATTCTTCAAAAGCTGCGGCACGGGGTCGAACTGGTGCAGCAATTCGCTCGCGGGCCGTTCGGCGGCGACCAGCTCGGCCAGCAGTTGCAGCGCGGCGAGCGTGCCGTCGCCCGTCGTCGCGTGGTCCGACAGGATCATGTGCCCCGACTGTTCGCCGCCGACGTTGAAGCCGCCTTCCTTCATGCGTTCGAGCACATGGCGGTCGCCGACCTTGGTCCGCTCGAGCCGCAGCCCCTGCCCTTCCAGAAAGCGTTCGAGCCCCAGGTTCGACATCACCGTCGCGACGACACCGCCGCCTTTCAGTCGTCCCTGCCGTGCCCAGCTCGCGCCGATCAGGCCCATGATCTGATCGCCGTCAATGATGCTGCCCTTTTCGTCGACGACGATCAGCCGGTCGGCATCGCCATCGAGGGCGATGCCGATATCGGCGCCGCTCGCGACCACCGTTTCCTGGAGCAATGCGGGTGCGGTCGACCCGCATTTGTCGTTGATGTTCGTGCCATTGGGTTCGACGCCGATCGCCACCACATCGGCGCCCAACTCCCAGAACACCGTCGGCGCGCTGTTATAGGCGGCGCCGTTCGCGCAATCGAGCACGATGCGCAGCCCGTCGAGGCGCACCATTTGGGGCAGGCTCTGCTTCACCGCGTGGATATAGCGCCCGCGCGCGTCGTCGATCCGCTTTGCACGCCCGATATGCGTCGCATCGGCGAGCCGCGGCTCCTCGACGAGCAGCCGTTCGATGGCCGCCTCATCGGCGTCGGACAGCTTGTATCCGTCGGGGCCGAACAGCTTGATTCCATTATCCTGATAAGGGTTGTGGCTCGCCGAAATCATCACGCCCAGGTCGGCGCGCATCGAGCGCGTCAGCATCGCAATCGCCGGGGTCGGCATCGGGCCGACCTGCACCACGTCCATGCCGACGCTGGTAAACCCCGCGACGAGCGCATTTTCGAGCATATAGCCCGACAGGCGCGTATCCTTGCCGATCACGACGCGGTGCTTGTGGTCGCCGCGCAGGAAATGCGCGCCCGCCGCCATGCCGACGCGCATCGCGACCTCGGCGGTCATCGGAACCTTGTTCGTCAGCCCGCGAATCCCGTCGGTTCCGAAAAATCTGCGCATGCCACCTCTGTTGCTCGATCCGCACCCTGGGACGGCGCCGTTCGACGCGACGGCCCCATGGGGCCTTGTCCAGCCCAAAAACCGGTTCCCGTTTCGTCTGCAAGCTGCTCTAAGTCACGCTCATTTGCTTGGCAAGCTGACCAACGAAGCGCGGGGAGAATCCGTCTTGAAATCCGCCTGGTTCATCCTTTCGGCGCTCGTCGCCGGCATGTTGCTGGGAATCGGCGTCGACATTGCAGCCCCCGGCGCGGCGACCGCGTCGCTCGCCTTTGTCGAACCGGTGGGCCTCCTGTGGCTCAACGCGCTCAAGATGACGATCGTGCCGCTGGTGGTTGCGCTGCTTATCACCGGTATCACCGCGACCGCCGACGCCGCGCGCGCGGGGCGGCTCGCCAGTCGTGCGGTGATGACCTTCCTCGCCGCGATCGTGCTGTCGGGGTTGATGTCGCTCGCGCTGACGCCGCTCCTGCTGCGTCTTTTCCCGCTTTCGACCGCCGCGGCGGCGGCGCTGCGCGACGGGCTCGGCGGCGGCGGCGAGACGCCGCCCTCGCCGACCTTTTCGGACTTCATCCTCGGCCTCGTGCCGACCAACCCGATCGCGGCGGCGGCCGAAACCGCGATCCTGCCGCTGATCGTCTTCACCACCGTCTTTGCCTTCGCCATCACCCGCCTCGCCCCCGAACAACGCGCGACGCTGTCGGGGCTGTTCAAGGCGCTTGGCGACGCGATGCTCATCGTCATCGGCTGGGTGCTCGCGCTTGCGCCGCTCGGCGTTTTTGCGCTGGGTTACGCGCTCGCGGTCAAGGCCGGGCTCGCGGCTTTCGGCGGGCTTGTCCATTATGTGCTCATCGTCTCGGGCATCGGCGTCGCCTGCATCATGCTGGCGCTGCTGCTGGCGGTGCTTGTCGTGCGCATTCCCGTCACCCGCTTCGTCCCCGCGATGGTGCCTACTTTGGCAGTGGCGATCAGCACGCAAAGCTCGCTCGCCAGCCTGCCCGCGATGCTCAAGGCTTCCGAAGAGTTGGGCGTCGCCCCGAAAAAGGCCGATGTCGTGCTGCCGCTCGCGGTCGCGCTGTTCCGTTTCACCAGCACCGCGATGAACCTCGCCGTGGTCATCTATGTCGCGACGCTGTTCGGGCTCGAACTGACGCCGTGGGAGATGGCGGCGGGGCTCGCGGTCGCGGTCGGTGCGGCGCTGAGCGCGGTCAGCCTGCCGGGATCGATCAGCTTCGTCACCTCGATCGCGCCGATCGCCACGGCGATGGGCGTCCCCGTCGCGCCGCTGGGACTCCTTGTCGCGGTCGAAACTTTCCCCGATATATTCCGCACCGTCGGCAATGTCGTCGCCGATGTCGCCGCGACGCGCTTCGCCGCCGGCGAAGAAACGCACGCACCCGCAGGAGAAACGCCATGAAATATCGCACGCTCGGCCACGGCCTCACCGTTTCCGCGATCGGCATCGGCTGCATGCCGATGATCAAGGGCGGCAATATCCTTTATGGCGAGGCGGCCGATCTCGACGAAGCGACGCGCACCATCCACCGCGCGATCGACCTCGGCGTCACCTTTTTCGATACCGCGCAAATCTATGGTCCGTTCAGCAACGAGGAGCTGCTGGGCGAAGCGATCCGCGGCAAGCGCGACGGCCTTGTCATCGCCACCAAGTTCGGCTTCCGCTTCGACGGCAAGCAGATCACCGGCGTCGATGGCTCGCCGGAAAACGCGCGCAAAAGCTGCGAAGGTTCGCTCCAGCGGCTCGGCATCGACACGATCGACCTTTTCTACCAGCACCGCGTCGATCCCGCGATCCCGATCGAGGAGGTCGTCGGCGGGATGATGGAGTTGGTGAAGGAGGGCAAGGTGCGCCATATCGCGCTCTCCGAAGCCGGTCCCGAAACGCTCCGCCGCGCTGCCAAGGCCGCGCCGATCACCGCGCTGCAAAGCGAGTATTCGATCTGGGAGCGCGACGTGGAGGACGAGATCCTGCCCGTCTGCCGCGAACATGGCATCGGCTTCGTCCCCTATTCGCCGCTTGGCCGCGGTTTCCTCGCGGGTGCGGTGCGCAGCCGCGACGAACTGCCCGAGCATGACTGGCGCCGCAACGACCCGCGCTATTCGGACGAGAATCTCCCCGCCAACCTCGCGATCGTCGATGCCATCGGCGCGGTCGCCGACAAGCATGGCGTGTCAAAGGCGCAGGTGGCGCTCGCCTGGCTGCTCGCGCGGGGCGAGGACATCGTCCCCATCCCCGGCACCAAGCGGCGCGCGACGATGGAGGACAGCGTCGGCGCCGCCGACGTCACGCTGACCGCCGACGACATCGAGGCGATCGACTCCGCAGCGCCGAAGGGCGGAACCAGCGGCCCGCGCTATGGCGAACAGGGGATGCGGATGGTGCGGCTGTAAGACTTCGGCGGCAGGGCCGTTATCCCACCCAGCGCCAGACCCCTGCAACCATATAGCCCAGCGCGCCATGCGCCCAGCTCGCCGCGAGCCAGAGGATGATCCCGCCGAGCAGCGCGTGCGCGCGCGGCATTGCGTCGGCCCATGGCGCCGCGCCGCCGACCTGCCGCGCAAAGGGAACGAAGCTCGTCCGCGCCGCCCAGCCGCGCCAGGCGTCGCCCATCAGTCGCGCCTTCTTGACATCCTGCCCCGCCGATCCGGCGAGCGCGAGGAAGGCGATCGTCGCCGACAGCACAATCTGCCCCGGCGTCGGCATCACCATGACATGCGCCAGCGCCCATAGCGCAAAGCCCCACATCATCGGGTGGCGCGTGATTGCGAACACCCCGCGCGGCGCGGCCTGTGCAGCCTTTTCGGCGCCCGGCGCCGCCAGCGCGGGATTGCCGACCAGCGACCCCACGAACAATATGCTCGCGAACAGCACGATCAGCGAGGCAAGCGCCCAAAGCCCGTCCCCGACCGGCCAAAGCGGCGGTTCGGGCGGCATCCCGCGCCACGCCTGCACCACCAGGATGAAGGTCGCGATCGCGACGATCGAATAGACGATCTGGAATCCCCGCTCACCCAGTCGGCTCGCCAGCCCCGCGCGCAACGGATGCGACATCAGCAAATGGGTGCCGACGAACAGGACGCAGGTGGTAATCAACAGTGACATCGGTTGCATGGCGGACACCCTTATTGATCGACAATCCGTTCGCTTCCCAGCGCGATGACCCTCAGGCGAGTCGCGATGTTTGCAGTGACAACATCTTGGACAGCAAAGATAACATCGTCAACATTTGATCATGTTCCCGATCGCATCGATCACCATTTACGCCCGTCATCCCCGCGAAGGCGGGGATCTCGCCGCTGCCTGAGAACGCGAGGGCGAGATCCCGGCCTTCGCCGGGATGACGAAATCAACACCTACCGATCATAGGCCTTCGGCAACGCGCCTTCCTGCGGCGTCGCATAGCGATCGCGCAGGCGGTCCTGCCGGGTCGTCAGCGACTGCGCCCTGCCGTCGATCCAGATCGCGACCGGTCGGCTGCCGAGTTCGAGCGGGTCGTTGTCCCAGATCACGACGTCGCCGACGCGGCCGGGGCGCAGCGATCCGATGCTGCCTTCCATGCCTACCGCGCGCGCGGGCGCGCTGCTGATCGCGGCAAAGGCCTGATCCCACGTCATCCCGCTCGCACCAGGCATCCGCGCCAGCCCGACCAGATTGCCCGCATATTGCGTGGCATAGCCCATCTTGTGTGCATCATCGTCGTCGAACACGCCCACTGACACATCGACGCCCGCGGCCTTCAGCCGTCCGGCGTTCGATTGCGTCGCCGCCAGCCGCTCGAAACTGTCGGGCAGGTCGCTCAGCGGCGAGACGAGCACCGGCACCTTCGCCGCGGCGATCTCGCGCGCGACGAGCCAGCCGTCGGTGACGCCGACGAGCACCAGCTTCATCGCCGGAAACTCGCCTTTCAGCTTCAGCACATTGACGATGTCGGCGGCACGGTCGACCCGCACGAACAGCGGCGTCGTGCCGTCGATCACGCGCACCAGCGCCTCGGCATCGGCGCGCTGGAGCATCGCGTCATTGCCCCATTCGGCGAGCGCCGCGGGATTGCGGGCATAGCTGCGCGCCGCAAGCAATTGTTCACGGAACAAGAGGAAGGTCGCGGCGCGGCTGCCCCCCGCCTTCGCGGCCCCATCCTCGCCGAACGCCACATATTGCAGCGCGCGCGGGCGCGTCACCATGTCCATATCGTCGGCCAGGTCGACGACCGCGCCCTGGCCCGCGAACAAATTGCTGCTGCCGCCGGGCGCGACGATCGCGCGCGTGACGCCCGACGCGCGATTGACCGCGACGGGCGATCCCATCGGGTTCAATGCTGGCGCAATATCAAGCCCCGCCGAAAAGCGCGTGCGCGGCGCCGCGCGGTCGTTCGATCCGCTCACCGCGTCGACCTCGACCAGCCCGACCCGGCTGAACGCCGCGACGATGCCCGGCGTCACATAGCGGCCTTCGGCATCGACGCGCTCGACGCCCGCGGGCACCGCGACGCCCGCACCGGCGGCGACGACCCTGCCGCCGCGCACGACGACGGTGCCGCCCTCGATCGGCGCGCTGCCGTCGCCGATGACGAGCCTGGCATTGGTGATCGCGACATCTTGCGCGGCGGCGGGTGCGGCCAACGCCAAGGCTGCAACGAGCGCAGTCCCCAGCCCCGTTCGTGTCGAGCGAAGTCGAGACACGCCGAAGGCGCGCACGAACGATGGGCATCGCGACTTCGCCTGATGCAAACGGGTGTGAAAGGCGGTGAAGCGCTTGCTCATTTCACATCTCCTTCACCCGGCTGCCCCAGCTCGAAATCGCTGACCGGTCGCCGCCGCGGGTCCATCGCATCGAACATCAGCGCACCGTCGATCCAGACCTTCTCGGGCCGCGTATAGGCGCTGAACGGATCGCCGTTCCACAGCACGACGTCGGCCATCTTGCCCGGCTTCAGGCTGCCCGTCTGCTCGCCGATGCCCAGCGCCTTCGCCGGGTTATAGGAAAGCCAGCTCCACGCCACCGCATCGCTGACGTCGATGCCCATGCGGCGCCCGGCTTTCAACGCCTTCGCCGCTTCCTGATTGAGCCGCTGGATCTGGTTCGCGTCGTCCGAATGGACGATCGCGCAGGCGCCGGCCTTGTGAACCAGCGGGACATTTTCGTTCACGCTGTCATAGGCTTCCATCTTGAAGCCCCACCAGTCGGCCCACATCGCCGAACAAATGCCTTCCTTCGCGAGCATGTCGGCAATCTTGTAGCTTTCGACCGCGTGGTGAAAGGTCGATACCTTGTAACCGAACTCCTTCGACATATCGATCACCAGCGCCATTTCGTCGGCGCGATAGCAGTGATTGTGGATCAGGATTTCGCCCGCGAGCACCCCCGCGAGCGTTTCCATCGCGAGGTCGCGGTCGACGGCCTTGCCGTCGTCCAGCTTTTTCTTATAGGCGACCGCCTTCGCCCAGGTTTGGCGATTGACGGCAAAATTGCCCATGCGGGTAGAGGGCATCCGCCCCTTGCCGCCATAGACGCGCTTCGGATTCTCGCCGCACGCCATTTTCAGGCCATAGGGCGCGCCGGGGAACTTCATCCCCTGCACCGTGCGCGACGGCACATTTTTGAGCGTGATCGACCGCCCGCCCATCAGGTTGGCGCTGCCGGGCAGGATTTGCAGGCTCGTGACGCCGCCATTCGCCAGCGCGCGGCTGAACCCCGGATCCTGTGGCCACACGCTATGTTCGGACCAGACTTCGGGTGTGGTCGGCGACGTCGCCTCGTTGCCGTCGTCGTGCGCATCGACGCTGGGCGAGGGATAGTCGCCAAGGTGGCTGTGGATGTCGATGATGCCGGGGGTCAGCACCTTGCCGGTGCCGTCGATCACATCATAGCCCGCCGGGATCGCCGTGTCGGCGCCGCCGACCGCCTCGATCTTGCCGCCGGCGAACAGCACGACGCCATTGTCGATCCGCCCGCCTTCGCCGTCAAAGATCGTCACCCCGCGCACCGCCGTCGGCCGCCCCGGATAGGGCGTATAGGTCGACGGATAGGGGTTTTTGTCGAACTTCGCTGGTTTGTCGGCGCTCGCGGCTGGCTTGTCGCCCGCCGACGCCGCACCGCCACCCGTCGCCGCACAGCCGACAAGCGCCAGCGACACCGCAGCCAGCAGGCTGCCCTTCACACCCGTTTTCATGAATTACGCCCCCTTGGGTTCGGGATGAACGCCCGCCGCCTGCGGCTCGGCCAGCTCCTTGCTGCCCGCCAGCTCATCGGCATCGCGCAGCGTATCGAGGTGCATCAGCTTCTTGATCAGCGGCGACACGAGGATCACCAGCACGCCAAAGCCGATCGCCCACAGGCCGATCGTCTGATAGACATCGAGCACCAGCGCCTTGCCCGCACCCTCGCCGCTCGCCTTTTCGGAGCCCGTCGCCGCGGCGATCAGGCCAGCGGCAAAATTGCCGGTCGCGGAGGCGAAGAACCACGTCCCCATGATGAGCGAGGCCATGTGCGCGGGCGCGAGACGGTTCATCGCACTGAGCCCCACGGGCGACAGGCAAAGTTCGCCGGTCGTGTGGAGCAGATAGATCAGGAAGATGAACAGCACCGGCGTCGCATTGCCCATGCCGACCGCTTCGGCGCCCCATTTGAGGACAAGAAAGCCGAGGCCCAGTTGCAGCATCGCCAGGCCGAACTTCGCCGGCGCCGAAGGCTCCATGTTGCGGCGACCGAGCCACGTCCACAGCATCGCGAACAGCGGCGCCAGCAGGACGATATAGCCGGCGTTGAGCGACTGGAACACCGACGCGGGCACCCCGGCGCGATCGACATAGCGATCGGTGAACAGGTTGAGCGACGAACCCGCCTGCTCGAACAACGCCCAGAACAGGATCGAACCGAGGATCAGGAACATGGCGGCAAAGATGCGGTCGCGATCGTCCGACGGCAGCTTCACCACCGCGGTGAAGATGACATAGGCGACGAGGATCGCCCCGGCGACGCCGAGCAACGTGCCGACGACCGCCTGATTCTGCACCATCCACCAGCAGACGCCGACGGCAAGGATACCGACGATATAGAGCAGCCATTCGAACTTGATGCCCATCACCGGCGCGGCGAGCCTGGCGGGATCGGGCGCTTCGCCGCGGCCGAGCAGCAGCGGCTTGCCCCAGATGAAGACGATCAGGCCCAGCAGCATCCCGAAGCCCGCGGCGCCGAAGCCATAGGCCCAGCCATAGGTTTCGCCCAGATAGCCGCAGAGCAGCGAACCGAGGAAGGCGCCGAGGTTGATCCCCATATAGAAAATCGTATAGGCGCCGTCGCGGCGCACGTCGGTGCGCGGATAGAGCTGGCCGACGATCACCGAGATATTGGCTTTCAGGAAACCCGAACCGACGATGATGAAGGCAAGCGCCAGCCAGAAGATGTTGAGGCTGGCGGGATCCTGCCCGCCGTCACCCTCGAAGCCCATGATGAAATGGCCGAAGGTCAGCAATATGGCGCCGAAGAGCACTGCCTTGCGCTGCCCCAGCCATTTGTCCGCCAGATAGCCGCCCAGCACCGGCGTGATGTAGACGAGCGCGGTATAGGCGCCATAGATGACCCCCGATTCACTGTCCGAGAACAGCCAGTGCTTCGTCAGGTAGAAAATCAGCAGCGCGCGCATCCCGTAATAGGAAAAACGCTCCCACATTTCGGCGAAAAAAAGGACGAAAAGCCCCTTGGGGTGGCCGAGAAACGTCCCGGCGGCATCCCCGTGCTGGGCATAGGCTTTGGTCATGGCGACCCTTCCCTGGATATGATGTTGGCCCCAGGCAGCGGGGCGGATGGCCGCAACCTAACGTCAAAATTGCGTATGGGAAGAATCTAATTGCGCGCGAAACCATCGCGATCGGGCCGAAAACTGTTGCGAATCACTCGCAACACTTGCGCGGAGGCGCGCCAAAGGCCACATGGCACGCCATGTTCAACGACAACTCCTCGCTCCTCGCCCATCTCGCCACCCGCCGTTCGGGCAAGGCGCGCGACATGGTGGCGCCCGGCCCCGACGCCGCGCAGCTCCGCGCCATCATCGAGCTTGCGCTGCGCACCCCCGACCATGGCAAGCTCGCCCCCTGGCGCATCGTCACCGTCGCCGACGACCAGCGCGCGGCTTTCGCGGCGCTGCTCAAGGAAGCGTGGGTCAAGGAGAATCCCGGCGCCGCGGGCATGGATCTCTCCGCGCTCGATCAGTTCGCGCACCAGGCGCCCACCCTGCTCGTGCTGCTCTCCACCCCTGTGAAGGGGGCCAAAATCCCGCTGTGGGAGCAACGGATGTCGGCGGGCGCGGTGGGCATGAACCTGCTCCACGCCGCGCACGCGCACGGCTTCGTCGGCAGCTGGCTCACCGGCTGGGCCGCCTACAGCCCCGACGTTGCCGCGGCGTTCGGCGCGGGCGAGGGCGACACCATCGTTGGCTATTTCTTCCTCGGCACCGCGAACGCCCCGCTATCCGAACGACCAAGGCCCGAATATGACGAGGTTGTTCGCGCCTGGGACATTTAATGTCGCCGTTTGGCGAGTTGACGTAATAAGCGACATTTGACTGTGCTGCTGTCTTATGGCATTAAGTCGCCATGCTCGATCAGTCCAAACCCGTGTACCAGCGCCTGCGCGACGTGATCGCCAACGCGATCCTCGACGGCACCTTTCGCGACGGCGACATGTTGCCTTCGGTGCGCAGCCTCGCCGCCGACGAAGGCGCCAACCCGCTCACCGTCGCCAAGGCCTATCAGACCTTTCAGGACGAGGGGCTGGTCACGGTGAAGCGCGGCGTGGGCATGTTCGTCGCCGAGGGGGCGACCGATCGGCTGCGCGACCTGATGCGCGAAGATTTCCTGACGAATGTGTGGCCCCCGGTCGCACAGCAGATGCGCCGCATCGGCCTCGACGCGCGGACCTTGCTCGATTTGACCGAGGCCTGACGAGGTCTGCCGGTTGGAAGGTGATTCCCGACCGTCCCTATTCGTCATCCCGGCGAAGGCCGGGATCTCACCCTATCAGTTTACCGCACCGGCGAGATCCCGGCCTTCGCCGGGATGACGGTAAGAGAGAGGCCGCTACCGACCCTTAACCCCGCCCCCCCTACCGCCCGATCTGCGCCGCCTTGTCGCGCAAATCCGCCGCCGCCTGGCGCTTCCCGCGCCGCTCCAGCAGCGCCGCGTATAATTCCATGATGCCCGCGTTCAGCGGCTGCAACCGATAGGCGCGGTCGATCAGCACCAGCGCGCGCGCATCGTCGCCCTTTGCCGCCCACGCGCGTGCGAGTTCGCGCAGCACCACGGCGTCGCGATCGCCGATCCGGCTGCCCACGCGCTCGAAATGCGCGATCGCCGCGTCCCAGTGCCCAAGCTCGATCGCCAGATGGCCCGCGATCCGATCGGCGGCGACGCTCGACGGCTGACGGTCGCGTAACGCCATGATCGCCGCGCCCGACCCCGCCGCGTCGCCGGCGCGATAGAGCGCATTCGCGAGCCGCAACGTCGTGCGCTCCCCCGCGTCGAGGTTGCGGGCGGCGCGATAGGCCTCGACCGCCAGCGCGTAGCGCCCGCCCGCGAGCGCCGCGTCGCCGAGCAGCATATGCGCGTCGGCGACTCCCGGATTGGCATCGCGCAGCCGGACCGCGCGCTCGATCGCGCGCGCCGTGTTGCCGCGCGCCATATCCGCCGAAATCGCCGGGATCACGGTCGCCGGATCGAGCGGCGCGGCGTCGGCGGCCATCGTCAGCAGGCCATAATCGGCATCGACGGCAAAGGGCACCGCCTCGCCGCGGTCCAGCGTCGCGGCGCGCGCCTGATAGCCGGCCGATTCGATATCGCGTCCCTGTTCGGCCGCCGCGCGCGCGGCGAGCAGCAGCGACCAGCTGTCGGCGTCGGGCCGCGCGACGAGCGGACGCAGCGCCGCGAGCGCCGCCTCGGCATCGCCGCCCGCCCATTCGGCCGCCGCCAGCAGGCGCCGTGCGGCGAAATTATGCGGCTGTTCGGCAAGCAGTCGCTCGGCCCAGCTCGCCGCCACCGCCTCGCCGCCCAGCTCCAGCTCGACCACCGCGCTCAGCAGCATGAACCCCGGCTCGGAATCGAGCGCGCCGCGCGTGCGCTGGAGCAGACTGCGCGCGAGCCGGTAATTCGCCGCGCGTGCCGCCAGCACGGCTTGCAGATAATGGATCCGCGGCTCGCGCGGGACGAGCACCGCCGCACGGCGCAGCGCCGTCAGCATGTCGCGGTAGCGGCCAAGATCGCCGAGCGTCGCCGCCTGATCGATCAGCGCCGCGGCATTGCCCGGATCGGCGGCAAGCGCCCGGTCGTACCACGCCAGCGCCGCGGTTAGCCCTTCGGCCCTCCGCACCAGATTGGCCTTATACGCCAGCGCCGCGCTGTTCGCCGCGTCGAGTTCAATCGCATAATCGACCGCGTCGCGCGCGCCGCGCATATCGGCGCTGGCGTCGCGAAAGCGCGCGACATCGACCCACAGCGCGGAGCTGCGCGGCAGCTCGTGCACCGCGCGGTCATAGGCCTCGCGCGCCGCCGCCAGATCGCCGTTCGCAAGGTGAACGTCGCCCGCGACCCACGCCGCCTCGCCCAGCATTTCGGGGATGACCGGCCCGGCCTCGAGTGCGGCCAGCGCCCGCGCGCCGTCGCCCTGCAATTCAAAGGCGCGCGCGAGCAGTGGGCGCAACGCCGCATCATTCGCCCCCGCCTCGATCGCCCCCTTCACCGCCGCTTCGGCGCCGACGCCATCGCCGAGCGCGATCGCCACCCGCGCGAGAGCGACGCGCTCGGCGATCGCCCCGGGATCGTCGGCTATGGCCTGCTGCAAAGCGGCACGGCGCGCCTCCATCTCGCCGCGCGGCGTGTCGGACGCGCCGCCGCACGCCGAAAGCGACGCCGCGATCAGCAGCGCGCCCGTCCAGACGCGGCGAAAGCCCATTCAGCCCTGCATCCGATATTGTTTGAGCAGGTCGTAAAGCGTCGGGCGACTGATCCCCAGCAGCTTGGCCGCGTGCGAGATATTGCCCTCGCTCTGTGTCATCGCGCGGCGGATCGCGACGCGGTCGGCTGCCTCGCGCGCGCTGCGCAGGTTGAGCCACATATCCTCCTCCTCTTCCGCAGCGCCGGCCATGTCGAGGTCCCCGCGCGTCACCAGCTTGCCATCGGCCATGATGACCGCGCGCTTGATCCGGTTTTCCAGCTCGCGGACATTGCCCGGCCAGCGGGCTTCGTCGATGGCCTGTAGCGCGTCGGGTGCAAAGCCGCGCACGCCGGGGTTCATTTCGGGTGCATATTGATGAAGGAAATGCCGCGCGAGCAGCACCGCGTCGCCCGGCCGTTCGGCGAGCGACGGAATCTTCACGACCATTTCGGCAAGCCGGTAATAAAGATCGTCGCGAAAGCTTTGCGCGGCGAGCATGGCGTCGAGGTCGCGGTGCGTCGCACAGACGATTCGCGTATCGACCGCAATCGCCTTGCGCCCGCCGATCCGCTCGATTGTCCGCTCCTGCAGGAATCGCAGCAGCTTGACCTGCAACGACAGCGGAATGTCGCCGACCTCGTCGAGAAAAAGCGTGCCGCCGTGCGCCAGTTCGATCTTGCCTTCGGTCGTCTTGACCGCGCCGGTGAACGCGCCTTTTTCATGCCCGAACAATTCGCTTTCAAGCAGGTTTTCGGGGATCGCGGCGCAATTGATCGCGACGAACGCCCCGTCGCGCCGCGCGCTTGCCTCGTGCAGCCCGCGCGCAAGCAGTTCCTTGCCCGTCCCGCTCGCTCCGAGCAGCATCACCGATACGTCGAGGTTCGCGACGCGCTCGATCGTGCGCGCCACCTTGAGCATTTCGGGCGCGCCGGTGATCATTCCACCGAGCACGCGATTGTCGCGGGCGCCCTGGCTGGCCAGCCGCGCATTCTCGACCTCCAGTTCGCGGACGTGAAAGGCGCGCGCGACGATCAGCCCCAGCGCGTCGATGTCGATCGGCTTCTGATAAAAATCCCACGCGCCGCTGGCGATCGCGTTCAATGCGCTGGCGCGTTCGCCATGGCCCGACACGACGATCACCTTGGTATCGGGTTTCGCTTCGACGATGGTTTTCAGCGTGCGGAACCCCTCGCGCGTGCCGTCGGGGTCGGGCGGCAACCCCAGGTCGAGCGTCACGACATCGGGTTCCTCGGCGCGCAGCAGTTCGATCGCCGTGTCATGGTCGCCCGCGACGAACACCTGATAATCTTCATAGGCCCATTTGAGCTGCGTCTGCAGCCCCGGATCATCCTCGACCACCAGCAGTTTGCGACGGGCTGCCGCCGTTTCGTTCATGTCCGCCCCCCATTGATCGCCCGCGCGTCAACCACCGCGGCGCTGGACGCGTCGGCGAGCGGCAGCCACAATGTGAAATTGCTTCCTTCGCCGACTTCGCTGGCCACCTCGATCGCGCCGCCCATCGCCTGAGCCAACTGCAGCGCCTCGAACGCCCCGAGTCCGAACCCGCTGTCCTTGGTCGAGACAAAGGGCTTGAACAGCTCGTCGCGAATGAACTCGCGCGTCATGCCGCATCCCTGGTCGATCACGTCGATCCGCACGCGTCCCTGTTCGGCGACCGCGACGATCTGCACCGGCATTCCCGCGGCAGAGGCCTCGATCGCATTGGCGACGAGATGCCCGACGATCCGTCGCACCGAGCCCGCATCGGCCCACGCGGCAAGGCCGGCCTCGCACCCGATGAACAGCTCGCGGCGCGGCCGTACTTCGGCGGCGATGTCTTTCAGTATCGGTTCGACCGGAACCCACCCCGGATCGGCCGTCGGTGCATGCTCGCGCGGCGACAGGCGGACGAGCAGATCGGACAGCCGCCCCGCCGAAATCTTCAGCGTCTGCGTCATGTCGGCGCGGAACGCCGGATTGTCGGCGTGGCGCTCGGCGTTGCGCGCCAACAGGCCGAGCTGGCTCGCCAGATTCTTGATGTCGTGCATGATGAAGGCAAAGCGGCGGTTGAACTCGTCGAAGCGCCGCGCCTCGGACAGCGCCCGCTGGCTCTGCGATTCGGCGATATAGCTGGCCGCCTGCTGCCCCGCGATACGCAGCACGTCGAGATCCTCCCAGTCGAGCGCGCGCGACACCGCGGGACGGTGCAGCACCGCGATCGCGATCATCCGCTGGAAATGCAGCACAGGCACGACCACCCACGCGCGCGTGTCGGCGAGCAACCATTGTGGGATGGCCAGATCCTGGCCACCCTGCCCGCGCCTTTCGGCATCGAGTTCGACGATATGCTGCGTTTCCTGAAGCATGAAGGCCGACCGCAGCGACAGCGTCGCATCGTCCGCCACGTCGCCCGGCCAGCACCATTGTTCGGCGATGCGAAAACCGCCCGCGGCCGCTGGCGTCATCAGCAGCGCGCCGGGGCTGCCCGTCAGTTCGGCGAGCGCCTTGGCGACGCGGCGGTAAAGATTGCGGTCATCCTCACCGCCGTCGCCTTTGGCGCCCTGCGCCAGCGTCGCGGTGAAGCGCATCCATTCGGCGCGATAATCATAACGATGCTCGAAAAAATGCTTCGAGATCATCACCGACAGCCACGCGCGCGACCGCGCCGAGGCAAGCATCAGCACTGCCGCGCCCGACAGCGCGAGCAGCGAGATGGCCTGCGCCAGTTCCGCATAATCGCCGCCCATGGCGCGGGCGGCGGCAACGGTCAGCGCGATCAGGATCAGGTAGCAGGCCGCGCCCAGCAGGGTCAGCGCGCGTGTCGCGGCGGGACGTGACAACCGCATCCGCTCGCGCCCGATGTCCATCGCCGCCACGACATAGGTTGGCAGCGCCAGCAGCGCGACCGCGGGAAGCAGCGCGATCAGCGTCGATGCGCGCGTGCCTGTCAGCGCGCCGATCAGCTGGACGTTGAGCTGGTAAGCCCAGAGCATTGCAAAGCCGCCCGCGACCGCCATCACCGGCATCCTCAGCCCAGCGCTGCCCTGACGCACCCCCGCATCGACGATGACCAACCCACCGGTCGCCACCACCATCGCGGCGAACGTCAGCGTCGATCCCATCCACGGACCCGCCGCCGCCCCGCCGCGCCAATAAGCCGCGACGCCGAGCAGCAGCGTCAACACGCAGACAGTGACGAGCATCCGCAGGATAAGTCGCAACGACCGCGCCATGGGCGCGCGCGCCGACCAGAAGGTCGCGCCGAGCCAGACAAGCATCGCCGCGTCGCGCAGCGTCTGCACCACCAGCACCTGCGGCGCACCCGGTGTAAAGCGCATCATGGCCGCCGCCCACAGCGCCGTCGTCGCCGCCCCCAGCGCAAGCAGGCGCGGCGCGGGCATCAACGCCGCCATGCGCGCGCGGGGCCGCAACAGCAGCCACAGCGCCGCTCCGGCAAAGCCGACGAGCGCCATGCCTGACAAAAGCTGCGAAAGGCCGTCCATTGCCGCCACGCTAGCGTGCTCCCTCGGGCCACAGCACGACGCGCACGGTCTGGAGCAGGATCAGAAGGTCGAGGAAGGGCGAATAATTTTTGGCGTAGTAGAGGTCATATTCCAGCTTCACGCGCGCATCGTCGACCGACGCGCCATAGGGATAGTTGATCTGCGCCCAGCCGGTCAGCCCCGGCTTCACCATGTGCCGTTCCGCATAATAGGGCAGCGCCTTTTCCAGCTCGGCGACGAAGCTCGGCCGTTCGGGACGCGGGCCGACGAAACTCATGTCGCCTTTCAGCACGCACCAGAGCTGCGGCAGTTCGTCGATACGCAGCTTGCGGATGACCCGCCCGACGCGCGTGATCCTGGGGTCGTTCTCGCTCGCCCACACCGCCTTGCCTTCGGCCTCCGCGTCGGTGCGCATCGAGCGGATCTTGAAGATGTCATAGGGCTGGCCGAACAGCCCGACGCGCGGCTGGCGGTAAAAAACCGGCCCGCGGCTGTCGAGCTTCACCGCAATGCCCGCGACGATCATCAGCGGCAGGCCGATCACCAGCACGATCAGGCTCGCGGCGATGTCGAACAACCGCTTGCCGACCTTCGAAATCCGCTGCCCCGCCGAAAAGCCGTCCGAAAAGATCAGCCCGCTGGGATTGGTGGTCGCCAGGTCGACGCGCCCGGTCTCACGCTCGATAAAGCTCGCGATGTCGTTGACATGCACGCCCGTCGTCTTGACGCGCAGCAGGTCGGCGAGCGGCAACGCCTTGCGCCGCTCCTCGAGCGCCAGCACCACCTCGCCCGCGCCGAGCGCGACGACATGGTCGGAAAGACTGGCAATCTCCTGTCGCGGCACGGCGCCCGCCACGGTGGTCTCGGTCGCGCTCATCGCGACAAAGCCGACGATGTCGAGCCCGCTGCCCGGCGTCGCGGCCAGCGCGGCGAGCCGGGCCGCGCGCGGTCCGGCGCCAAGCACGAGGATGCGGCGGCGAAAGGCATCGGTCCCCGCCGACTGGGTGAGCGCCAGCCGGATCAGGAACAGCGCCGCGATCGCAATCCCCATCGCGTAAAGGCTGTTCGCGCGCCACAGGGTCGCGGTCGGCAACAGGAAGCCCAGCACGGACAGAAAGATCACGCCGAGCGAAATCGCGGCGAGCAGCCGCGCGGTGGCAAAGCGCATCGAGCGCAGCCCTTCGCCACCATACATTCCGGTTGCCATCATCGCGAGTGAATTGGCGGTGGCAAAGGTCAGCAAGGGCAGCGCGCGCTCGCCCAGCGGCCCGGCGTCGAACCCCGCCTGCCAGGCATAAAGATGCCACGCCCCCTCGGCCGCGCCGAGCAGCGCGCAAAACTCGATCAGCGCGAGCCAGACGACCGCGTGCGGGACATAATGTTTGAACAGCCGGATCATGTCGGCTCGATACTAGAGGCGAGGCGTCAACTGTCGGTTAATTTTACACTTACCCAAGGAGGAAAGGTCCGGGCACGAAAGGATTTTTTCGCAACCCCTGTTGTTAATGCAACTAATTCGCATTAGACGGCACCGCGACTCGTCCGGATTATCAGGGGAAAATCAAAGTGAACACCGCGCGTATCGCCATGCTCGTCTGCACCGCGCTGGCCAGCGGCACCGCCTTCGCCGCCGAAGCGGCTTCGGCCGATTTCGAGGATCGGGACCAGATCGTCGTCACCGGCTATGCGGGGACCAAGACCGATACCGCGCTGATCGAACTGCCCCAGCCGGTCAAGGTCATCACCGCCGACCAATATGAGGCGCAGGGCGCGATCAGCATCAGCGACACGGTGAAATATGCCGCGGGCGTGCTCGCCAACCCCTATGGCCGCGACACGCGCGTCGACGGCTTCAACGTGCGCGGCATCGACGCGCTGCAATTCCGCGACGGGATGCGCGACATTTTTTCCTTCTACGCCAGCATCACCTCGGACCCCTATAATTTCGACCGCGTCGAGATTGTGCGCGGCCCGGCGTCGGTGCTGTTCGGCCAGGGGTCGATCGGCGGCCTCGTCAACCTTGTGTCGAAAAGCCCCGGCTTTGAAACGCAGGGCGAAATCAACCTCGTCTATGGCAGCTACGACCGCAAGGAAGTGCTCGCCGACGTCAATCTCGCGCTGTCCGACAGCTTTGCTGTCCGTGCGGTCGGTCGCGCGCGCGACGCCGACACCTATGTGAAGCACGTCCCCGACGACCGCGTGATGTTCGCCCCCTCGCTCCGCTGGCAGCCGACCGCCGACACCGACGTCACCCTCACCGGCCTCTATCAGGAGGACGACACCGGCTCGACGTCGCAGTTCCTGCCGATCATCGGCACCTTCCGCCCCAACCCGGGCGCGCCGGGGACGCTCGACCGCTACACTTTCGTCGGCAAACCCGGCTGGGACCGCTACGCCGGCCGCTCGCTCCAGGGCATGGCGAGCGTCGCCCACGATTTTTCGGACGCGGTGCGGCTCAGCCTCAAGGCGCGCTATATCGACAGCGACCTTGAGTATTTCACCCATTATACGAACAGCTATTCGAACCCCACCGATCCCTTCGCCGCCGACCGCCGCACCATCGGCCTTTATGCCGATGCCAGCGACGCGCGGATGAACGTCTTTTCGACCGACAATAATCTCCAGTTCCATTTCAACACCGGCGCGCACGTCGAGCACAAGCTGCTCGTCGGCCTCGATTACAGCTGGAACAGGGTGGGCAAGCGTTACGCCGGCGGGCTGGAGACCATCGACCTTTACGACATCGACTATGACGCGCTGCTCACCTACGATCCGAGCGGACCCTTTTTCAGGGAATCGCAGAAACAGCTCGGTGTCTATGTCCAGGATCAGATCCGCTTCTTCGACCGCGTTTCGGTCGTGCTCGGCGCGCGGCGCGACCGCGTGACCGGCTCGTCGGGGCAAAAGGACAATGCCACCACCTTCCGCGCGGGCATCATCGGCGACGTCGGCGCGGGCTTCTCGCCCTTCTTCAGCTATACCGAGAGTTTCCTGCCGATCGCGGGGTCGCTCAGCGACGTCGACGGCAACCTCGGCGACCCGTTCAGGCCGCAGACCGGCACGCAGTTCGAGGCGGGGGTGAAATGGCAACCCGGCCCCGGCACCCTCGTCACCGTCACCGGCTTCCGCGTCAAGGAACGCAACCGCGTCATTTACGGCGAGGGCCAGTCGATCACCCAGTCGGGCGAACTCACCACCAGGGGCATCGAGGTCGAGGCAAGCCACAGCCTGCCCGGCAATTTCGACCTGCTCGTCAACTATGGCTATAACAAGCTGAAGTCGGAGGTGAACACCGACCTCGACTATCTGCCGCGCCACATCGCCTCGATCTGGTCGACCAAGACCTTTGGGCTGACGGGTGAGGCACAGCTGCGGCTCGGCGCCGGGGTCGTCTACACCGGCAAGCGCCGCTCGACGGGCCCTGCCTGGTCGCTGGTCACCCCCAGCAACACCACCGTCGATGCGCTCGCCGAGGTCAGCTGGAACAACTGGCGCTTGGCGATCAATGCGACGAACCTGCTGGATAACAGATATTTCGCCTCCTGCCTCGCGCGGGGCGACTGTTTCATGGGCGCGCCGCGCAATGTGATGGCGACCGTCGGTTACCGCTTCCGATGAGCGAGACCGCGCCTCTGGTCTGGCCCCTCCTGACTTTGGCGGGCGCCGCGACGGTCGTCGCCGCGGTGCTGCAACTGCGCCGCGCGTGGAGCCTGCCGCGCCGCTCGGCGGCGGCGAACGGCGTCGGCTGGGCGCTGATGCTCGTCGGCCCGGCGCTCGCGCTCGCGGGCGATGGCGCGTGGGGGCTCGCGGTCGCGTCGCTCTGCGGCATGGCCGCCGCCGCGCTGCTCCTCGCCCATGCCGGCTGGACCGCGCCCAGGGGCAAGGGCCGCGCGTCGGACCGCAAGGCGCATATGCTCCCCGAAAAGGGCGAGCCGCGTGCATTGGGTCGCCGCCTGCTCACCTTCCTCCTCACCGTTCCGCTTGCCTTTGCGGCGGCGCTGCTCGCCGCGCTCGGCGCGCGCGCGTTCGCGGGGATGGCGGGGTGGAGCGACGCCGACGGCAATGCGATGGCGCTGCTCCTCCTGCCCCTCCTCTGGGGCATCCTCGCCTTCTGGCTGCTCATGCTGCCGCGCCGGCGTTCGCAATACACGCTGCTCGCCTTTCCCGCCGCCGCCGGGCTCGGCCTGATTTTCGTCGGAGGCGCCCTGTGACCCTCGCTTTTTCCAAGGACGCAGTGCAGCGTGCGTTGTCGGGCCACGCCGCGATCGGCCTGCTTGCCTCGGCGCTGCTCTATCTCATCTGCCTCACCGGCACCGTCGTTGTTTTCTATCAGGAATGGCAGCGCATCGAACAGCCGAATGCCCCCGAAATGGCGGCGATCGCCCCCGACGCGGTGCAGCGCGCCGTCGCCGCGGTGCTCGCGAGCGAAAAGGGCAAGCCCGCCACGACGCACCTCTATGTCCATATGCCGGTCGGCGGCCTGCCGCGCACGACGATCACCACCGACCATCAGGCGGTGCACATCGACGCCGATGGCAGGATCGCCATGCCCGAGGAGAATGCCTGGTCGGAGTTTCTGCTCCACGCCCATTATTCGCTCAACATTCCGGGCCTTGTCGGCATGACGATCGTCGGCATCTTCGGCGTGATGATCCTCGCGCTCACGCTGTCGGGCATCGTCGCGCACCCGCGCATCTTCCGCGACGCCTTTCGCCTCCGCGCGCGCGACAATCATGGCGTCGGCCTCGCCGACTGGCACAACCGGCTGAGCGTCTGGACCCTGCCCTTTTCGCTCGCGATCGCGCTGACCGGCGCGATGATCGGGCTTGGCGTCGTCGGCGCCCATGGCCTCGCCGCCGCCTTCTACAACAATGACGTCGAGGCCGCCTATGCGCCGATCTTCGGCGAGGAACATGGCGCCGACGCCCGCCCCGCGCCGCTCGCCAATGTCGCCGCGCCGCTCGCCTGGCTCGCCAGGAACCACCCCGAAGTGCGCCCGACCTACGTCATCCTCCACGATCCACAGACGCGCGGCCAGCATATCCAGCTCATCGCCGAACATCCGCGCCGCCTGATCTACGGCGAAACCTATCAGTTCGGCGCCGACGGCGGCTATCATGGCAAGGTCGGCCTGTCCGACGGGCATATGGGGCAACAGCTCGCCGCCTCGACCTACAACCTGCATTTCGGCAATTACGGCGGCCTCCCGGTCAAGCTCGCCTATATCGTCTTCGGCCTCGCACTCACCATCGTCGTCGCCACGGGCACCTCGATCTGGCTCGGCAAAAGGCAGCGGCGCGGCCTCCACGAGCCGCGGCTGCGCGCGGGCTGGGACGGCGTCATCTGGGGCGTCCCGCTTGCCCTCACCCTCACCTTCCTCGCGCGGCTCCTCATCGGCAACGGCGCGCCGCTGATCGCGATCTTCTGGACGCTGACAATCGCAATCCCGTTGCTCGCGATCGCCTTCGCGGCAAGGCGCCCCAAACGGCTGCTGCAATATCTGCTGTGCGGATCGCTCGCGCTGGCGCTGGCAAGCTGGTCCGTCGTGTAGGGCGGCGTGCTGTATAAAGCCGCGCTCGCAGCCCGCCCCATAGTCCAAACGCGCAGCAAATCCCCGGCGCGACGAACCCCGTGCCCTCCGCCCGCATCACACCGAAAGGAAAAATGGCCGAAATAGGCCAGTTTAGGGTTGACCCCCAGCGGATACAGCGGCCAACATGCCCCTATCCAGACAATTTGATAAGGGGGGGCTCGATGCGCAAGGCAATGATGTTTGGTCTTTTGGCGGTTGGTCTCGCGGGATGCGGATCGGGCGGCGACACGGCCGCCGATGCCGGGGCCGGTGACAAGGGCGGGTCCACGGCGGCGGCCAAGGCAACCCCCGACGAGGTGCCGGACAGCAAGTTCGACGCCCGTCTTTACAGCGTTGCCGAAGCGATGGACATGAGCGTTTTCGGGCTCAAGTTCGACATGACGATCGACGAGGTGCGCGCCGTCCTGACCGAACAGGGGTTTGCCATCCCCAGCGACTATGCCGACCGGGGCGACCCCCGCGTGCGCGGCCGCTCGCTTGACCTGGGACTGGGGCCGCGCGCCGACAAATCGCCCGGCACGCGGCAGGAAATGAATTATAACTGGTTCCGGATGCCCGACGGCGTCGACATCGAAACGCCGAGCCACTTGCGCCCGCGCAACACCGAAACCATCGCACCCTGGTTCTATGTCGATGCGAATGGCGTCCAGCGCCTGTTCTCGGTCCACTACCGCCGCGGTTTCGACCCCAGCGTCGATCCCCGCGCCTATGCCGCCACGCTGGAAAAGCGGCTGGGCGAGCCGAGCAAGGCCAATCGGAAACCGGGCAATGTCATGGCCTTTTATTATGTTCAGGCGCCAGTGCCCAAGGGATATGAAGCCGACGTCGACGATCGCGAGACGTTCGAGATGGATCGTCAGCACCCGATCAAGGCGAGCCGCAGCTACTGCCTGTCGGAAATGCGCCGCGACGTCGCCAGGGAACCGTCGCGCGAATGCGCGGCGGTGTTCGCGGGCGATGCCGCCGGTCAGCGGCTGTTTTCGGCGCTCAATGCGCGGCGCAAGGGCCATCCCTTTTCGCAAGTGCTCGAGTTTCAGGTGCTGGAAAGCGGCATGCGGCTCGAGTTCCGCGCCGAATGGCTCCCGGAGGTGATACAGAGCGCGCAAAGCGAGCAAAGGCTCCGCGCCGAGATCGCGGCACGCAAGGCGCGCGCCAGCCAACCGGCCGCCGCGCCCGAAGGGCTTTGATCGTTAAGATTCGGCGGTCCCAAGGGATTCTCGTGCCTCAATCCCCGGCGAAATCGAACGCGCTCACCCCGCGCTCGCCGTCGCGGAACCGCAGCGGGCGGCCGCGTGGCGGCATTGACCGCTGCACGCATCCGGTGCGCGTGCAGCGGCGACATCCCAGACCGATAGGGGTTGCGGGCGATCGCATCAGGTCGATGCCGCGCGCGGCGATCAAGGGCGCCGCGACCTTGGCATCGACGCCGACGCATACCGCGAAGCGCGCGGGCGTGCCGCTCCCGGTCGCGCCGGGGGCGGCGACGCTGCGGCTTTGCGTGAACCAGCGCGTCCCGTCCTCCAGCTCGACCAGATCGGCGATCACCTCGCCCGGCCGCGCGAACGCTTCGTGGATTCCCCACAACGGGCAGCGCGCGTCACCGTCGGTCAGCGGCGACTGGCTCGCCCCGGCGTAGCGCTTGCTCCCCTGCCCCGCGCGGTCGATACGCAGCATGAAGAAGGGCAGCCCGCGCGCGCCGACGCGCTGGAGCGTCGTCAGCCGGTGCGCGACCTGCTCGAAACCCGCGCCAAAGCGCCGCTGGAGCAGCAGCAGATCATATCCCGTCGCATCGCAGGCGCGCAGGAAACGGCCGTAAGGCATCATCAGCGCCGCCGCGAAATAATGGATCAGGTGCCGCTCGAACAGCCGCGCCGCGGCGGCTTCGGCGAATTCGGCGCCCGCGACCAGCGCGTCGATCTCGCCCTTCGCCTCGATCTGCGCCAGCGTCGCCGCCGCCTGAAAGGTCCGCGAGGCGGGGCGTAGAAGTTCGCTCAGCATCAGTTGCCGCGCGTGCCAGTCGAGCCAGCGGAGGCGGTCGGGCATCACGTCGCTGGGCAGGATGCGGATGCCGAGCTGGTGGCGCGTGCGCAAACGCTCCGAAATCGTGCCATAGAGGTCGCCCCCCGCGAGCCGCAACTCGTCGGCCAGTTCCTCGGCGCGGGCGTCGAGGTCGGCGAAATGGTTGCGCCATTTTTCGATCGCGCGGCGCACCGCGGCCACTTCGGGTGCGTCGCCGTCACCTTCCGCCGCCGCCTCGGGGGCCGCGTCGAACAGTCGCGCGAAGGCCGCGGCGGTCGCGGGCGCGGTCTGGAGCCACGCCTCGACCTCGTCGGCGCCGATGCCCAGGTCGGCGAAGCGCGGGTCGGCGATCCGCCGTTTGAGCCCCGCCGCGCCCCCCGCCACCGCCTCGCCGCCCAAGGTCGCGGCGTCGAACGCAAAGCGTTCGGCCAGCTTTACCAGGACTGTGGCCGACAGCGGGCGCTGGCCGTTCTCGATCAGGTTGAGGTAGCTCGGCGATATGTCCAGCGCGTCGGCCATCGCGGCCTGGGTCATCCCCGCCGCGCGCCGCGCCCGCCGCACCGCCGGCCCCGCAAACACCCGCCGCTCGATCATCTTTGTAACTTTCTTTACTAATTTACACGCTGATTTACACCTATCGGCGGTATTTCACAAATATTATTGACAAATCTTTTCCCTTTCCGCGACACCTTCGCCAACATCCACCCATCACCTCCGCACAAGGACAAAGACGATGGGTTATCAGGAAGACATGGCGCAGGCCGGCCGCCTCATCCGCGACCATGACGGCGCATGGGATGCCATCAGCGGCGAAAGCGTCGCCCGGATGCGCGCCCAGAACAGGTTCAGGACCGGCCTCGACATCGCCCGCTACACCGCGCGCATCATGCGCGCCGACATGGCCGCCTACGACGCCGATCCCGCCAACTACACCCAGTCGCTCGGCTGCTGGCACGGCTTCATCGCGCAGCAGAAGATGATCGCGATCAAGAAGCATTTCGGCACGACCAAGCGCCGCTACATCTATCTGTCGGGCTGGATGATCGCCGCGCTGCGCAGCGAGTTCGGCCCGCTCCCCGACCAGTCGATGCACGAAAAGACCAGCGTTCCGGCGCTGATCGAGGAAATCTACACCTTCCTGCGTCAGGCCGACGCCCGCGAACTGGGGATGCTCTTCCGCGACCTCGACGCCGCGCGCGCCGAGGGCGACGAACTCAAGGCCAAGCAGGTGCAGGCCGCGATCGACAATCACGAAACGCACGTCGTGCCGATCATCGCCGACATCGACGCAGGCTTCGGCAATGCCGAGGCGACCTACCTGCTCGCCAAGAAGATGATCGAGGCCGGCGCCTGCGCGCTCCAGGTCGAGAACCAGGTTTCCGACGAAAAGCAGTGCGGTCACCAGGACGGCAAGGTCACGGTTCCGCATGAAGATTTTCTTCAGAAGATCCGCGCCATTCGCTACGCCTTCATGGAACTGGGGGTCGAGGACGGCATCATCGTCGCGCGCACCGACAGCCTCGGCGCGGGCCTGACCAAGCAGATCGCCTATTCGAAACAGCCCGGCGATCTTGGCGACCAGTATAACAGCTTCCTCGATTGCGAAGAGGTTCCGGGCGCGGGCAACCCCGGCGATGTCCTCATTAACCGCAACGGCAAGCTGATGCGCCCAAAGCGCCTGCCCTCCAACCTTTATCAGTTCCGTCCCGGAACCGGCGAGGACCGCTGCGTGCTCGACTGCATTACCTCGCTCCAGAATGGCGCCGACCTGATCTGGATCGAGACGGAAAAGCCGCACATCGAACAGATTGCCGGCATGGTCGACCGCATCCGCGAGGTCGTGCCCAATGCGAAGCTCGCCTACAATAACTCGCCGAGCTTCAACTGGACGCTCAATTTCCGCCAGCAGGTCTATGACAGCTGGGCAGAGGAGGGCCGCGACCTGTCGGCATATGACCGCGCCAAGCTGATGAGCGCCGAATATGATGACAGCGAACTTTCCAGCGAAGCCGACAACCGCATCCGCAACTTCCAGCGCGACGCGGCGAAACGGGCGGGCATCTTCCATCACCTGATCACGCTGCCGACCTATCACACGGCCGCGCTCAGCACCGACAATCTCGCCAGGGAGTATTTTGGCGACGAAGCGATGCTCGGCTATGTCAAGGGCGTCCAGCGCAAGGAAATCCGCGAGGGCATCGCCTGTGTGAAGCACCAGAATATGAGCGGAAGCGACATCGGTGACGATCACAAGGAGTATTTCGCCGGCGAAGCGGCCCTGAAAGCCGCCGGCAAAGACAATACGATGAACCAGTTCGCGGCTTGACCGAGCTCGGCGCGAGGGATCCGTTGCAACCCTCGCGCCAACCCGCTCGGCGCGGGACGCCTTGCACAATCGTCCCGCGCCTCCCGCGCTTTCCTGGGGAGGAAAGCCTGTCCGCCGGAAGCCCGAAAAGGCTTCCGGCGGACATTTTTACTGGCGCAGCGCCGCCTTCTCTTCGCGCGTTTTGACGAGCGACCAGATGATGCCGCCCGCGATCAGCGCGACGGTCACGCCAAGACTGACAAGCGGCGGGAACTTGTCGCTGCCGAGGATGAAATCGGCAACGAAGATTTTCGACCCGATGAACACAAGCACCAGCGCAAGCGCATATTTGAGATAATGGAAGCGATGCACCATCGCCGACAGGGCGAAGTAGAGCGCGCGAAGGCCAAGGATCGCCATGATGTTCGACGTATAGACGATGAAGGTGTCCGTGGTGATCGCAAAGATCGCCGGCACGCTGTCGACCGCGAACACCAGGTCGGCGAGGTTTATGACGACCAGCGCGAGGAACAGCGGCGTCGCCGCGAGCGCCAGCTTGCCCGTCTTGCTGTCGGGCACGCGGACGAAGAAGCGCTCGCCGTGCAGTTCGTTTGTGATCGGCATGTGGCGCGACAGCCATTTGACGACCGGATTGCCCGCAACGTCCATCGGCTTTTCGCTTGCAAACAGCATCTTGACGCCGGTGAAGATGAGGAAGGCGGCGAAGACATAAAGCAGCCAGCCATATTCGCTGACCAGCGCCGCGCCGCCCGCGATCATGATCCCGCGCAGCACGATCACCGCGACGATGCCCCAAAGCAGCGCGCGATACTGGTAACGCGGCGGAATCGCGAACGTCGTGAAAATCAGCGAAATGACAAAGATATTGTCGATCGACAGCGCCTTCTCGATAAAGAAGCCGGTATAATATTGGAGGCCGGCCTCGCCGCCCTTCGCGCTCCAGACCCACGCGCCGAACGCGAGGGCAATGCCGATGTAAAGCGCCGAGAGCTTGAGGCTCTCGCCGATCCCCATTTCCTTGTTTTCCTTGTTGAGAATGCCAAGGTCAAAGGCGGTCAGCGCGATGACGATGGCGATAAAGGCCAGCCAGAACCAGGCCGGGGTGCCCAGCCAGTCGGCGAACAGAAACTCCATGATGGTGATTCCCTGGATAGGCCGCGCGCGCCACCGTTGGGCGGCGCACGAGGCTGTCGATGGTCGGGCGGTTTAGCGGGCGGGCACGGGGCGCGTGACGAGCGCAGCGAGCCGCCGCTTGACAGCGAACTTCAGCGTCCTGAGCCGCAATAGCCGGAATGGATCGACGCCGTGCCACCGCGCCTCGCGGCGTTCGGCTTCGTCGAGCTGGCGATGCAGCTGGGTCAAACGATAGAAATTACGATGAAAACGCATCGAAAAGGGCCTCCTGATTGATCATCAAGCAGGTGACGCCGATGCCGAGCCCTGAACAGGGGGGAGGTAGGGCCGCAAGCATCGGTGTCACCCGATGCGGTCCGACATCACGCAGCGGGTAAATCCCGCCGACGCCAGAGGGGCCCGGCCCGCACCCCCTTTATCTAGGAGTCCGGCGCCCGGCTTGCAAGTCCCCCCGCCAAGCGCCACGCTGCCGATGAACAGGAGGATGACCGATGAGCGTTGCAATCGCAAAGGATGGGCCCGTCACCATCGTCACCATCGACCGGCCGAACAAACGCAACGCAGTCGATCCGACGACCGCCGAGGCACTAAGGGACGCCTTCACCGCCTTTGCCGCCGACGAGGCGGCAAAGGTCGCGATCCTGACGGGTAGTGCGGGCCATTTCTGCGCAGGTTTCGACCTTGGCGCGGTCGGCGCCAGCCGCCACGATCCCGACGGACCAGGTCCCATGGGCCCGACGCGAATGTTGATGGACAAACCCGTGATCGCCGCGATCGAGGGCCATGCGGTGGCAGGTGGGCTCGAACTCGCGCTCTGGTGCGACCTGCGCGTCGCTGCCGCTGGTGCCGTTTTCGGCGTCTATTGCCGCCGCTGGGGCGTCCCGCTGATCGATGGCGGCACCGTCCGCCTTCCGCGCATCGTTGGGCAGGGGCGCGCGCTCGACATGATCCTCACCGGTCGGCCGGTGGCCGCCGACGAAGCGCAGCGCATCGGCCTTGCCGACCGGGTCGTTCCCGACGGCGACGCGCTGAGCGCCGCGATCGATCTCGCGAAACATGTCGCTGCCTTCCCGCAAATCTGCATGAACAGCGACCGATTGAGCGCCTATCGCCAGTGGGACTTCGACATCGAAGGCGCACTGGCGCACGAAGCCCGCGCAGGGGTCATCCCGCTCCGCGAGGGGGCAGCGGCGGGCGCGAGGCGATTTACCGAAGGTGCAGGCCGCGGAGGCAGTTTTGCGCCTTTAAGGGAGACTGACTGCTAGGGTCAGGACCCCTCCACCGCGCTTCGATTGCTCCTCCGTGCCGGGGCGGAGCGGCAGCTTCCGGACGAAACCAGCCCCCAGTCTATCGCTGCCCCATCAGCTTCATCGCCATCGCGGTCAGCGCCTCGGTCGCGGTCGAAATCACCGCTGGCGCGTCGGGCGCCCAGAAGGGCGAGTGGAGGCTGGGCAGCGTCCGCCCTTCCTTCTTCGCCGCATCAAATTCGGCCTGCGGGACGCCGCCGACCCAGATGATCAGGCTCTTTATATCCTTGTCCGCGCGCGCGAAGCGGCCGAAATCCTCACCCCCCATCACGGGCGGAACCTTGACGACGCGCGTTTCGCCGAAGCTGGTCTTCAGAAAGGTCGCCATGTCTTCGGTGAACTCGGGCGTGTTGAAGGTGGCCGGCGTATATTCGTCCTTCTGCACCGTCACCACGGGCATCCGGTCCTCGGGCATTCCCGCCGCGATCGCCTCACCCTTGGCGATGCGGGCGATGCCGTCCAGCAGATGATCGCGCACCGCGTCGGTATAGCTGCGCACCGTCAGCTGGAGCCGTGCCTCGTCCGAAATGATGTTGTGTTTGGCGCCAGCGTGAAAGCTGCCGACCGTCACCACCGCGCTGTCGAGCGGGCTGATCTCGCGCGACACCAGCGTTTGCAGCGCGCCGACAATGCGGCTCGCCAGCACGATCGGATCCTTTGTCGTCTGCGGATAGGCGCCATGGCCGCCGACGCCCTTCACAAGGATGTCGACGCTGTCGACATTGGCGAGCGCATAGCCCGGCGCATAGCCGATCATGCCCGCGGGAAACTGTGCCGCATCGTGGAACGCCAGCACATATTCGGGCTTCGGGAAGCGCGTATACAGCCCGTCCTCAAGCATCATCCGGGCGCCGGCACCACGTTCCTCGGCGGGCTGGCCGATCATCACCAGCGTGCCCGACCATTTATCCTTGTTCGCCGCCATCAACCGCGCCACGCCGACCCAGGCGGCCATGTGCGTGTCGTGACCGCAGGCGTGCATCACGCCCGTTTCGACGCCCTCGGCGGTGGTGACGCGCACCTTCGACGCCCCAGGCAGCCCCGTCTGTTCGGTAACTGGCAGCGCGTCCATGTCGGCACGCACCATCACGATCGGACCGGGCCCGTTCTTCATCACCGCAACGACGCCGGTGCCGCCAACCTTTTCGGTGACCTCGAACCCCAGCTTGCGCGCCTCGGCCGCCAATATCCCCGCGGAGCGCACCTCCATGAAGCTGAGTTCGGGATTGGCGTGCAGATCGTCATAAATCGCCATCAGCGACGGCATCTGCGCCTGCACCTCGCCGCGCAGCGTCTGTGCCGATGCCGGCACCGCCAGCGCCAGCGCCGCCGCGCCCATCCAGAAAGCGCGCATCATCCCTCTCTCCTCCATCAATTTGCCGGAACCAGCTCGATCACGTCGAGCAGCGATTCATAAGCCGGCGCGGGCAGCACCAGCCGCCAGCGATTGTCGCCGATCCGCTCGATCAGCCCCGCCATGTCGCGCATCCGGTCGCTGCCGTAATTGATCGCCATTTTTTCATCGCCAAGCTCAAGCGTGCCGAGGAAAATCTGACGCCTCAGATTGTCGGGAAAGATCAGTCCGACGGGACGCTGCGACCCGGTCAGCTTGGTGAGACTCGATAGCCCTTGCTCGGCCGTGACGCGGCAGCGGAACCAGCCATAGGCGATAAAGCCCAGCCCGTCGCGCCCCTTCGCGCCGATCTTGATCGTCCGGCAACGATAGTCGCCCGCCGGCAGGTGCGCGTTGGGCAGCGCGGCCATTGGCTGGAGCAACGCCCCCTCATCGTCGATTTCGGCGCCGTGTCCCTTCGCACGCGCATCGGCGAGCGCGGCCTGCCAGCTGCCGTACCAGTCGCGAATTCGTTGCTTGTCGGCATCGGTCGCCGTCGCGCGCCACGTTCCGCCCGCCTCCGCTGCATCACCCGCCGATGGCGGTATAGCGGGCACCACGGCCCGGCACGCGCCCAGGGTGACGCCGAGCGCCACCGCCAAAACCCAGATGGTGCGACCCATGATTCTCCGTTTCTCCCCGGCCCTGTTTGGTTAACCTTAGGGTGGCAAAGGAGAATGCTCAAGGCCGCCGCATCAGGCCGCGGTCCAGCCGCCATCGACGCTGAGGTTCGCGCCGGTGATGTTCGCCGCCTCGTCGCGCGTGAGGAAAGCGGCGAGCGCCGCGACCTGCTCGACCGTGACGAACTGCTTCGTCGGCTGCCCCGCGAGCAGCACATCGTTGATCACCTGCTCGCGCGTCATGCCGCGCGCCTTCATCGTGTCGGGAATCTGATTCTCGACCAGCGGTGTCCAGACATAACCCGGACTGATGCAGTTGACGGTGATTCCGGCGTCCGCCACTTCGAGCGCCACCGTTTTGGTGAGGCCCGCCAGCCCGTGCTTCGCGGTGACATAGGCCGATTTGAAGGGCGAGGCGACGAGCGAGTGCGCCGAGGCGGTGCCGATGATCCGTCCCCACTTCTTCCTGCGCATCCCCGGCACCGCATGACGGATCGTGTGAAAGGCCGCGGTCAGGTTGAGCGCAATGATCATATCCCACTTTTCGGGTGGAAAATCCTCGACAGGCGAGACGAACTGCATCCCCGCATTGTTGACGAGGATGTCGACCCCGCCGAAATCCGCCTCCGCGCGCGTGAACATCGCCATGATTTCGTCAGGCTTGGTCAGATCGGCGCCGTCATAGGCAGCCTTGCCGCCGCTGATCGCTTCCAGCTCCTTGCGTTCGGCCTCGATCGCGTCGGCATCGCCAAAGCCGTTGATGATGAGGTTCGCGCCGTCGGCGGCAAAGGCCTTGGCGATGCCGAGCCCGATGCCCGAAGTCGATCCGGTGACGAGCGCAGTCTTGCCTTTAAGGTGCATGTCCTTGTCCTTTCGGTGGGGGAGAATCAGCGAATATCCTTGTCGGCCTTGGGCTTCAGCCCGTCGGCCTGCACCGCGAAGCTGTCCGACCGTCCCTCGGCGATGCTTTCGGCGAGCAGATGGCCGTCCTTCATCGCCGCTTCGACCGCATCGCGGCCGAGCGCCCAGTTGACCTCCATCGTCGAGCGCGAAAACTCGAAATCGCGCGCGCCGGTCTGCCAGGCGGGCGGTTCGTGGATGAGCTGCACGACGTTGAGCGCCTTGCAGTCGACCATCCGCCGCACCGCCTTCACCTCGGGCAGCTCGGCGAGGTCTTCGGGCAGTTTCGCGAGCATCCGGTCGACCAGCCGATGCTCCTTGCGGCGCCGCACCAGCCCATCCGAAATCCGCCGCGTGCGGCTGGAATAGCGAATGTCCTTCTCGCGCGACCAGGCCTCTTCCAGATCGTGCGGGCGCGTCCCGCGCGCGGGGAAAAGGTCGACCTGGAACACCAGCATATCCTCATGCGCCGCCGCGACGACATGTTCGAGCGGGGTGTTCGACACCAGCCCGCCGTCCCAATACCAATGGCCGTCGATCTCGACCGGCGGCAGGCCCGGCGGCAAGGCACCCGATGCCAAAATATGCCGCGCATCAATTGTATCACTGGTCGTGTCGAAATAACGGAAATTGCCCGTCTCCACCGCGACCGCGCCAACCGACAGGCGAACCTTGCCATTGTTCACCCGGTCCCAGTCGACCAGTCGGTTCAGTGTCTCGACAAGCGGTGCCGTGTCGTAAAAGCTGATCGCCTCGGGCGTCTGGCGTTCGGCAAAGGCGGGCGGCGGAAAGCGCGGAGTGAAAAAGCCCGGCACGCCGAACGCCATCACCTGCCCGGCCGCGGCCATATGCGACCATTCGCGCGCCCAGTCAGTGTCGGGGATCGGCAGCGATGGCAGCGCCGACGACACACCTTCCCAGAACTCACGCATCTTGCCGACCGCCTGATCGCGCTCGTTGCCCGCGATGATCGCGGCATTGACCGCGCCGATCGAAATGCCCGCGACCCAGTCGAGCTCGATCCCCAGGTCGATCAGCGCCTCATACACCCCCGCCTGAAACGCGCCGAGCGCGCCGCCGCCCTGCAGGACAAGCACGACCAGATCGGGAAGCGGAAGCGCGGCGCGGGTGGCTCGGCGGGGCATGGAGTCGCGATCCTTGAGTTGCGGATGCGCGATTTGTGCACCGCAACACGCCCTATTGCAATGGCTTGCCCGCTGCGAAGTCCCTTGGCGCTTATCCCGCTCGCATCCGTAGGCGTCATTGCGAGCGCAGCGAAGCAATCTCCAGCTTGCGTAGCAGCCGAACGATGGCTGGAGATTGCTTCGTCCCCCGGATCAAGTCCGGGGTCCTCGCAATGACGAGTGGGGTCTCCTTATGGTAAGGGGATAATCGCCAAGCCCCTTCCAATTGCCCGATGCTGCTGTAACACTCGGGCCGAAACGATCCTTCACCGGTGGAGAAGCCCGATGCGCCTCGACGATTATGATCCCGGAGACGATATTCGCGATCTGGGCCGGGGCGGCGGCGGGTTCGGCGGGGGCGGCGGCGGTCTTGGCGGGCTGCTGATCGGTTTCCTGCCGATGCTGCTCGGCCGCAAGATGGGATGCGGGACGATCCTGCTGCTCGGCGCGGTCGCCTTTTTCCTGCTCGGCCCCGGCGCCAACATGCTGAGCATGGGCGGCGGCACCGCCGATCCCATGGCCGACAGCCGCGGCGCCCCGCAGGGCGTCGCCTGCGATACCGAGGCCGAGCGCTTTGCCTGCAACGTCTTCGGATCGACGCATCAGGTGTGGGCCAGCCTGATCGACGGATATCGGCAGCCGACGCTCTACTTCTATTCCAATCGCGTGGACCGGACCGGCTGCGGGTCCGCAAGCTCGGCCATGGGCCCCTTTTATTGCCCCGCCGATCAGGGCGTCTATCTCGACACCGACTTCTTCCGTGAGCTCGACAGCAAGTTCGGCGCCGCGGGCGACGCCGCGCAGGCCTATGTCGTCGCACACGAAGTCGGCCATCATATCCAGACGATCAGCGGCATCGCAAATCAGGTGCGCCAGGCGCAGGCGCGCAGCTCGCAGGCCGAGGGCAACCAGCTTCAGGTCCGCATGGAACTTCAGGCCGATTGCTACGCCGGCGTCTGGGCGGCGCGGGCGCGCAACAGCGCGGGCCAGCCGGTGATGGAGCCGGGCGACATGGAGGAAGCGATGCGCGCTGCCAATGCGATCGGCGACGACACGCTGATGCGCTCGGCGGGACAGCGTCCGGTGCCCGAAAGCTTTACCCACGGGACGAGCGAGCAACGCATGACCTGGCTGCGCCGCGGCCTGCAAACGGGGGATCCGCGCCAGTGCAACGCTTTCGACAGCGCCATCTGAGCGCTGCGCTCGCGACAAGTCTTTTGGCGGCATCGCCGACGTCGGCCGAAAATCTCTATATCGAGGCCGGACGGCTGATCGATGGCGTCTCCAGCGAGGTCCGTACCGGCCAGTGCATCACCGTCGAGGCCGAACGCATCAAGGCGGTGGCTCCATGCGGGCCGACGCCCGATGGCGCGAAGCGGCTCGACTGGTCCGCCTTCACCGTCCTGCCCGGCCTGATCGACCTCCACACGCACCTAGCCGACCTCGGCCAGAGCGCCGACCTCGCCGCGCCGATCAAGGCGTCGCCCGCCGAAACCGCGCTCGTCGGCGCGCGCAACGCACGCGTGACGCTGGAAGCCGGATTTACCAGCGTGCGCGATGTCGGCACCTATCGCGGACTCACCGACGTCGCCTTGCGCAACGCGATCGACCGCGGCGACGTGCCGGGGCCGCGCATGTGGGTCGCGGGCGCCTATATCACCATCCCAAAGGGCGGCGGCGAGCTCAACGGCGTCATCCCCAATGAGCAGCTACCGCCCGACATGCGGCTGGGCGTCGCCGTGACGTCCGAGGAAGCGGCGGAAAAAGCGGCCTTCCTTCTCGATCAAGGCGCCGATTTCATCAAGACGATCGCCACCGGCGCGGTGCTCGCGATCGGCACCGAACCCGGCGCGCCCGAACTCACCGAGGATCAGTTGCGGGCGGTCGTCAGGGTCGCCCACGCCCGCGGCAAGCGGGTCACCGCGCACGCCCACGGCGCCGAAGGGATCAAGACCGCTATTCGCGCCGGGGTCGACAGCATCGAACACGCCAGCGTCGCCGACGAGGAAGCGCTGCAACTCGCAAAAAAGCACGGCACCTGGCTCGCGATGGATATCTACAACGGCGACTATATCGACGAAATCGGGACGAAGGAGGGCTGGCCCGCCGAATATCTGCGCAAGAACCGCGAGACGACCGACGCCCAGCGCGCCGCCTTTCGCCGCGCGGTCGAGCTGGGGGTCAACATCGGCTATGCCACCGACGCCGGCGTCTATCCGCACGGACTGAATGCGCGGCAATTCCGCAATATGGTTCAATATGGGATGACGCCGATGCAGGCGATTCAGTCGGCGACGGGCCACGCCGCCGAAGAAATGGGCCGCAGCGACATCGGCGCGATCGTCCCCGGCCGCTATGCCGATTTCGTCGCGGTAAAGGCCGACCCGCTCGCCGACATCACGGCGCTCGAGGCGATCGATCATGTTATGAAGGGCGGTGTGCTGGTACGCTAGGATCAGCGTGCAGCGTCGCGTGGCCCCCGTTCCTTGCCTAATATTCGACGATGATGCGGACCCGGTCGATGCCAAGCCCCGCGGCACGGGCGATCTGTTCGCGGCTGCGGTCGATCACCTCCTGAAGCGGCTCGGGCGCAGCATCGTCGGGGGATTCATCCAGTGCCGGTTCGGCGCCCGACTCTTGGACCTCAGGAGGCGGGGCGACGGCGCTTTTCAACTCCACCGCGCTCAGCGTCGCCGGGGATACCGGGCCTTCGAACTGGCAGCCGAAAAGCCGCCCGCTGGCCCAGATGACGACCGCCGTGATGCCGCCCGCATGGGGTAGCTCGATTTCGATCCGGTCACAGGGTTCCAGCTGGATGTCGCTTTCAAACAGCAGTCCCGTTCCCGATATATTGTGGATCTGGACCGCGATACCCGTCCCGTCATGCTTCACGCCACGGGCAAGCAGGCTCAGTTTGCGGCGCACGTCCTGGCGTTTGTCGCCATTCGGCGCCAAGGGGAGGAAATGTCCGTAAATGGGCATATGTTTTTGTGGGAGTTGACTGGTTAAAGGAAGGTTAGCGAGCCCGTCGAAAGGCGGCGTTCGGTGCAGAATATCCGGGTGGCCGCCGCGGCGGGCCATGCGGACGCGCTGGGCGAAGGCCGCCGGTCCGCGACGAACGCGCTTGATCGCGCTCGCGTCGTCGCTAAACCGCTTTCATGCGTAACCTTCTCCTGACCAGCGCGCTCGCGCTCGCCGCCGCCCTTTCCTCCCCCGCCATGGCCCGCCCGATGACCGAGGTGGACCTCGCGACGCTGAAGCGCGTCGCCGCACCCGCCGCATCGCCCGACGGGCGCTGGGTGGTTTTCCAGATGACCGAGACCGAGGCGGGCAGCTACAAGCGTTCGACCGGCCTCTGGCTCGTCGACCGTCATGCCAAAGGCGCCAAGCCGATCCCGATCGCCGACACCGCGGGCAAGAACGAAACCTCACCCGCCTTCGACAAGGACGGCATCCTCTATTTCCTCTCGAACGCTTCGGGCAAAAGCGAGGTGTGGCGCGTCGATCCCAAGGTCGGCGGCGCCGCGATGCAGGTTACCGACACCAGGGCCGATGTCGCGGGTTTCAAGATTTCGCCCGACGCGACGAAGCTGCTCGCCTGGGGCGACATCCCCAAGGAATGCACCGACTTCGGTTGCGAGGCGAAGGACAAGGGCGCGCTCGTCGGCCCCGGCAGCGGCCGACTTTACAAGGATGGCGTCGGCTTCGTCCGCCACTGGGACGAATGGGAAACGCCGGGCACCTACAGCCGCCCCTTCATCTTCAATCTGGAAGGCGGCAAGGCGACCGCTGCGCGCGCGGCCGATGCCGGGCTGGTCGGCGATACGCCGTCCAAACCCTTCGGCGGCGGTGAAGAACTCGCATGGGGCACCGACAGTCGCACCGTCTTTTTCACGCTGCGCAAGGCCGACCGGAACGAGCCGATGTCGACCAACCTCGATATCTACAGCTGGCTCGTCGACAGCCGGATGATGCCGGTGAACCTGACCGCGAACAATCAGGCGACCGACACGCTGCCCGCCCCCTCGCCCGACGGCAAATGGCTCGCCTATGCGGCGATGGCGCGTCCCGGCTATGAAGCGGATCGGCTGGTGCTGATGCTGCGCAACCTCGAAAGCGGCGAGACGCGCAAGCTCACCGATGCGTGGGATCGCTCGGTCGGCTCGATCGCCTGGGCACCCGATGGCAAGTCGCTCTATGTCACCGCGCAGGACGTTCTCGAACATCCCGTGTTTCGCGTCGATGTGACGACGGGCAGGGTCGAGAAGCTCAAGGCCTCACCCGAAACGCTCGAAGGCAATATCGGCGACGTCACCCCGCTCCCCGGCGGGGCCTTGCTCTATTCGCGTAACAGCGCGCTCGCGCCGACCGACCTGTTCGTGCGCGATGGAAAGGGCAAGGTCCGCCAGCTCACCAGCGTGAACGCCGACCGTCTCGCCGAGTTCGACCCGGTGAAGCTCGAAAAGATCCGCTTTGCGGGTGCGAAGGGCGACACGGTGTGGGGCATGATCCTGAAACCGGCGAAGGCGACCGAAAAGCTGCCGGTCGCTTTCATTGTCCATGGCGGGCCGCAGGGCAGCTTTGGCAACAGCTGGTCGACACGCTGGAACCCGCGCCTCTTCGCGCAGCAGGGTTACGGAGTCGTCACTGTCGATTTCCACGGTTCGACCGGCTATGGTCAGGCCTTCACCGACAGCATCAACCAGGATTGGGGCGGCAAGCCGCTCGAAGATCTGAAGCTCGGCCTCGCCGCCGCGGGCCAGCAGGATGCGCAGCTCGACATCAATAATGCCTGCGCGCTCGGCGCCTCCTATGGCGGCTATATGATGAACTGGATCGCGGGTCAGTGGACCGATGGTTTCAAATGCCTCGTCCAGCATGACGGCGTGTTCGACCTGCGCGCCATGGCGTTCGAGACCGAGGAATTGTGGTTCGACGAATGGGATCATGGCGGTCCGTGGTGGGAACGCAGCGAGCCCGAAAAATGGAACCCGGTGAACCATGTCGCCAAGTGGAAAACGCCGATGCTCGTCATCACGAGCGAGAAGGATTTCCGCATCCCCTACAGCCAGGGCCTCGCCGCCTTCACCGCGCTCCAGCGCCGCGGGGTGCCGTCGCAGTTGCTCGTCTTTCCCGACGAGAATCACTGGGTGCTGAAGGGGGCGAACAGCGTCCAGTGGCACCGGACGGTGTTCAACTGGCTGGATAGTTATTTGAAGAAATAACGACCACTCCAATTCCGTTCGTGTCGAGCGAAGTCGAGACACCCTGAAGGCGCGCGCCACCGATGGGCATCTCGACTTCGCTCGATGCGAACGGGAAACGGGCCGACATAGGGCAATCACCCCCTTGCCGCCTCGCCCCCCGGCTGGCAAAGGCGCCCCGCTATGCCGATGGAAAAAACCTTCGATCCCGCCGCTATCGAGGCGAAATGGGCCCGGTTATGGGAAAGCCGCGGGCTGTTCCGCCCGCACCGCCCCGACGCGACCCCCTTCACGATCGTCAACCCGCCGCCGAACGTCACCGGCGCGCTGCACATCG